>NZ_JBLVPS010000008.1:0-163889 GCF_048286515.1 Flavobacterium rhamnosi | reverse complement strand
CGAATTGAACTGTTTCCATAATCTTAAATGTTTTTTAGACATCTAATTTACGAATATATTCACGTTCCGTGAAAAACTCATGGGGGTTTGCGCTTGCTAAATCATGGGTATTTCATAGTACAACAAAGGCTTTTCTACACTCTCACCAACAGCTTTAGAAGCTGCAAAATGGATTACGCCAGCAACATCAGAATGTCTTTTAAAAAAATCCTGAACCGTTGTTTTCTCTCTTAAATCCAATTTTTCAAAAAGAGGCGTTTTACCCGTTATCGCGATAATTCCTTTCAAAACTTCTTCAGATGAGTTAGAAAGATTGTCAATAATTACAACTTCAAATCCTTCGTTTTGCAATTCGACAACAGTATGCGAGCCAATAAAACCTAAGCCGCCTGTAACTAATACTTTCATAATTTACTTTTATAATGAATCTAATATTCTTATTTTTAATATTTCCGGTTATCTTACTTCATTTATTTCAAGCAACACACTAGTTCTTTGTAAAGTAACATTAGGATTGACCCCTACTTTCATAAGAAAATCTCCTGTATATACTTTCTCAGAAGAGATTGATGATTTAGTTCCAGGATACAAGTTAATTTCCTTTACGGTATATTTTTTCTTCGGATCTAATCCATCCAAAACAACAGGTCTTTGTGTAGCGGTTATCTTGAAGCGGTTATTTACCAAATAATTAAAAACAATCGCTTTACTCTTTTCTGGATTAACATACATAAGTGCCGAGATATCATTCTCATGAGGATTTATCAAACGATACAAGTTGCCATGCCATACAATATTTTTAAAAGAATTGTAATTAGCAATTGCCTGTTTACAAAACAATTTATCGTTTTCATTTAAATGGCTTGCTACTATATCAAATCCTAATTTTCCCATACTAGCCACATCAATTCTAAACTTTAGTGGTTGTTTCCCCCAGTCAGTAACGTGGTTATCGGTAGCAATAGCAGGGAAAAAATAAGAATAATCCCATTGCATAAATATTCTTTCTATGGGCTCGGTATCATCACTTGGCCAGAATTCCGTAAAATATTTAAGCAATTCATAATCTGCGCGACCGCCTCCACCAGAACACAACATCATAGGAACCTTAGGATATTTGGCACGGATTCGCTCCAACACTTTATACAAACCTCTTACATAATCGATATATAAATTAGATTGAGGAATTCCTTTTTTGTTAAGATATGCCGAATAAGCATTATATATAACGGCATTACAATCCCATTTTATAAAAGCCAATTCTGGATTTTCAACAAACAGATTGTCTACGATTCCAAATACAAAATCCTGTACTTCCGGATTAGACAAATCCAGTACCAACTGATTGCGATAATAAACCTCAGGTCTGTCCGGCTGTCGGATGACCCAATCAAGATGTTTTTCGTATAATTCACTTTTTGGGTTTACCATTTCAGGTTCTATCCAAATCCCAAACTTTATTCCTTCTTTTTTGGCTTCTTTCACTAAATAGCCTAAACCATGCGGCAACTTCTTTGCATTTTCTTTCCAGTCCCCAAGACCCGCTTTATCGTCATTTCTAGGATACTTATTTCCAAACCATCCATCATCCAACAAAAACATATCTACTCCTAAGTCTTTAGCATCTTTAAATAAAGAAGAAATTTTATTCTCATCAAAATCAAAATAAGTCGCTTCCCAATTGTTTAACAATGTAAGGCGCTCTCCTTGACCATCTAACAATCTGTATTTTCGAGCCCAATCATGAAGGTTTCGGCTCGCTTCCCCTGTGCCATGATTAGACAATGCATAAATTAAAGACGGCGTTTTGAAAATTTGATTTGCCGGCAATAAATATTCTGATGCATACGGATTAATTCCTGCGAGAAGGCGAAGATTTTTATAAGAGTCTATTTCAAAATCCAGTTTGAAATTACTGCTCCAGGCAAGTTGACCCAACATTACAGTTCCTTCATTTTCAGAAGCTGGTTTACCGAACGACACTATGAAATTTGGCGTTTGCAAAAGCATGGCCCTTGTTCCCAGTTTAGAATCCACGGTTCTTATCCCTTGTAAAAGCTTTGATTCAATGGGTTGCATCTCTTTTAAATATTCCCCTTGAAAACTGGTAAGATAAAAATCTTTATTGGTGAAATATAAATTAGCAGAAGCAAATTTTTGCAACAAAACAGGTTTTTTTTCACTGTGTTTTATCGCTGTCCATTGCTCGATTATATTTTCTTTTGTCCAAATTTTATAGTACAAAGTAACTTCAAAAGGATAAAGTGCATCCTTTAAAAGAATACTTGTAAGAGAAGAATTAGCGTCAACCTTTTCTGTTTTATGACTTACATATTTAAGTTCCAAAGATGGATTACCATCAGCATGTTTGACTTGAATTGCAGGTTCAGAAAAATTCCATGTCCCTGCAGGTGTATAGGTAGCATTATAAATTCCCGCATTTTCGTCTTTGAAATTATAGCCCTCTGAAACAGCGGAATATTCACTGTCGTTAGCGAGAGGCTTACCAAAATAAACCGTTCGGAGTCGGTTGTCATCATCCGTTTGCAACAACATAAGATTACTATCAGTTGCAATAGGAATAGTCACTTTCTGCGCTGATAATGTGATAACACTTATCATAAAATATATAGTGACCATATATTTTTTATTAAAATAGGATTCTAGTTTTTCTTTCATAATAATTAATTTTAACAGCTTCATTTGTATCCGCTCAATTTATTCCACCCCTATTTATAAGTGCTAAAAAGGAGTGAAATTTTAATTTTTTATTTCTTTTTAGCTTTAATAACAAAACCGTAACTATACTCTTTGTCTTTCAATTGGTACTGTTCGTGTGGCATAGCACCCCAACTATTGTCTCCACCAACACCTCTTTGCGCTAAATCAACACAAATCACAACTTCATTTCGTGGTGTAATATCACTAGTATGACGGTACTTTTTTGTCAAACCTGGATCAAAATCTTCAGGGTAATTATGCAACGCACTAACTCCTAGTGGCTGTAAACCTTCGATTTCAATTCCATTTCCTGAATTATTTGTAATCGTTAGCCAACGAACATCTGTTTTATACCCATTTTCTTGAGGCCGTGTGTAAGGTACATATTGATCCGCAACTTTACTTTGGTAAATTCCTTTCAGAGATGATGTGTTTCTATCCTGATAATTTTCCCAAGGTCCTCTTCCGTAGTAACTGAAATTATCCAACTCTTTTTTAAGAGAGAATAGCATCCCAAAACGAGGCATTTCAGCCAATGGATTACTTCCTGCTTTGAATGAATTCTGCAGTGTTAAACTACCATCAGAATCCATCGAGTAAGTAATTGTATAAAAAGACGCTACGTCTTTTAAGAAAAGACTGGCCACTATTATTGTTTTACCAGACACTTCCTTAACCTCTATGCTATTCAAACTACTGAATCTTCCCACAGTTCTCCATACATTACTGGTTACCTGCATATAATTCCCAAAATCATTATCCGTTGGAGCACGCCAAAAATTAGGAACTGGCATTTGATTGAAAAAATAGTCCCCATTAGATCTATATTGCTGCATCAAACCCGTTTTCTTATTTATTGTTACCTCAACACCTGCAGCGCTAAGGATGATAGCATCATTCGTTTCTTTAACAATAGGACTTATCCCTTTTGCTGCTGATTTAATAAAATATTTACTCTCACTAATTAAAAACTGTTCTCTGGCAACTTCAAAATTTTGAGGTAAAACTTCGGTACCTTCTTTTGTGTAAGCATAAATATTCAAAAGATATTCGACTCCGTCTATTGACGCTAATTTTGGCAATTCAAGTTGTATTTGTTTCTTGGATTGCGGCGCAAGACTTATATCAACAGTACTTGTCTTGATGACCAGCCCGTTTTCTAAAACCTCATATTTGAAAAGGTATTTCTCTAGATTTGTATAACCAAATCCATTTTCTACCTGAATAATTCCTTGCTTTAAATCAACCCCTGTGAACAGAATATCCTGATACACTTTTTTCACTTCAAAAGCAGCTGGGTGTGGTGTACGATCTGGCCAAACTAATCCATTATGACAGAAATTCTCATCGTTAGTGTAATTTTGGCTTCCCATATCTCCACCATACGACCAATATTTGCGTCCTACTTCATCTGTCATCTCAAATCCCTGATCTACCCAATCCCAGATAAATCCCCCCTGCATGTTATTGCTGCTACGAATAATATCCCAGTATTCCTGAAAATTACCACTACTATTCCCCATAGCATGTGAGTATTCGCACATAATAAACGGACGTTTGACCTCTTTGCGTTTAGCATACTCTCTCATATAATCCATACTAGGATACATAGGACAAACTACATCGGTATTTTCTTCTTCACCAGCTTGCTCAAATTGAACCAATCGTGTTTTATCTCTGTTTTTTACCCAATTATAAGCCTCTTGAAAAACAGGTCCGTTTCCACACTCATTACCCAAAGACCAAAGAATTACAGAAGGTTGGTTTTTATCGCGCTCTACCAAACTGTAAATTCGATCCATATGTGCTGCTTTCCACGCCGGCAGATAAGCAGGATGTTTTGTTTTATCGAAAGAACCTTGCAATTCAGCACCCATACCATGAGTTTCAATGTTAGCCTCGTCTACCAAGAACAAACCATACTGATTACACAACTTAACCCACTCCAAATTAGAAGGGTAATGGCTGCTTCGCACTGCATTGATGTTTAACTGCTTCATCATGCGAATGTCCTTCATCATGGTTTCTTTATTTTGATAATGACCCGTTTTAGGATTATGTTCATGGATATTTACACCATGCACCATGATTCGGATGCCGTTAACCAACAACTGTCCGTTCTTTAATTCTACTTTTCGGAAACCGATTTGAGTAGAAACCGTCTCCACGAACTTTCCATTGTCATCTTTAAGCGTAAGCAATAAAGTATATAAATAAGGATTTTCATTGTTCCATAAAAGTGGTGCGTCTACTTTTTCAGTAAAGCTAACTGATTCCGTTGAATTTGCTTTTAAATTTATTTTAATCGTTTTTGTAAAAACTTCCTTTCCTGCTGCATCCACTAATTTAGCTTCTACAGTTTGGTTATTTTTTGTAACCTTGTTCATGTTCTTAAGTTTAACATCAACAGACAGACTTCCGTTTTTATAAGAATCGTCAAGATCAGGACGTGCAAAGAAATCTGCAATACGAGTATTAGCCGTACTATAAAGGTAAACGTCACGATCTATTCCTGACAAACGCCAAAAATCTTGATCTTCTAAATAAGAACCATCACTCCAACGATACACCTCAACGGCAACCTGGTTTTTACCAGCTTTTACGTATTTAGTAATATCAAATTCCGTTGGACTTTTCGTATTTTCACTATACCCTACTTTTTCTCCATTTATCCAAATATACATCGCTGAAGTTCCTGCTTCAAAATGAAGATAAACACGACGTCCGTTCCAATTTTCTGGCAACTCGAAAGCACGTCGGTAAGACCCTACTGGATTATCTGCATGATCAATGAACGGTGGATTTTTAACAAATGGATAGATTATATTAGTGTAAATAGGAATTCCATACCCGCCCAATTCCCAGTTTGAAGGCACAGAAATTTCTTTCCAGTTGGTTGTATTAAAATCTGTTTTAAAAAAATCTTTAGGACGCTGATCGGGTGTTGGTGCCCAATTAAATTTCCATTTTCCGTCTAAAGTTAGAAACCAAGGAGAACGCGTATAATCATCAGCAATAGCAGATGATTCATCAGCATAAGGTAAAAATGCAGCTCTTGCAGGTTCTCTATTAATCTGAAATATTGCTGGATTTTCCCAATCATTAATCATTGGCTTTTCTTGTGCGAACACAACCAAAGAAATAACTGTAAAAATGCAGGCTAAAATTGTTGCTTTTTTCATTTATAATGAATTTTTAAAATCGAAATACTTTTATCTGATAAACCTAAAGCTATCGGATATTTTTTATAAGAGATGACAAATGATTAATGCACTATGATATAGTTCATTAACCATTTGTCAAATTCTTATTTTTAACCTTTTACTAACTAAAATATATGACCCTTATTACCAATTGGCATTTTGTGTCATTTTTGGGTTGTTATTCAACTCACTTTCCGGAATAGGGAAGTAGTTGTATTTAGCCGAGTAATTAAGATAACCGCCAACTTGGCTTTCTTTGATTACTTTTTCTAAAGTACCCCATCTTCTTAAATCATACCAATGAATTCCTTCACGAGCAAATTCAACATTTCTTTGATGCATAATCTCATCCATCATTTGGGTTTGACTCCATCCTGTCATTGTGATAGTAGCCAACTTTGCTCTGTCTCTTATTCTTTTAACTAAAGGTATTGCTTCACCAACTTTTCCTTGCATCGTTTTTGCCTCAGCAAGCATTAAAAGTACATCAGCATAACGCATTGCATATTCGTTCAATTCTGATTTCCAATCTCCTTCATCGTTATTCCACCAGTTTTGATTTTTTCTTATCCATATATCAGTCGCCTTAAACTTAGATGTGAAATTATAATTATAATAAACACTTCCCGGATAATCCCATGCCAAAGTAGCAAGTGCTCTCGGATCAAAACTACCATCTGTAGTTTTCTCTTTGGTCATAGCATCTAATAATTTTTTTGTAGGTAACAGCTCAAACCATCCTCCAACTTCTCCTGGTGCTAATTCCTGAGCCATAGTAGTTGCTCTTGTTCTTTCTGATGGATTTCCACCCCAAATTGTAGCACCACCTTGTCTGCTGAATTGAATTTCAAACACTGATTCCTTACTATTTTCATGCTTACCATCAAATAATTGCGCGTAATCGTCCAAAAGACCAAACCCATTTGCGGTTTCGTTATTTACCAGTTTAGAAAATTGCTCTTCCGCTTTTGCCCAATCTTTTAAATACAAATACGATTTTCCAAGGTAAGCGATTGCAGTATTTTTTGTCACTCTGCCTTTTAAAGCTGAAGGATAGATCTCAGGCAGAGGGCTAGTTGCTGCCGCTTCAAAATCAGCAATAATTTGTTGCCATACTTCTTCTTCTGTCGATTTTTCTTTAAAATAATCTGCTGATTCCTTTACTAAATCTGTAAAAATCGGAACACTTCCAAATTCATTTACTAAATTAAAATAGTTCAGTCCTCTTAGAAAAGTAGCTTCAGCAACTATTTGTGCTCTTTTTGTTTCATCAATATTTTTGATTTGAGGAGCATAATTGATTACTTGATTAGCACGAAATATACCAATGTACAATGCTTTATACATTCCAGTAGTCTCATTTGTACTTGGTGTGTTTTTATAGGTAGAAACAGCATAACGACCAGGCACATCATTTCTTGCAACGAAATTTTCTGTTCTGTTTTCTTTCAGCTGCATTGCTTGTATTTCCCAATAACCTGCGTTATTGTTATCTACTAATACATTGTAAACAGTCGCTAATCCAGACTCCAAATCCTCAGGCGTTTGCCAGAAAGAACCGGTTGTTACTTTACTAGGGTTTTCTAATTCAAGGTTATCCGAACAAGAACTTAGCAAAGCTAGCCCTCCCATAAAATATAATATAATTAATTTCTTTTTCATTTTTCGTTGATTTAAAAGTTAAGTTGCATACCAAAAATTATAGTCTTGCTTAATGGGTACGATTTGTAATCTATTCCTCTACCTCCAAGTCCATCAGCCGAAACATCTGGATTGTATCCTGTATATTTTGTAGAAGTGATAAGATTATCTCCTGCAACATAGAATCGACATCTGTCAATTTCTAATTTTTTACTTAAATTATTAGGAAACGTATACCCAACCTGAATCGTTTTTATTCTAAGATAAGAACCATTTTCAAGGAAACGATCTGAATAATCAGCACCATTATCATTTGGATCATCAATATTTAATCTTGGAAAATTAGAGTTTGGGTTAAAAGTAAATGAATCTAAAGTTGAAGTAGCATAATTTGTATTTGCTTTTACTGTTGCTAAGTCAGTATTATTTCCATTGTATATTTCATTGCCCTGAACACCTTGAGCGGCAACAGTCAAATCAATTCCTTTCCAATCTGCCTGAATACGTAGTCCATATTCGAAATCAGGAAAAGCACTTCCTCTAAACTGTCTGTCTCCTGCATCAATTTTTCCGTCTCCATTAAAATCAACATATCTTATGTCTCCTATTGCTGCTCTGGGCTGGATAGGAGTTCCATTCACATTATGTGCATCCAGTTCCTCTTGTGTTCTGAATAATCCATCAGTCTTAACAAGGAAAAAAGAATAAATAGGATACCCTACTTTACTGTAAGTCACAGCTGATCCATGAAATGATCCACTAGAACCTGCAAGAATCTGACTTCCTGTGCTCAATTCTTCAACACGATTTTTTACACTTGAAATATTAGAAGTTATAGAGAAATTAACTTCTCCTACTTTTTGATTAAGCGTTAAACCCATCTCAAAACCTTTATTTGAAACCTCACCAGCATTTGTATAAGGATCATTACTAGATCCTACTGACAAAGGAATTGGCACACGTAAAAGTAAATCTGATGTGTTTTTTTGAAAGTAGTCAAAAGTATAATCTAATTTACCATTCCATAAACCTAAATCAAAACCAACATTGGCTGTCGTAGTTGATTCCCATTTTAATCCAATCGCAGGATATTCTGTTTGAATATTACCGATCCAAAGTGTATTTGGTTCTCCTGTACCATAGCTTATTCCTGATGTAATTGATCCAAGGTATTGGTAATCTCCAATTTCTTGATTTCCTAATATACCATAACTTGTACGCAACTTGAATTCAGATACCGGTAAGTCTAGATTTTTGAAAAAATCTTCTTTTCCTATTCCCCATGCTGCAGAAATTGACGGGAAATTTCCCCATTTATTTTCTGGACTAAAACGAGAGGAACCATCACGTCTGAAAGTTGCCGTAAGGATGTATTTATTATCGTAAGAATATATCGCACGTCCAAGATAAGAAATCAATTTACTCTCACTGGCAATCCCTGAAATAGCAGGCTGCTCAGCACCAGCCAGAACAAATATACCATCTGGCATTCCTTGTACAGAACCTAAAATTGAACGAAAATTATTTTGATAAACAGTATGTCCTGCTAATAAATTTACGGAATGCTTTCCGAATTTTTTTGAGTAATTTAAAGTATTTTCGATTTGATAATACTGGTTTAAATCACTTCCTTCCGCTAAAGTATTTTTTAAATTCTTGAAGAATCCACCTACTTCATAACGTGGTGTATAGTTATAACTCTTATGCTCAGAAAGCGTTACCCCAACATTTAATTTATATTTAAAGCCATCAAAGAAACTTGCTTCAGCATAGGTATTAATCAATGCTTGGTAATAATCATTTTTTACATCAAAAAGATTCAAAGCTGCCACTGGATTAAAGATATCGGTAACCGCACCTGATGCTCCACCATATCCACCTATAGCATCTTCATTATAAATTGCAAATCCAGGAATCATAGATATAGCAGCTCCAAGAATATTCCTTCCCTGACCTGGCATGCCTGGCAAATCATTTCTTTTTTCTTTGGTCAACATTACTGTTTCTCCAATTTTAAAAATCCCTTTTTTGTAATCCGATTTAACCCTTAAATTGACACGGTCATAATTTGTCTCTTTTATAACTCCTTCTTGATTAAAGTAGCTTAATGACATATTATATTTCAAATTATCTGATCCTCCAGAAAGCCCTAATGAATAATTTTGTGTAGGAGCATCTCTGAATATTTCATTCTGCCAATTAATTCCTGCACCTGGAACCTGAGGGTTTAGAGCAATGTCTAACGGTGCTTTTCCTGCAGCGCTATATGCGGCATTACTTACTTTTGCCCATTCCTCTTGATTTAACAAGTCTAGTTTCTTAGTTACACTGGCAACACCATAAAAAGAATCAAAGCTAACTTTCATCTCTCCTTTTTTCCCACTTTTTGTGGTAATTAAAATTACACCGTTTGCAGCTCTTGAACCATAAATTGCAGCCGCAGATGCATCTTTCAAAACTTGAATTGATTCGATGTCACTTGGGTTAAGGTTATTCATTGAGGAAACAGCAATATCATCAACCAATATCAAAGGATTGTTATTGTTTAATGATCCGGCACCTCTAATCTGGATCCTAGTTCCCGATCCCGGAGCACCACCTGCAGACTCTACAGTAACACCGGCAATTTTACCTTGTATTGCGCTTCCTAAATTTGTATTACTTTGAGAATCCAATTGTGCAGCTTTTAATCCTCCAACAGCTCCTGTCAAATCACTCTTTTTAACAGTTCCGTATCCAATTACTACTACTTCTTCTAATGTATTATTTTCTTCACTGAGTGAAACATTTATTACATTTCTTCCTGCAATAGCTTCTTCAACTTTAGTATATCCGATGTAGGAGAAAACTAGTGTAGCATTAGGGTCAGCTACGTTTAATTTATAATTCCCATCACCATCAGTCATGGTTGCATTTGTAGTTCCTTTGACTACTACAGAAGCGCCAATAACGGTTTGGGATGTTTTTTGATCTACAACAGACCCTGTAATACTATTCTGAGCCTGCAAACTGATGCACGAGCCCATAATAATGATTGACAGAGTAAGTTTAGAGGTTAAGAATGTTTTAATCCTTAACAACTGATTTACGGCCTTAATGTTTTTCATAAATTCATGGTTTTAATTGGTTGGTTGGTAAAATTAATTATCCTTTTAAAAAAGACAAAAGAGTCGTAGAAAACAAAGAAATTGAAATTGAGCTGGAGATCAATTCATTTGAAATTCGCACTATCCTTCATTTAGTTTACGAGGAATGCTTGTAATGAAGTTCTGATAAGTTTTTTAAAATTTCAGCACTTTTTTCGGGGGTAATATCTCTTTGTGATTCGCCTAGCATTTCATACCCAACCATAAATTTTTTTACGGTTGCAGAACGCAACAATGGCGGATAAAAATGCATATGAAATTGCCATTCCGGATGGGCTTCACCGTCAGTTGGCGACTGATGAATTCCTGACGAATACGGAAATGACGTTTCAAAAAGATTATCATATTTTGTGGTTAACTGTTTTAAAATTGTCGCAAAAGCGTTTTTTTCTGTTTCAGTTAAATCAGTGATCATACCAAAATGACGTTTGCTGATTATCATCGTTTCGTAAGGCCAAATTGCCCAAAAAGGCACTAAAGCTACAAAATGATCATTCTCAATTACAATACGTTCGTTTAACTTTAATTCTTCTTGCAAATAATCCCGCAAAAGTGTACTTCCATGTTTATCAAAATACGCTTTCAGATTATTCTGTGTTTTCTCCACTTCTGTCGGCAATGAAGATTGTGCCCAGATTTGTCCGTGTGGATGTGGATTACTACATCCCATTACACTTCCTTTATTTTCAAAAATCTGAACATGATTGATATAATCTACTTTACCTAAATCAGTATACTCTTTTTGCCAAGTAGTAATGATGTCTTTAATGGCAGCAACAGACATTTCCGGCAAAGTCAGATTGTGTTTTGGAGAGAAACACACCACTCTGGAAATTCCTCTTTCCGGTTGTGCTTTGAAAAACGTTTCTTTTTTAGTATCCTCAAAAATAATCTCCTCTTGCTTTAAAGCAGCAAAATCATTTTCAAAAACAAAAGCGTTTTCATATGCTGGATTTACCTCGCCATTTGCGCGAACATTTCCTGGACATAAGTAACAAGTCGGATCATATTCTGGTAAAGAATCTGAGCTAACTGTTTCGTTTTGTCCCTGCCAAGGTCTTTTTGAACGATGTGGAGAAACCAAAACCCACTCGTTGATTAACGGGTTATAACGTCTGTGCGGGTCTTCGTTGATATCAAAATTTTTCATTCTAGTTATTGTTATAAAGTGATGTACCGTTTCCGATTTTAACATCATAAATTTTTAATTCTATTCCAAAAGCATCAAAATAAAGTGCCGAAAGTTTCTCTTTAATATCCTGTTCATGCCCCTTTTTTATCAAGTTGATTGTGCAACCACCAAATCCACCTCCCATTAATCGGGAACCAATTACAGCTTCTTCTTCTTTAAGAATGTCTACTATCAAGTCTAATTCAGCGCAGCTGACTTCATAATCAACCGATAATCCTTCATGAGTTTCAAACATTAGTCTGCCTAAAGTTTTAATATCTCCTTTGTCTAAAGCCTCACAGGCTTGTTGCACCCTCTTGATTTCTTTTACAACAAAAAGGCATCTTTTGAAAACATTCTCACTCATTAATTCTTTTAATCCTAACACGTGCTGTTCCGTACAATCTCTAAAACTATTTATCTCAGGAAAATTATTTTTTATAATAGCAATACCTTCTTCACATTGCTGTCTTCTTTCATTATAAGCCGAGGTCATCAAAGAATGTTTCACATTAGAATCAAATAAAATCAGAGAATAGTCACTGAAATTAGCGTCATGATATTCGAATTCCAATGTTTTACAATCAATTTTTATGACCTTATTTTCTAAACCCATGACACTTGAAAACTGATCCATTATCCCACAATTGATGCCTACCCAATGCTCTGCTTTTTGTCCCATTAATGCAATATCAATTGGCTTAATATTCAAATTAAAAAGTTCATTTATTCCAAATAAAAATCCACATTCTAACGCTGCTGAAGAAGATAAACCAGAACCAACAGGAATATTACTGCTAAAAACACAGTTAAATCCATCAAATTGAAAACCATTTATTTTCAATTGATTAACAACACCACGGATATAATTGGTCCAAACATTATCCGTTAGCTCCATTGCACTGCTAAGATCAATTTCAAATTCATCATCAAGATCTATGGCGATTATCCTTGCTGTATTCGAATTACTTTTTTCGAACGCAAAACAAATAATTTTGTCAATCGCTGCAGGCAAAACATATCCATCGTTGTAATCAATATGTTCCCCAATAATATTAATTCTTCCTGGTGAAAGCACTATTTTTTTTGGCTCTGTACCAAATGTCTGTTTAAAAAAAGCGGTTGTTTTTTTAATTAAAATATCATTCATTATTTAGAAATTGTAAGCGTCCCATTTTGTAATCGTTCGGAACTTGACGTTAGTACTATTGATTTTTTTAAGCCAGCTGTTTTAAGGATAATAGTAGCAATTCCTGCCTCCGCTTTTACTGGATTTTCCCCTATTAATTCCGCATCACCCTCGCTTAAAACAAAAGTCACTTCATTGGTGGCATCAGGAATAACCGTTCCGTTTTCATCTGTAATTTTGGCATAAACAAACACCATATCAGGAAAAATTGGATTGATCTCTTTTGACGAAACATCGTAACTCATTGCAATTTTAGTAGCACGTTCAGGTGTTTTAACAACATTTGAAACGGCTTTTTCTCCTTTAACAAAACCTTCGGCACGCAATGTCCCGGCAGTAAATTTTTCTACTTTAAAAACAAACGGTGCATCCTTCAATTCATCACTATTTTGATTTATTGTTGGTTTTTGTCTGCCAACCAAGACATCATTTAAATACAAAGCAACTTCATCACAATTACTGTAAACAGTAACACTCAACGGGGAATTTTCTGTCCAATAATTTGCAATTTGTACCATTGGTCCAGATATTAATTTAGCGTCCAAAGCTATAGCTGCATTGCGCTGACTCTGGTAAAACGAATAAGCAAACTTTGGAATTCTGAAAATATCACTTATCCCTGAACTCTCTAAATCATTGCTATAACCACGATTGTAATCAAACATCACCCAGTTTGCTTCACCAATAGTCTGTGTTCCTTTTCTATTTGAATTCGCTGCTTCCTGAAAATTATACGCTTGTTGCAACAATCGCTTTTCACCGTTACTACGTAACTGACGAGAAGTTCTCTCCTCCTCTTTCAAATTTGAAAATTCCTTTTGATTGAATCCGGCATTTTGTGCATAATACTCCCAATCGCCATATTCGGCTATAAATATCTTTCTATTTCCTTTGTTGTATTTCGTCCAATAGTCTGGTGACTTTCCGTGTTGGCGTGCAGGAATAAAAATATCGTAGTTCGGATTATCAATCCAACAGGCACTGTAATTGTGTGGAAAAGGTAATTCCTCTTTTAGTGCTTTAGTGGCTTCACTCATGAAACTTTCACTCATTTCGGTTTCATTCAAAGACGCCTCCCAAAAAATAATACTCGGGTGGTTTCTGTCTCTTCTTGCCATATCCCGGATATCTTTAATAGCATTTTTTTGAAAGATTTCATTTCCAAAAAACTGCCATCCCGTTAAACTGTTCATAACCAGGATTCCTAGTTCATCACAAGCATCCAGGAAAGCTTCAGCATGAGGGTAGTGTGATAATCGCACAAAGTCAAATCCGGCATTTTTAATTTTCACTGCATCACGATACTGGGCTTCATCGGAAATAGCGTATCCTAAATAGGGATATTCCTGATGTTGGTTAGTCCCTGTGATGTATAATTTCTCATCATTGAGATAGTAGCCATCCTCTTTCAGTTCTGATTTTCGAATTCCTACCTTTTCCGAATAACTATCAATGATTTTACCATTTGAAATCAACTGAACTTCTAAATGGTACAAATTAGGTTTAGAAATCGACCATAGTTTCGGGTTTTTCACCTCAATATTTTGCGTAATGGCAATATCTGTATTTGAATCTACAACAACTGGCTCCGAATTAAACTCTTGTTTTTCTCCATCGTTGTTAGTTAGAATACATTTCAATGAAACACGCTTTTCAACCGAAAACTCATTTTTCAAATGCACCTGAACCGAACCAAAAGCTTGATTTTTATTGCTCTTTTCAAAATTTACATAAACCCCGCCACTAGCTGTTTTATTCGCCTCTACCGCATTAGTAATGTATACTTTATTTGTCGTGATCAAATAAACATTTCTGTAAATCCCACCATAGTAATTAAAGTCTAAGTCCTTTAGCGGTTTCCCGGGAAGGAACTCTGGATTGTCTTCATTGTTGACTTTCACTTTGATTACATTGTCTCTTTTCGAATTTAAAAACGCAGTAACATCAACCGTAAAAGGCAAATAACCCCCTTTATGATTGGATACTTTTTGATCGTTTATCCAAACATCCGCTTCTTGCATCACTCCTTCAAAATAAAGAAAGACTTTCTTGTTTTTTGAATTTTCGATTTTGAACTTTTTTTGATACCAAGACGTTCCCTGAAACTGGTTATTGACAACCAAAGGCTCTATTTTTGCAGTGTGCGGAATCGTTACTTTCTCCCAATCAGAATTGTTGTTTTCTTCTCTTTTGAATTCCCAATCAGAACCAAAATTAACTTTCGTTCTTGATTGAGCCTCTATTCTCCCAAAAGAAAAAGTCAGTACAATTAACAGTAGAAAAATAGAAGGTTTCAAAATCGAATTCATTTTTGGATGTGATATAAAATTTTTAAACAAATAAAAAACAGTATTTATTATAATTGTTTTTTGTTAAAAGGATTGAAACTTATAAATCGTTTTATGATAATACGTTTTCTCTCTTTTCAAAACTGAATTTGGAAAATGTTCGTGATTTGGTGCATCAGGAAAATTTTGTGTTTCAAAACAAATACCGCTCAATGCATGATAATCCGCATTTTCTTTTCCTTTAATAGCGTTGAAACAATTACCGCCTACATAAATATGAACTCCGGGTTGATTGGTATAAACTGCCATTTTTAGATTGTTCTTTTTATTAAAAAGCGAAGCCGAAAATTCATTTTCTTTTTCTAAAACAAACGTAGTATCAATTTTCGAAGGGCATTTTTTTGGCTGCGTAAAATCAAAAGAAGAATCAGCAACGTTTAAGAACCTTCCCGTTGGAATATTTTCATTTGTCGTCTCCAACATTTTTACAGAATTCACAATCAATTCCTGTTCTGAGATATCGGATTGGTGACCATCGAGATTGAAATAACTATGATGCGTTAAATTCACAATAGTATCCTCTGTAGTATTTGCTTTGTATTCTATAATTAATTCATTTTCCTCAGATAAAGTATAGGTTAACTCAACGGATAATTCTCCCGGATAATTCTCTTCATTATCTGGACTGGAATAGGAGAAAGTTATTGATGGATTTTTACCCTCAGTACTATTTTCAACGTTCCAAACCTTTTGGCTGAAGTTCTTATTTCCACCATGCAACGAATGATTAGCATTGTTTTTATTTAAAAAAGATTTTTTCCCATTTAAACTAAAAGTACCATCCTTTATTCTTCCGGCAAATCTCCCAACTGTTGCGCCCAAATAAGGAGCACTTTCTAAATCAAAAGAATTAATATATGCTTCTAAAGTATCAAACCCCAAAACTACATCCACAATTTCACCATTTTTCAGTGGCATTTTCAGTGAAGTAATGGTAGCGCCATAATTGATTACATTCAATTGCATTCCATTTTTGTTCGTCAATTCATAAGAATCGACAACTTCACCTCCAGGCATCAAACCAAATAATTCCATTATATAATTAGTCATAAAATATGATATGTGTTTTATTTTCAATATTTTTTTGCGAAATATCAAATTCAAAATTATACGATTAATTCACTTTAGCATACCAGTACCTACCAGTTTTTCGTATATTGCACGAAAAATGTTTATTTATGAAAATTATTTCGATCCAAAACAACCTTGGTGTACCAAAATATAAGCAGATAATTCTTTCAGTTGAGAAGGCAATAGAAGAAGAGAAACTAAAAAAAGGAGACCGACTTCCCTCCGTAAATAAAGTTTGTTTAGCCTCATCATTATCACGTGATACCGTTCTACAGGCATACGATGAATTAAAAAAAAGAGGCATTATTTATGCTATTCCAGGCAAAGGATATTACATTAAAAGTATTGAAATCACTATCAAACAAAGGATTTTTTTACTTTTTGACGAGTTAAACATTTTCAAAGAAGACACCTACAATTCGTTTGTAAAAAATATTGGAAAAAATGTACAGGTAGATATTTTTTTCCATTATTTTAATGTACAAGTTTTCAAAAAATTAATAAACGATAATAATGGAAATTACACGAAGTACATCATAATGCCAACCAACTTAATTGATGTCTCTGATTTTATAAAAACCCTACCAGTAAATGAAGTTTTCATACTGGATCAGACCAATCCTGAACTAGAATCCTATCCCGCAATATACCAGAATCATAAGAAAGACATCTTTGATGGTTTAGACAAAGCAAAATCTAAGTTAAATAAATATAAAAAGCTCATTATGATTTTCCCTGGATTTAGAGAACCACCGGGAATGAAAGAAGGTTTTTTGAATTTTTGCGATGACCATTCATTCGACTACGAAGTCATTACCGAATTTACGGACAGAAAAATAACAATCGGTGAAGTATATATAATCCCAAACGACAGGGATCTGGTCCGTGTGATTGAAAGATCAAAGTATCAAAACTTAAAATTAGGCAGTGATTTTGGCATTATTTCCTATAATGAAACTCCTCTCAAAAAAGTGGTCGCAAATGGAATTACAACAATTTCAACGAATTTTGAAGCCATGGGAAAAATTTTAGCACAGATGATTTTAAAAGGAAAAAAAGAGCAAATAGAAAATAAGTGCGCTTTGATTATTAGGAATTCCTTATAAAAAAAAAACAATTCCCTTCTTAGAAAAAAATGAGGTTCCTCTTTTAAAAGACAACAAAAATAATTTATTTGTTTTTGTAAAATAAATTTACATACATTTGCAAATGTATTTTTTACACTTATTATTAATTCCTGCATTAAATACTTACAAACAGCATTTTATTTGACGGACTTAAGAACAACAACTAACAATAATTGAATACAACGATTCGTTTTTAAAGCTATTACTATTTTCAAACCTGAACCAACTTTTCTGATTTACAAGAAACTATTATAATTAAATTATGAATAAAAAAATTGACCAATTAGCCGCTGATAATATAAGAGCACTCGCCATTTCTATGGTAGAAAAAGCAAAGTCGGGACATCCCGGTGGTGCTATGGGAGCTGCAGATTATATGCATATTTTATACTCAGAGTATCTCAATTTTGATCCTGCTGAAATGGACTGGACTTTTAGAGATCGTTTCTTTATGGATGCGGGGCATCTATCCGCATTAATGTATTCCCAATATTATTTACTGGGCAATTATAAAAAAGAAGACCTTCAAAATTTTAGACAATGGGGTTCCGTTACCCCTGGTCACCCTGAAGTAGATGTACTGAGAGGAATCGAAAACACCTCAGGCCCTCTTGGTCAGGGACACGCTATGGGTGTTGGAGCCGCCATTGCTGCGAAATTTTTAGATGCCCGATTTAAAGGTCTTTTTAATCATAAAATATACGGTTTCATTACCGATGGTGGTGTTCAAGAAGAAATTTCTCAAGGAGCAGGAAGAATAGCCGGCCATTTAGGATTGAATAATTTCATTATGTTTTATGACTCTAATGATGTGCAGCTTTCTTCCATGACCGACGAAGTTACCTCGGAAGATACAGCGATGAAATATAACGCTTGGGGATGGAATGTAATAACCATAGACGGTCATGACCATGCGCAAATTAGAAAAGCACTGAATGCAGCTAATGAAGAATCCGAAAAACCTACTTTGATAATTGGAAAAACAATTATGGGAAAAGGTACCGTTACAGCAACGGGCGACATGTATGAAGGAGAATGTGAATTACACGGAAAACCGATTGGCGAAACCAAAGCAGATTATGTAAAAACACTTCTTAATCTACAAGCAAATCCTGAAAATCCATTTGCGATTTTTGAAGAAGTGGAAACATACTATACCAAAATACTAGCGATAAAATCGGAAAAATCAGCCTATAAGAAACTTCAAATTGCTACTTGGAGAAAAGAAAACGCAGCACTGTCTCAAAAGATGGATTTGTTTTTCTCCGGAAAACTCCCTGAATTAGATTTAAGCAGTGTTGTCCAAAAACCCAATGCAGCTACACGAGATGCTTCTTCTGCCGTGTTGGCTTATTTGGCAGAACATGTGGAAAATATGATTGTTTCTTCGGCAGATTTATCAAACAGTGATAAAACAGATGGTTTCCTAAAAAAGTCATCCATCTTGCAAAAAAATGATTTCAGCGGAGCCTTTTTGCAAGCCGGTGTTGCAGAACTGACTATGACTGCCATAGCAAACGGAATTGCACTTCATGGAGGCATTATTCCTGTAGTGGCAACGTTTTTTGTGTTTTCTGATTATATGAAACCTGCCATCCGATTAGCAGCCATCCAGGAACTTCCCGTTAAATATGTTTGGACACACGATTCATTCCGTGTGGGTGAAGACGGACCAACGCATCAACCGATTGAACAGGAAGCGCAAATACGCTTAATGGAAAAAATAAAAAACCATTCTGGTAATCAAAGTTTATTGGCACTCCGCCCTGCTGATGCTATAGAAACTTCTGTAGCCTGGAATATGGCATTAAACAACACTAAAACACCAACAGGACTGATCCTATCCAGACAAAATATCAAAGACATACCTGCACAAGGAACCTCAAGGTATGAGGAGGCAAAGGAGGCGACAAAAGGAGGCTACTTAGTGAAATCTACGCAAAATCCCGATATCACTTTAATCGCAAATGGATCGGAAGTAGCTACACTTTTAGCAGCTGCATTTATATTAGAAAAAGAAAAAAATCTAAAAATAAACGTAGCCTCAATTATATCCGAAGGTTTATTCAAACAACAATCGAAAGCGTACCAAGAAAGTATCATTCCAAAAGAGAAATTGGTATTTGGCCTTACCGCCGGACTTCCGGTAAATCTCGAAGGCCTGATTAGTGATAGCGGAAAAGTGATTGGATTAGATCATTTCGGCTATTCCGCTCCGGCAAGTGTGTTGGACGAAAAATTTGGATTTACAAGCGAACACGCTTGTGAGGAAATCCTTAAATATATTGAAGAAAGTAAATAAGTAACCAAAAAACTAAATAATTAAGACATGAAATTTTTTATCGATACAGCAAATTTAAAAGACATTAAAGAAGCCAATGATCTGGGAATCCTAGACGGAGTAACCACCAACCCGTCACTTATGGCGAAGGAGGGAATTACAGGAGCTGAAAATATCATTGCGCATTATGTAAAAATATGTGAATTGGTCGATGGCGATGTTAGTGCCGAAGTGATCTCAACTGATTTAGCCGGAATGATTGCTGAAGGAGAAAGATTAGCCGCTTTGCATCCTCAAATCGTAGTGAAAATTCCAATGATTAAAGAAGGAATAAAAGCAATAAAATACTTTTCGGATAAAGGAATAAAAACCAACTGTACTTTAGTATTTTCTGCAGGTCAAGCTTTACTCGCTGCAAAAGCCGGAGCCACTTATGTATCTCCTTTCATCGGAAGATTAGATGATATTTCTACTGATGGAATGGCATTAATTGCAGAAATCAAATTGATTTATGACAATTATGGCTATGAAACACAAATTTTGGCTGCATCAGTACGCCACGTAATGCATATTTTGAATTGTGCTAAAATTGGAGCCGATGTAATAACAGGTCCCTTAAGCGCTATTGAGGGATTACTAAAACACCCACTTACGGATAGTGGTTTAGCTACTTTCCTAGCAGATTATAACAAAGGGAATAGTTAAATACAAAACGTTTAATCATTTAAAACTGACCCCTAATTCTAATCATTTTTATAAAAAGACAGTTTTAATTCATTAGAAATAATTTAAAATCATGAACTTGTAGTAGTCCGGAGAATAGCATTATTTCTGCTCATTTTTTATTTATTACCAAAAAAGGAAGACTCTTTTTACAGAGACTTCCTTTTTTATTTATTGAAATTCTGAAACAATTTTGTCAATCCAAAACTGCTTTAAGATTGGAATTAAAACTGTTTATAAATTCAAAACAAAATCATTCAATAATTTTGCATCATATTTTTCTTTGTCAAACGTGTATAAATAGGACCCTTTTCTAGAAGACATCATGTCTTTCTCCTCTAATTTTACAAGGATATCCAACGAATTTATCTTACTGATAAAATTTCTCTTGTCCAGTTCTTTGCTTAAAATAGCTTCGTATAATTCCAGCAATTGACGCATGGTGAATTTTTCCGGCAAAAGCTCAAATCCGACAGGCTTCGTGGAGGTTCTGTAACGCAATCTTCTAATCGCGTGTTCTACCATGGAATCATGGTCAAAAATTAATTTAGGTGCCTGTGCAATACTAAACCATTGTGCATGATAATTTTGAGTCAATTCCGCATTATGATTTTCGATATTAATCAAAGCATAATAAGCAACGGAAATAGTTCTTTCAACAGGATCACGATTTATTTCACTATAAGTATACAATTGCTCCATATAAATCTCTTGAAGTCCCGTATAGTTATTAAGTATTCTAATGGCTGCACTATCCAGCACCTCATCTTTTCTTAGAAATCCTCCTATTAAAGACCACTTGCCCTTCTCAGGTTCGAAATCTCTTTTAATCAAAAGTATTTTTAATCCTTCCTCGTCAAATCCGAAAATGATACAATCTACCGCTAATAAAACCTTGTCAGCAGAACTATAACTATTTAACATACTAGCTTTTTTTAGGTAAATATATAAACTTCCTTTTAGGTTTCATAATTTATTAATGTGGTTTTTACACTAAATAAATCAAAAGATAAAAATAGCAAATCCAGATTTGTTCAAATAAACTGTGTGCATTTTTTAAAAAACAAATCATAGTGCTCCCGATTACTTCATAATTGATCCTAAACCAGAATTTGTCGTTAGAAAAAACAGATTAATAAATGGTCCTCTTGCTATTTTCAGACAATTAAGATGACTGTAGGGCGAGATATTGAGATGGCACTTTTGATTTTTTACATAAAGGATACGCTCTAAACAAGATTTTTTTCACAATAGTACTTTGATTTATAGGATCAAAAACAATTATTTTGATGTTTTTATCAAATATTTAACAACACTGTTTTTTTATAGGAATGTTTGTTTTTTTATTAAAAGTGTGCCTTTTACACAAATTAATTACAAAAACGAGCGTTTTTTTTTCAAAACCACAATTTTTAAATGTATTATCTACACTTAATTTGCGAGATGTATTTTTTTTTGCCACTTTTTTTATCAGATTAATTTGTTTTTGTAGATATATTTTAATTAAATTTACAAATGTAAAACACACACTTATAAATTAACCAAAACAAATCAGAATGAAAACAAACCAAAGATTATTTTTTTATTGCCATTTTTTATTGCCAAAAAAAGAATGGCTACTAGCACTGGTAGTTATGTTATTTTCTACCTATAATCTTTCTGCCCAGGAAGCTAGGGTTATTACGGGAATCGTTACATCAGCCAAAGACGCAATGTCTTTACCTGGAGTAAATGTCTCAATAAAAGGTACCACTACAGTAACAGTTACTGGCTTTGACGGAGCATATTCAATAAAAGCGGAACCAAAAGATGTTCTTGTTTTTTCTTACATAGGATTTGCAAATCAGGAAATTACCGTTGGCAACAAATCTCAAGTAAACACAGTATTAAATGATGATTTGAATAAACTCGACGAAGTAGTTGTTATTGGATACGGAACACAGAAAAAATCAGATCTTTCCGGATCTGTTGGTGTCGTAAACATGGAATCCGCAAAAAAAACAGTAACCTATGATGCAGCGAAAATGCTTCAGGGACAAGTAGCAGGTGTAACGGTGCAATCATCTGGTGAACCAGGCGGATTTGTAAACATCAAAATTAGAGGACTTAACTCGTTTAGCAACAACAACCCGCTTTTTGTAATTGACGGAATGATTGTAGATTCTCCATTTGATTTTGCTCCTGGAGATATAGAATCCATGCAAGTACTTAAAGACGCTTCGTCGGCAGCTATTTATGGTGTTCGTGGCGCTAATGGTGTTGTAATTATAACTACTAAAAAAGGAAAAAAGGGCAAACTAGATATTAAATACAAATCACTTGTCGGTTTTCAAAATGTATCCAGAAGATGGTCAGTAACCGACAGAGTAGGATATCAAACTATTACCAGTGCCGCAGAAAGGAATGCGGGATTAACTGTTGCTCCTGGAAATGACCCAACAAATCCAATGTATATCAATACTGTAGACACTAATTGGCAGGATGCCGCTTATGAAACCGGAATTATAGAAAACCACTCATTAGCGTTTAATGGTGGTGGTGAAGACTTGGCCTATAACATGAATATGGACTATTTCAAAAACAGCAGTTATATCAAATCTCCTCAGGATTATGAAAGATTGTCTATGAATTTGAATTTGAATGGTAAAAAAGGAAAATTCAAATACGGTACAAAGATAGGATTTACACAATCTGACAAAGAAAGCTTTAATAGTTACGTAGGAGAATCAGCAATTGCTGCTTTGATAGGTGCAATTCCTACGATGCCTGTATATGATGAAAATAGATTAGGAGGATACGGCGGTACCGACAACTTAACGCAAAGAGCAATATCACTTAACGTTATCGGGTTTAATAACTTAATAACAAACAGCGGAAAAAGAAACCGTTTCATTGGTAATATTTGGGGAGAATATGAAATCGTTAAAGGATTAAAATACAAAATAGACGCCAGTTTTGACAGATTAGACTATCAAAATAACAAATTTGTACCCCAAAGTGATTTAGGGTGGTATTATATTACTACAAAAGAAGAGGCTTCTCTAGACGTATCAACTGGTAACGAAACCAAAACTTTTTTTAACAATTTGCTAACCTATTC
The DNA here is from genome assembly GCF_048286515.1 of Flavobacterium rhamnosi. NCBI lineage: Bacteria > Pseudomonadati > Bacteroidota > Flavobacteriia > Flavobacteriales > Flavobacteriaceae > Flavobacterium > Flavobacterium rhamnosi. The sequence continues at coordinate 140,168 of NZ_JBLVPS010000008.1, read as the reverse complement.
ATTGGATATCAATAGACATAAATTTGATGCGCTAGCAGGATGGGTACAAGAAACCAAAGACTATTACAACCACTGGTCAAGAGGTGTAGGATATGATTTCGGTGAAATCAGCAAATTGCAATATGCTGATGACAACAGTACAGGTGAGTCAGAAACTGCAATTAGAGGCACTTCTTATATAAGCCGAATCAATTACTCTTTTGATGATCGTTATTTGTTTCAGGCAAACTTTAGACAAGACAAATCGTCTCTTTTTAGTGAAAATTACAACACAACTAATGCTTACTCTTTCTCAGGAGCCTGGAAAATAAGCAACGAAAAGTTCATTCACTTGCCAGAATGGATAAACACCATTAAACTTAGAGGTAGTTATGGTAAATTAGGAAACAACACAATTCCAGCGTATTTTTTTGCTACTACAATCAATAGTTTTGCAGGATACGATTTTAATAATCAGTTAGCTCCTGGTACAACTGTGGTGAGTTCTTTCGATCCAAATGTACGATGGGAAGATAATAAAACGACCGATGTAGCGCTTGAGCTTGGATTCTTTAATAATGATTTACAGTTTACTGCAGAATATTATGTTAAAAACTCCACGAATCTTTTAATTGGTGTTCCATTACCATTTTCAACGGGTGCCTTTCCGGCAAGTATCACAACAAATGCTGGTGCGATGCGAAATAAAGGTCTAGAGTTTTCAACAACATACAATAACAACCATAATGCTTTCAAATACAGCATATCTGCCAATTTAGGAACCTTGAAAAATGAAGTGTTACAAATTGGCATCAACGGAAATCCAATCTATGGTGCTGCTTCAAAAACAGAAGTAGGCAGGTCTATGGGTGAAATTTACGCTTACGAAACGGATGGTATTTTTCAAAATGCTGCTGAACTGGCTGCTGCTCCAACGCAAACTAATGCTGGAGTTGGGGATATTAAATTCAAAGACATTAATGGAGATGGTATGATCAGTGATCTTGACAGAACCTTTCAAGGTGTTACAATTCCTAAATACAGTTACGGTATGAACTTTAGTGGTTCTTATAAAAATTGGGATTTCTCTATGTTTTGGCAAGGAAGTGGCGGAAACAAAGTTTTTAACAGCGTATACCGTAATTTAATGGCTGCACAATATGGCAATCACAGTACTGATATGCTAAATTACTGGACACCTACAAATACAAATACAAATGTTCCGCGCCCAATTATTGGTGACCCTAATGCAAACGGAAGAGATTCTAACAGATTCATTGAAAATGGAGACTACGTAAAGCTGCAAACTATGGAAATTGGATATGAAATTCCAGTAGCTAAAAGTTTTATTCAAAAAGCAAAAGTGTATGTAAATGGGCAAAACCTCTTAACTATTAGTAAATATAATGGAGGTGATCCTGACTTTAATAGCAATGACGGATCGTTCTCTAGAGGATATGACGGAGGGTCATTCCCTAACCCTAGAACCATTTCTTTAGGCCTTGAAGTAAATTTTTAAATTAGCAAACCACTTAAAACGAATCAAAATGAAATATAAAATATTTAATTATATAGCTGGTTTATTTTCACTGGCAGTTGTAACAACAAGTTGTGTTGACAACGAAGATTTAATTCAACTTGACCCCAATAATGACGCCGTAGATTCATTTTGGAAAACAGATGAAGACGCTTTAAAAGGTGTGAACGCCGCTTATGGTAGTTTACTAACCGATGGTACTTATATGCGAAGTACTCCTTTATTATTAGATTTAAAAGGTGATGATACCAGAAGTAACAGTCCATGGGATGCTATGTATAACGTTGGACGTTTTAACTCAACTGTCTCAAATTCTGCTATTTATGGCTGGGCTTATGAAACTTATTACCAAGGTATTTACCGCAGTAATCAAGTTTTGACCAATACACCTGCTATCGACATGGCTGACACCGCTCTTAAAAACAGAATTCTAGGTCAGGCTTATTTTTTAAGAGGATTGTATTTATTTCATGCAGTCAACCTGTTTCAAAATGTACCGCTACCAACCGAAATTGCCGCTTTCTACCCACAAAAAACAAATGCAGAAGGTTGGGCACAAGTTATTGCAGATTTCAAAGCAGCTGCAGAATTGCTTCCTGCATCTTATGACAATGTTGCTGGTTTAGATGCGGGTCAAAAAGGACGCGCCACAAAAGGAGCGGCTTTAGGATATTTAGGGAAAGCGTACTTGTTTACTAAAGACTTTACAAATGCAAAAACTGCATTTAAACAAGTCATTGATTTGGGAGTTTATTCTTTAGTATCTAATTACCGTGATAACTTTACAGACACTAACGAAAACAATTCAGAATCACTATTCGAAGTACAGTTTAGCAGAAGTGCAGGTGGTGTTGATTTAGGTTGGGGTGGTGCTCCGGCTTCTGGTTGGGGAAAAACATCTGCAAGAGCAATTACTTATGGCCCTAGAGCTTTTGGATGGACTGATGTACAACCAACCTGGACATTATTTAATGAATTCCATGATGAAAAAACTACGGCGAATACAGTAGATCCACGTTTAGATGCCACTATGTTCTATAACAAACCTGGAGGAATGCAACTTTACGGACAAGATTTCGCTACTTTTTATGCAGGAAACCCAGGCGATTTAAATGATTTATTTTGTAGAAAATATGAAAATTCAGACGGAAATTACGCGAACGAATTCGATTGGCGTTCCGGCATAAACGAACGTTTATTACGTTATGCAGATATATTGCTTATGTATGCTGAATGTTTAAACGAAACTGGCGATACTCCAGGAGCTTATACTTACATCCAGATGGTTAGAAGTCGTGTGGGATTGCCTAATTTAAGTACCGCAAAACCAGGATTGACACAAGCTACTATGAGAGACCAAATTGGACACGAAAGATTCTTGGAATTCCCATTAGAAGGACACCGTTTCGATGACATTCGTCGTTGGGGTTGGTTGCAGGATCCAACAAAATTAGCATGGTTAAAATCAAGAGACGTTGAATTTAATTCCTATGCAACAGGAAGAGAATTTTTCCCAATACCACAATTAGAAATGGATAACAATCCAGGAACCATTCAAAACAGTGGTTATTAATATTAATTTGAATTAGTTAAAACTTTAATATCACATGGTAGCATTTACCATGTGATATTATAACTTAAAAACAATATGAAAAAAGCCATATTAATCTTATTTATTTTTACTCAAACTACTTTTGCACAAAAAGAAGCTACAGTACTTTCTATAAAAAGCGATGCAAACGCGCCTACTATCAATAAAAATATCTATGGACATTTTGCAGAGCACTTAGGACGATCCATCTACGGTGGCCTTTTCGTTGGGGATACATCAAAAATACCCAATACAAATGGAGTGCGTAATGATATTATTGATGCCCTTAAAAAATTAAAAATTCCTAATTTAAGATGGCCGGGCGGCTGTTTTGCGGATACTTATCACTGGAAAGACGGGATTGGTCCAAAAGAAAACAGACCAACAATAGTAAACCAGTGGTGGGGAGGAACTACGGAAGATAATAGTTTTGGTACACACGATTTTTTAAACTTGTGTGAATTACTTGAAACACAACCCTATCTATCCGGAAATGTAGGTAGTGGCACTGTCCAGGAACTTTCAGATTGGGTACAATACGCCAACTTTGGAGGTAAAAGCCCAATGAGTGATCTGCGTAAAAAAAATGGCAGAGTCGAACCCTGGAAAGTAAAAATGTGGGGAATTGGTAATGAAGCCTGGGGTTGTGGTGGTAATATGAAACCCGAATATTATGCTGGCGAATACCGAAAATATGCCACATTTATGTCTGATTGGGAAAACACAGGCGGTTTAATGCGTATTGCTTCTGGTGCAAGTGATGCCGACTACAATTGGACCGAAACATTGATGAAGAATATTCCGGCAAACATGTTGGGTGGTGTTGCCATGCATCATTATTCTGTAATTGAGTGGAATAAAAAAGGCGATGGCGTAGATTTTACCGAAGGACAGTATTTCACAACTATGAAAGAAGCCTTAAAAATGGATGAACTGGTTACTAAACATGGCGCCATTATGGACAAATATGACCCTGAGAAAAAAATTGCTTTAGTTGTAGATGAATGGGGCGGTTGGTACGATGTAGAGAAAGGAACTAATCCTGGATTTTTATACCAACAAAATACCATGAGAGATGCGGTCTTGGCTGGAGCAACGCTTAATATTTTTAACAACCATGCCAATAGGGTACGTATGGCTAATCTAGCACAATGTGTAAATGTTTTACAGGCAGTTATTCTTACAGATAAAGCTAAAATGATTTTAACGCCGACCTATCATGTAATGAAAATGTATAGTGAACATCAGGATGCTCAATTATTACCCCTTACATTTAATTCTCCTTTATATACATATAATGCCGAAACGCTTCCAGCATTATCAGCTTCGGCATCAAAAGATAAAAATGGATCAGTTCATATTTCATTAGTAAATATTGACTCTAAAAAAGAACACAAAATAGAAATTGACATAAAAGAGCTTGGAATTAAAACTGTTGTTGGAACTATTTTAGCATCGTCAAAATTACAAGACCACAATTCATTTGACAACCCGACAAACATCAAACCTGCTGTATTCAAAGGTTTTCAGACAAAAAAGGGTAAACTGGAAATAATAATACCTCCATTTTCTGTGGTAGTTTTAGAAGCCAAATAAAAGCATAAAAAGATGAAAAAGTTTCTTCCCATTTTGAATTTAAGGTCGTATCCAATAGTATTATTATTGGTAGTACTTTTTAGTAGTTGTTCTAGTGATGATCCTGCCTCGGGTCCGGACCCAGATCCAGTAGTTCCACCAGTAGTGGTCGTACCAAATACTTTCCCCGGACCTACTTACCCTGACAACTACACCTCTGTTGCATCTTGGGATAGCCGTTCTCAATGGAATCTGGCTAACGTACATGATCCTTCTGTTGAAAAATGTGGCGATTATTATTATATGTATCAAACGGATGCATCGTATGGAAATGCACATGACGGACACGGTCATTTCCCGTACAGACGTTCAAAAGATCTTGTAACTTGGGAATACATGGGTGCTGCAATGACACAGGCACCGGCATGGGTAAAAGATTCCCTAAACAACAAAAGAGCGCGTATGGTTCCGGCTTTACCTCCTCTAGCAAATCCGTCCTATGGCTATTGGGCGCCGTACATCAAAAAAGTCGGCAACAAATACCGTATGTATTATAGCATTGTGGTTACGGAGCCGATTATTGGTACCGACTATACTACCTCATGGTCAGAAAGGGCCTTTATTGGTCTTGCAGAATCTGATGATCTGGCAACTAATAATTGGACAGATAAAGGAATGGTAGTCTGTTCAGAACCGGACGGCGTAAAAAGTTATGTCAGAAATGGTGGTAATGACTGGGAAGCTTATTTCAAATTTAATGCTATCGACCCGACTTTTACCATTACTCCGGAAGGAGAACATTATTTAATTTACGGCTCTTGGCACTCCGGTATTGCAGCATTAAAATTAAATCCGACTACAGGTAAACCGGATCAATTAAAAACGCTAAGCGACTATGGAACCCGAATTGCAAAACGAGGAAACAGCCGCTGGCAATCGTCTGAAGGCCCTGAAATTATTTACAACGAAAACACCGGATACTACTATTTATTTCTAGCTTACGACGAGTTATCTGTCGCTTACAACACCCGAGTTGCCCGTTCTAAAAACATTATGGGTCCATACATTGGCATCAATGGCGGCGATGTCACTAATGGAGCAGAATGCTGGCCAATGCTGACACATCCCTACTCGTTTAACTATCATACCGGATGGGTTGGTTTTTCCCATTGCTCGATTTTTCAAAATCCAGACACCAAAGAATGGTTTTATGCTTCACAAGCCCGTTTACCAGAGGGTGTTCCGGGGATTAATGCATCAAATGCGCTAATGATGGGTCATGTTCGCGCCATTCAGTGGACTGAAGATGGATGGCCGGTTGTTTCACCTGAACGTTATGCTCAGGTACCAAAAACTTCTATGACAGAAGCTTCGTTTATAGGCACATGGGAACAAATCACAATGAATTATCAATACAAAACAATTCAAAAATCTGTTTCTATATTCCTGACTGCCGATAAAAAAGTGAGCGGTGGACTTACAGGAACCTGGTCGTATGACAGCACAAATGCTACCCTTACTGTAAATGGAAACAAATGTAAAGTAAGCGATGCCTGGGATTGGGAAGCCTCTCCTAGAAAAGTAACCTTGACGTATTCCGGATTCACAGCAAACGGGCAACCGGTTTGGGCAAAAAAAATAAATTAATTCTAAATTCAACTGCCTTTTTTAGTCACTAGAAAAGGCAGTTATTACCGATAAAATATTCTTTTTTATCTTTTTTACAGAAAAAAATAAAATGAAAAAAACACTTCTAATTGCATCCCTATTGGCACTTGTTTCCTCTTGTAAAACTATAAAAACAACTGAGGTTACCCCTACCCTTACTGAAAATGCAAATCAGGTTTCGACAATGAATAATCCCATTATCAAAGACAAATACACAGGAGATCCGGCAGCTTTAGTATACAAAGACAAGGTATATCTCTACGCTGGTCATGATGAGGCACCAAATGATTTCAATTTTTATAAAATGAATGAGTGGCTGGTGTATTCCTCCTCTGATATGGTGAATTGGCAAGAACATCCTGTACCACTGAAAGTTAGTGATTTTGCCTGGGCAAAATCTGATGCCTGGGCAGCTCAAGTCATCGAACGCAACGGAAAATTCTATTGGTACGTCACCGTTACACACGGAGCTATCAATGGAAAAGCAATAGGTGTAGCTGTTTCGGATAGTCCGACAGGTCCTTTTAAAGATGCCTTAGGAAAAGCAATCATTACCAATGACATGACTACACAAACCACTATTGATTGGGACGATATAGATCCATCGGTAATCATAGATGATGATGGTCAAGCCTATTTATTTTGGGGAAACACCGTTTGTCATTATGCAAAGCTGAAAGCAAATATGATTGAAATTGATGGTCCCATCCAAACCATTTCATTGCCTAATTTTACCGAAGCACCTTGGATCCATAAAAAAAAGGATTGGTACTATTTATCGTATGCCTATCAATTTCCTGAAAAAATTGCATACGCGATGAGTAAATCTCTTAAAGGTCCATGGGAATACAAAGGTATTTTGAATGAAATAGCCGCGAATTCAAATACCAACCATCAATCTATAATTGAGTTTAAAGGAAAAGATTATTTTATCTATCATAACGGGAGTATTCAACCTAACGGCGGCAGTTTTAGAAGATCCGTTTGCATAGATCGCCTCTACTACAACGAAGATGGAACTATAAAACGAATAATTATGACATCGGAAGGGATTCAAAAATAAAAAACAAACCACATGAAATTTCATAAAAACAGACAACCACTGTTCTTCTTTCTGCTGATTTTAATCACCTCAATATCTTGGTCGCAAGAGATTTCTGTTCATGACCCAGTAGTTATTAAACAAAAAGATACGTACTATTTATACTGTACAGGTAAAGGAATCAGTGTTTTTAGTTCTAAGGACTTGAAAAACTGGAATCAAGAACCGGCCATATTCAAAGAAAAGCCGGTTTGGGCAGATACTGTTGTTCCGGATTTCAACAATCACATATGGGCTCCAGATGTTTCCTTTCATAACAACCGCTATTATTTATATTATTCGGTTTCTGCATTCGCAAAAAACACTTCGGCGATAGCATTAGCTACTAATACTACATTAAATCCAAAAGATCCTGCCTACAAATGGATTGATCACGGAATTGTGATTCAATCAGTCCCAAATCGTGATATGTGGAATGCCATAGATCCCAATTTGACTTTTGATGAAAATAACATTCCATGGTTGGCTTTTGGTTCTTTTTGGAATGGTTTGAAAATGGTAAAATTAAATTCCGATTTAAAATCAGTGGCCGAGCCTCAAGAGTGGTCCACTATATCAAAACGCAAAAGAACCTTCGAATTAGCAGATACTGACCCAGGAGATGGCGCACTCGAAGCTCCATTTATATTTAAAAAGAATGGCTATTATTATCAATTCCTTTCTTGGGATTTATGTTGTCGAGGTGAAAAAAGCACTTATAAAGTAGTTGTAGGGAGATCCAAAAAAATTACTGGCCCTTATGTAGATAAAGACGGAAAATCATTAAACGAAGGTGGCGGAACATTACTGATACAGGGAAACGAAAATTGGTACGGGGCCGGACATAACAGCGCTTATACTTTTGATGGAAAAGACTATATGGTTTACCATGCTTATGATGCAAAACAAAGCGGAAGACCTGTTTTAAAAATAAAACAATTGCAATGGGATGCCGATTTATGGCCTGTCGTTGAACCACTGAACTAAAAATAAAAATCGATTAATAGCCGTTAAAATGATCTTCATCAAAAAAACAATACTGGCAGCTTCTCTATTAATAACCGTTTATGGACATAGCCAACAGCGTTCCAAAAAATCGGATTCGCCAAAAAAAACAGGTTATAGCATAGTACCCGTAAACATTCAAAATGTCAAGGTAACTGATGCCTTTTGGTTGCCTATCATCAAAAAAGTACAAGAAAAAACCATCGAATATGCGATTCATAAATGCCAAGAAGAAGGTCGTATGGATAATTTCTTAGTTGCAGGTGGCAAAATGGAAGGAACCGTAAAAGGCCAAATGCCATTTGACGATACGGACGTATATAAAATTATAGAAGGGGCTTCAAATACCTTAATCAGCGAACCCAATCCAAAACTGGAAATTCTATTAGACTCTCTGATTAGTATTGTGAAAATTGGTCAGGAAAAAGATGGTTATCTAACCACTTGGAGAACCATCAATCCAGCCAAGCCACCTGCCACCTGGGTACCTGTGGTAGAGGGAAAACGATGGGAATCTTTATTTATCAGCCATGAACTATACAATTCTGGTCACCTAATTGAAGCTGCTGTTGTGCATTACGAAGCTACCGGAAAGAAAAACTTCTTAGACATTGCCATCAAAAATGCGGATATGTTAGTGCGCACTTTTGGAGATAAACAAAACCAGGTTCATGGTGTTCCCGGGCATCAAATTGTAGAAACAGGTTTGGTAAAATTATACCAACTTACCAATAACAAAGCCTATTTAAACCTGGCAAAATACTTTTTGGACAACAGGGGAAATCCAAAAAACCATAAATTATACGGCGCTTATTCACAGGATGACATTCCTGTTGTTCAACAAAAAGAAGCTGTAGGTCATGCCGTACGAGCTGTTTATATGTATGCAGGCATGACGGATATTGCCGCTTTAGAAAATAATGCTGCCTACCTGAATGCAGTCAATAATTTGTGGAGTAATATGGTGAACAAAAAAACATACATCACAGGAGGTATCGGAGCTAAACACGATGGCGAAGCTTTTGGAGAAAATTATGAATTGCCAAATCTGACCGCATATAATGAAACCTGTGCGGCAATTGGAAACGTTTACTGGAACCACAGATTGCATAATTTATCTGGAAGTTCAGATTATTTTGATGTGATTGAACGCTCTTTATACAACGGATTAATTTCTGGATTATCATTAGACGGGAAAAAATTCTTTTATCCAAATGCTTTAGAATCCGATGGTGTTTATAAATTCAACCGAGGCGAATGTACCCGTCAATCCTGGTTTGATTGCTCTTGCTGTCCAACCAATTTAATTCGATTTATACCTTCGATTCCAGGTTTGATTTATTCAAAAAGTAAAGATGTGCTTTATGTTAATTTATATGCTTCCAATACAGCGAAAATAACATTGGATAAAACGGACTTAGAAATTTCACAAAAGACTAATTATCCGTGGGACGGAAAAGTTTCTCTCGCTGTCAATCCTAAAAAAGAAACCGAATTCACCTTAAAATTACGTATCCCAAGTTGGGCAAGGAATCAAGTTTTACCGGGCGATCTGTATCGCTATGCAACTACCTCAACTGTTAAAACAAAAGTTACTGTAAACGGAAAAGCAATTGCTTATCATGAAGAAAAAGGATACATCACCATCACAAAAAAATGGAAAAAAGGAGAAACAATTGTCCTTGATTTCCCAATGGAAGTAAAACAAGTGGTGACCAACGCTAAAGTAGAAGGTAACATTGGGAAAGTCGCATTAGAATATGGACCTATTGTATATGCGATTGAAGAAGCCGACAACGCTACTAATTTCGATGCCATAACTATCGGTGCAAACGATACTTTCAAAGTTAAAAAAGAAGACGGGCTTCTGGAGGGTGTAAATACGATTCAAACAGAAAAATTAAAAGCCATCCCCTATTATTCCTGGTCTAACAGGGGCGTTGGAAAAATGAAAGTATGGATTAAATATAATGACAAAAAATAACAAAGTCTAAACCTGTATGCCAACAAGCTTGGACTTTAAAACTCAAACAAATAAAAAAATGAAACCTAATTTAATTACCAAAATTGCCCTTTGCGGGCTTTTACTAAATGGCTTATACGCCACTGCGCAAAAAACGAATCTGGAAGTTAATATCGCCAATACAGTTACTAAAATTCAACCAACGATGTACGGTGTCTTTTTTGAAGACATCAACTTTGCTGCGGATGGTGGATTGTATGCCGAAATGATTAAAAACCGTTCTTTTGAATTTGAGGCACCGCTTATGGGATGGGAACAACCTAATAGTGATAAGCATTCTTTCAATAAAGAGTCAGGAATTGCTACAACAATTAAAGCATTAGAAAATAAAACCAATCCTAGTTTTTGTAGAGTACTAATCAATGATTCCAAAGGATTTTCTATAATTAATGAAGGATTTAGAGGAATGGGAATAAAAAAAGATGCCAAATACAATCTTTCTCTAAAAGCAGCGAATCACAATGGCGCTATCAAAAAAATCATTATTCAATTTATTGATAAAAACAAAAAAGTATTAGGTGAAACGAGTATTATTCCAACATCAAACGACTGGAAAGGCTATTCTGCACAATTTACTGCAACACAAACCGAGGCTAAAGCTCAATTGAAAATCACCTTCGAAGGAACAGGAACAATCGATTTGGATATGATTTCTTTGTTTCCGGAAGATACCTGGAAAAATAGAAAAAATGGAATGCGTAAAGATATTGTGCAACTTTTATATGATATGAAGCCGGGTTTTTTAAGATTTCCAGGCGGTTGTATCGTTGAGGGAAGAACTTTAGCGCAACGCTACCAATGGAAAAAAACAGTAGGCGATGTGGATAAAAGAGAAACTTTAGTTAACCGTTGGAACACAGAATTCAGTCACAAACCGGCACCAGATTATTTCCAGACTTTTGGATTAGGATTTTTTGAATATTTCCAACTTTCAGAAGATTTAGGTGCGCAACCATTACCTATTTTAAGTTGTGGTATGGCTTGTCAATTCAATACTGGTGAATTGGTACCATTGGAAGAATTAGATCCGTACGTGCAAGATGCTTTGGATTTAATTGAATTTGCTAATGGTGGAGTTGAAACTCCTTGGGGAAGAGTCCGCTCTGAAATGGGGCATCCAAAACCTTTCAACCTAAAATACATTGGTGTTGGAAATGAGCAATGGGGACCAGATTATATTGAAAGATACAAAGTATTTGAAAAAGCCATAAAATCTAAATACCCAAAAATGATTATTGTTTCCGGAAGCGGTCCATTTCCAGAAGGAGACTATTTTGAATATGGCATGCAAGAACTCAAAAAACTAAATGCTGAAATCGTAGATGAGCATTATTATAAAAGCCCGCAATGGTTTAGAGAAAATGCAACACGTTACGACAGTTATGATCGAAAAGGCCCTAAAATTTTTGCAGGAGAATATGCCGCTCAAAGTGTTGCTATTGCAAGTCCTGACAACAGGAACAACTGGGAATGCGCATTCTCTGAAGCTGCTTTTATGACTGGTTTAGAACGAAATGCTGAAGTGGTAAATTTAACCTCTTACGCGCCGTTGATGGCTCATGAAGAAGCTTGGCAATGGACCCCGGATTTACTTTGGTTCAATAATTTAGAAGCGTATGGTTCTGCCAATTATTATGTTCAAAAATTATTCGCAACCAATAGAGGAACTGATCTTATTACTATTACTAAAGATGGAAAACCGGTAACGGGACAAAACAATCTCTATGCATCTGCGGTGAAAGATGCAAGTAGCAAAGAAGTAATCGTAAAATTAGTAAATACTGCTGCCACAGCTCATGAGGTCGATATTGATTTAAAAGGAAGCAAATTGGCGTCTAAAGGCACTGTTACAACACTTACAAGTTCAAATCTGGAAGATGAAAATTCTTTTGCGAATCCTAAAAAAATAAGCCCTACAGAAAACGAATTTAAACGCAAAGGGGAGAAGGCACAAATGAGTCTTCCAGCCTATTCTGTAACAGTTTTAAAGATTAAGATGAAATAATCACAATGTATTAATTGTATTATTGACAATTATTTCTTATTTTACTCATAAACAGCGATTTTATTGATGTTTTGACAAAAATCACGAAATTAAATTAAATTAAGTGTTTTTTATACACTTATGAAATAAATATATTTATATTTGCATATATCTAAAAAGATTTTGGAATGAAAAATTACGTTATAGGATTAGACTATGGAACAGATTCTGTTCGAGCAATTTTAATAGACACTGAAAACGGGCAAGAAATAGCGTCAAACGTTTGTCACTACAAGAGATGGAAAAACAAAGAATATTGTAACGCATCGATAAACCAGTTTCGCCAACACCCCTTAGATCATATCGAAGGATTAGAAACTACTATAAAATATGTTGTTGAAAACAGCGCTATAGATCCTTCCCTTATACGAAGCATTTGCATCGACACAACAGGTTCTTCACCTGTACCAGTTACTGAAGACGGAATACCTTTGGCTTTGACAAAAGGTTTTGAAAACAATCCAAATGCTATGATGGTATTATGGAAAGATCATACTTCTATAAATGAAGCAAACGAAATCAATGAGCTTGCAGCAAATTGGGGCGGAGAAAATTTCACAAAATATGTAGGAGGAATTTATTCATCTGAATGGTTTTGGGCAAAAATTCTGCACATTGCCAGACAAGATGAGGCTGTAAAAAATGCGGCTTACACTTGGATGGAACATTGTGATTTAATGACGTATTTATTGATTGACAATAAAGATTTAAAATCGTTTAAGAGAAGTAGATGCGCAGCAGGCCACAAAGCAATGTGGCATGAAGACTGGAATGGGTTACCTCCAGAAGAATTTCTGGGAAAATTACATCCGTATCTTGCTGCACTTCGCGGAAGACTGTATGATGAAACCTATACATCAGATCTTGTAGCAGGAAATTTAAGTCAAGAGTGGGCTACCCGATTGGGACTTACAACAAATACAGTTATTGCTGTCGGAACATTTGATGCGCACTCTGGAGCTGTTGGGGCAAAAATAGAAGAACACACATTGGTTCGCGTTATGGGAACCTCAACTTGTGACATTATTGTGGCTTCGGAAGAGAGCATAGGAGCTAAATCAGTTCGTGGGATTTGCGGACAAGTGGACGGTTCAGTAATTCCTGGTTTTATTGGCTTAGAAGCTGGTCAATCTGCTTTTGGAGATTTATTGGCTTGGTACAAAGAATTACTACTATGGCCAACGGACCATTTATTAGCTACTTCGAATACCCTAAACGAAACACAAAAAGAACAGTTAAAAGAAGAAATTAGCGAAAATCTAATACTACAATTAACACAAGAAGCAGAAAAAATTCCACTATCAGAAAGCGTTCCAGTTGCTCTGGATTGGATTAATGGAAGAAGAACTCCGGATGCCAATCAGGAAATAAAAAGTGCCATTTCTAATTTATCATTAGGCACAAAAGCACCTCATTTATTCAAATCTTTAGTAAATGCAATCTGTTTCGGTTCTAAAAAAATCGTAGATCGTTTTGAAGAAGAAGGTGTAAAAATAAACAGTGTAATCGGAATTGGTGGTGTAGCCAGAAAATCACCCTATATCATGCAAACTTTGGCTAATGTTCTGAACAAACCAATTAAAATTGCAGCGTCAGATCAAACACCAGCATTGGGCGCAGCCATTTATGCAGCAGTTGCAGCAGGAATTTATCCTACAGTAATTGAAGCAAGTCAAAAAATGGGAAGTGATTTTGATGGCGAATATTTCCCTCAATTAGACAAAGTCGCCGCATATAACAAGTTATTGTTAGCATATGACCAATTAAGCTCTTTTGCAGATCCATCTATTAAAAAATTACAACAGGAACACTATGTATAAAGATTTGAAACAAGAATGCTACGAAGCCAACATGCAATTAAATGCATTGAATTTAGTAGTGTATACTTTTGGAAATGTAAGCGCAGTGGATCGAAAAAATGGTGTTTTTGCCATTAAACCAAGTGGCGTTCCTTACGAAGATTTAAAACCAGAAGACATTGTTATTGTTGATTTTGACAACAACATTATCGAAGGTAGCATGCGTCCTTCATCGGATACAAAAACACATGCTTATTTATATAAAAATTGGCCAAAAATTGGCGGAGTAGCGCACACTCATGCCACTTATTCTGTGGCTTGGGCACAAGCCCAAAGAGACATTCCAATATTTGGAACAACCCATGCAGACCATTTAACATCTGATATTCCTTGTGCAGCTCCTATGAGTGATGCACTTATTGAAGGAAATTATGAACACAATACAGGAATTCAAATTTTGGATTGCTTCAAAGAAAAAAACCTTTCTTATGAGGAAGTGGAGATGGTTCTCATAGGCAATCACGGTCCTTTCGCCTGGGGAAAAAACGCAGCAAAAGCGGTTTATAACAGTAAAGTTTTAGAAGTAGTCGCTGAAATGGCTCACTTAACGTTGCTAATAAACCCAAATGCCCCACGATTGAAAGATTCACTAATAAAAAAACATTACGAACGCAAGCATGGAGCAGATTCGTATTACGGGCAAAAATAAAATTTAAGATAAGAAATGATAGCTTTTAAATACAATTTCTATTGAATTCTGAAAGCTTTATAATATAGACTAAGAAAACATTAAACAAAAAATATGATCGATATATCTCAAAAGGAAGTTTGGTTTGTAGTAGGAAGCCAAGAATTATACGGTGAAGAAACGCTAAGAAAAGTAGCTGAACACTCCCAACACATTGCAAGAGGATTGGATGGCTCATCACATATTCCAGTGAAAGTCGTGTATAAAGACGTGGTAAAATCACCTGCTCAAATAACTAATGTATGTTTAGAAGCTAATTCGAACAAAAACTGTATTGGTATTATTGCTTGGATGCATACTTTTTCACCAGCTAAAATGTGGATAGGCGGATTAAGTATTCTTAAAAAGCCATTGTGCCACTTACATACACAATTCAATGCAGAAATTCCATGGGCTTCTATGGATATGGACTTTATGAATTTAAATCAATCAGCACACGGAGATAGAGAATTTGGTTTTATCATGTCTAGAATGCGCAAAAAACGCAAAGTGGTCGTAGGACATTGGGAAGACGAACGTGTTCAAAAGAAATTAGGCATTTGGTCCAGAGTGGTTTTAGGTTGGGATGAGTTCCAAAACTTAAAAGTCGCTAGAATTGGAGACAACATGCGTGAAGTTGCTGTAACCGAAGGTGATAAAGTCGAAGCCCAAATCCGTTTTGGTTTTTCGGTAAATGGTTTCGACTCTTCGGATATAACAAAACATATAGATGCGGTTTCTGACACTGACACCAATAAATTAGTCGAAGTATATGAAGCATCTTATAATTTGGCTCCAGCACTTCAAAAAGGTGGAGAAAAAAGAGACTCATTAGTAGAGGCTGCAAAAATTGAATTAGGATTGAGAGCATTCCTTGAAGAAGGAGGATTCAAAGCATTTACAGATACTTTTGAAAACCTTGGCTCATTAAAACAACTTCCTGGTATTGCTGTACAACGCCTTATGGCAGATGGATACGGTTTTGGAGGAGAAGGTGACTGGAAAACGGCTGCATTACTCCGAGCGATGAAAGTAATGAATGTAGGTCTTGAAGGCGGAACTTCATTTATGGAAGATTACACTTATCATTTCACACCTCAAAAATCATACGTTTTAGGCTCTCACATGTTGGAAATCTGTTCTTCTATTGCTGATGCTAAACCTTCTTGTGAAGTACATCCATTAGGAATAGGTGGAAAAGAAGATCCTGTCCGTTTGGTATTTAATGTTGCTGCCGGAAATGCCATTAATGCTTCATTGATTGATATGGGTAACCGTTTCCGATTAATCGTAAACGAAGTAGAAGCAGTAGCGCCTCTGGCTGATTTACCTAAACTTCCTGTGGCTCGTGTATTATGGGATTGTAAACCAGACCTTGATATTGCTGCAACAACATGGATATTGGCTGGCGGTGCACATCATACTGTGTATAGCCAAGTGATTACAACAGAATATATGGAAGATTTTGCCGATATTGCAGGAATAGAATTGCTTGTTATCGATGAGAAAACAACCGTAAGAGATTTTAAGGATAAAATTAATGCGAATGAAGCGTATTATCATTTGTTTCAGCATGGTCTATAATAACTAAAAACCAGTAATTATGAATGTATTAAAACGTTGTATCTATGGAATTTCCATAGCCAGTTTGGCCAGTATGAATATTCAATGCAAAAGCGATAAAAAAGTGGAAGAAACTACTACAGAAGCAAAAGCTACAGAAGTGGTAACTATCGAAAAAACGGCTTACGGAACTACTCCAAAAGGCGAAAAAATAGACAGTTACAAACTTAAAAACCAAAAAGGAATGGAAGTAGACATTATCACTTATGGTGGTATTATATCCTCTTTAAAAGTTCCTAACAAAGCAGGTAAATCTGAAGAGGTTGTTATCGGTTTTAGTTCATTAGAGCAATACATGAAACCCAATCCGTATTTTGGAGCCCTTATTGGAAGATATGGTAACCGAATAGCAAAAGGTAAATTTACTTTGGACGGAAAAGAATATTCGTTGGCAATCAATAATACGCCAAATGCCTTACATGGTGGACCAGAAGGATTCCATAGAGTCGTTTGGACTGCCGAAGAAGCAAAAGGTGGAGACATCGCATCCCTGAAGTTGAAATATGTCAGTAAAGACATGGAAGAAGGATACCCTGGAAACCTGACTGTTTTTGTAACGTATACACTGAAAGATGATAATTCATTAGACGTACTTTATGAAGCGACTACCGACAAGAAAACTGTGGTAAATTTGACGCAACATTCCTATTTTAACTTGTCATCTGATTTTTCAAAACCAATTTTGAATCATGAAATCAGTATTGATGCTGACAAATTAGTTCCAGTTGATGCAACGCTAATTCCAACAGGTAAATTGACCGATGTAACTGATACCCCTTTCGATTTTAGAAAGCCTAAAGTTATTGGAAAAGATATAGAAGCGAAGGACGATCAGCTGAAAAAAGGACTAGGTTATGATCACTGTTGGGTATTAAATAACCAAGATAAAGGAGAACGTTTTGCGGCTTCTGCTTATGATGCAGGAAGCGGAAGATTACTTGAAGTATATACAGATCAACCAGGAATACAATTTTATTCAGGCAATTTTTTAGACGGTACTTTACCGATGAGAAACGGTGGAACATATGCACACAGAACTGGTTTTTGTCTAGAAACACAACACTATCCTGATGCACCAAATCAAAAAGATTTCCCATCTACTGTTCTAAACCCTGGAGAGCATTATAAAACAAAAACAACATTTAAGTTTTCAGTTAAATAACTGAAAAATAAAGATACTAACTATAATAGATTTTTTTCTATACCCATAATTAATAAGTTGAATGGTTTGGTTTATCATATGGAATTAGTTAGTAACCCTGGATGTAAAGTCCGGGGTTTTTCATTTTAAACCATGATTCAATTTTTAAAATCTTGTCACAGAACATTAATCTTATAAAATCTATCTACTTGCTTAACCGCTTGTTCAAAACAAACTTCCAGGAGATAAACAATCTTTACATCATTATTGTTTTACAAGACCGATTCACTACCTACCGTTCAAAAGTCAGAAACTCCTTTAAATTACAAAACCTCGAAAGTCTTATGCTTTCGACGTTTTGTAATTAAGCATTTTAAGAATTTATATCTTCACCACAAACCCTCCATGAGGCTTCATCGTTACTTTCAGTCTAGTGCTTTTTGATACTGGATGTTGTTCAAAACCTTTCTTGTTTTCACTAATAATAAAACCTGCAGCATTAACCACAAAAGACAAATCAATTTCGATTTCTTTTGTAATTTTCTCTCCATTTATACCTACAATATGCCAAACATTGTCTTTTTTTCTGGCCATAACAATATATTTTCCTGGATAGCCGTCAATAAATTTAGAATCATCCCAATTCGTCGGAACATCCTTTAAATAATCTACTACGTAGGCCGGCATTTTAGCCATTCCATCTGGTGTTTCAGCCATATGTTGAATTCCGGATAAGAATAAGACAGGAAGTGCTAGTTCAAAAGCAGGAGTGGTTTTTCGCTGTATGTTTGGAATAGAATCCAATACCGTTGGCGTAAAATCCATCGGATCAAAAACATTACGTGCAAAAGGAAGCATCGCACAATGCGTTGGCGCTAAATCAGCAATATCCTGAAAAAATGTAATGTATTCATATCCTTTTACCGCTTCGGTAGTTAATAAATTAGGATAGGTGCGTTGCCAGCCTCTTGGCAAAGTCGCTCCATGCAGATTAATCAACAATTTATAAGCTGCAGCATCCTGCAACATATCATGATAATAGGCAATCATCGATTGTCCGTCACCACCAAAAAAATCTACTTTGATACCTGCAATACCCATCTTGCTAAGTCTGGTAAACTCTCTTACTCTGTCGGCATGGGTTATTAATTTACTTTTTGGATGATATTCAGTACTATTCCAAGATCCTGATGAATTATACCAAACCAATAATTTCACGTTTTTACCTTTAGCGTAGACCGACAATTCTTTCATTTTCTCATCACCTATTCGGGTATCCCAATCGGCATCAATCAAGCAATAAGGCCAATTCATAGCAGCTGCGTAATCAATAAATTTATGGGTTGTTTCGAAATTTACAGATTCATCTTTCAATAAAACCCAACTCCAAGAGGCAATACCACTTTTGATGAATGAAGTATCTGTAACGGTTGACGGATCAGCCAAATCAGTTCCCAAGGTACTTTCTGTAATTGTTTTTAATGATCCTACAGTAATAATACGCCAAGGCGTGTACCATGGCAATTGGGATTCAGGATTCAAGGCACCATTAGGAAAAACTTCTTCTTTTTGAGGAAAGGTCACTTGTAACGCGTTTGAAGCGTCATTATACACTAATCGGCTGCCACAATAATTTCTTGGCAGTCCCACTTCAGAAATTAAAAGCCAGGTATTATTGGCATTAAACAAAGCAGGATATACCCACCCTTCTCCGATCGCTGGTTTTGTATTTACTGGAACCCCCATAGCATAATGCTCTTCATAAGATGGATTGGTTTCTTTCCATCCTGTTTTTGCCTTAGACATCGGCTGTAACCAAGCTTTTACCGTTGTATCAAAATTATAACTGGTTTTCTCTTCGGCTATTTTTTTGATTTCTTTTGAGGTCTCTGGAAAGTGGTACCGTAAAGCAATTCCATCATGGGATAATTGAAAAATAATATCCATTGATTCCCCTTTATTGTTTTGTAAACTCACTGTGTACTGATTTGCCACATAAGAGATTTGCTTTTTTTTCCCTTGCAACATAGAATACGTTGCTTTAATTGGCTTCAATTTAGAAACCTTTACTATTTTTAAATCTGTATAAAAATTGGCATCTTCCCTTATAATCCCCAAATCAGAAGTATTGATGACTAATTTCTCTTTAAAGAAAACCTTATAATAAGGAGTCTTCCTTTGAGTCAGATTAAATTCAATTTTTATTGTTTTATCCGCATTTACAAAAAAGAAACTGGTTGATTTTCCTGTAAATGAAGTTAATGACATAGTCAATAAAGTGAGCAAAAGTATTTTTTTCATAATTAAGTGTTTAATTTACACTTACAAGAATACAAAAATAATTTTATATAAATAACGTCCTACTAAAAATATTGTCATATTGATCGTCAATTACTTAGATTAATTTATCAGAGGAATTAAAAACTAGAAGAACTTCTTATTCGAAGGGTGTTTTCAGCACATTTTTATTGTTTTGAAGCGTCCTACTTTGTTGCCAGATTGCTTTTGTTTTTTACAGGGTTCCCAAGTTCGGTACTACAATTTCTAAATCTGAATCATCAAAATAAAATGGCCCTATACGCTAACCAATTATCTATCCTTAATTTTAGTTTTCCACAGATATTGGGATTGATCCATACTTAGATAGCTGGCAAATACAAACGAAAAAAGCCCGTAACACTTGATAAATCAAGAAATTACGGACTTTAATGTACCCGGAGCCGGAGTCGAACCGGCACGGTTTCCCACAGGTGTTTGAGACCAGCGCGTCTACCAATTCCGCCATCCGGGCTTAGCAGACATGAAATAATAACAATTATTTCAACGCAATAAAAGATGTGATTGTGTTTAAATCAACCATCAATTCCTTTAACACGGTGCAAATGTAAAAAATAATATTAAAAGTTCTACTAAAAATACTTAATTTTTTCCTTTCAGAGTTGAATAAATTTTATAAATTTGCACCTCGTTAAAAACCGAACTCACAACTAACTACAAAACAACAAATTAAATGTCACACCTAGAACCAGAAGCTAAAATTTTTGCTTGTTCACAAAGTGTCTATCTTGCCGAAAAAATAGCAGAGCAATACGGAATTCCATTAGGAAAAATCACTATGTCAAAGTACAGCGATGGTGAATTTCAACCTTCTTACGAAGAGTCTATCAGGGGTTTACGCGTGTTTATCGTTTGTTCCACTTTTCCAACTGCAGATAATTTAATGGAATTGTTACTGATGATTGATGCTGCAAAACGTGCTTCAGCAAGACACATTACTGCAGTAATTCCTTACTTTGGTTGGGCAAGACAAGACAGAAAAGACAAGCCAAGAGTTCCGATAGGAGCTAAATTAGTAGCTAATTTATTAGATGCTGCGGGGGCAACAAGAGTAATGACAATGGATTTGCACGCTGATCAAATTCAAGGATTCTTTGAAAAACCAGTAGATCATCTTTTTGCATCGACTATTTTTATACCTTATATAGAAAGTTTAGGTTTAGACAATTTAACGATTGCTTCTCCAGACATGGGTGGTTCAAAAAGAGCGTATGCCTATTCTAAGTTTTTAGAATCTGATGTAGTTATTTGTTACAAACAAAGGAAAGAAGCAAACATTATTGACACCATGGAATTAATTGGTGAGGTAAAAGGCCGAAATGTAATCTTAGTAGATGACATGATTGATACCGGAGGCACTTTGGCGAAAGCCGCAGATTTAATGATCGAAAAAGGAGCATTAAGCGTAAGAGCCATTTGTACACACGCTATTTTATCAGGTGGTGCTTACGAAAAAATAGAGAACTCGCAATTGAGCGAATTAATAGTTACCGATTCTATCCCATTAAAGAAAGAATCAAGCAAAATAAAAGTGTTGAGTTGTGCACCTCTTTTTGCTGAAGTTATGCACATGGTGCACCACAACAATTCCATTAGTGGAAAGTTTATAATGTAATAAGGATACTATGCAGAAGGCTTAACCCCTGAGTATACTTAATCAATTATTACATTTACAAAAAGCATGAATATTATTTAATAACTATATTTTTTTTACAATGAAATCGATTACAATTAAAGGATCAGAAAGAGAAAGCGTGGGCAAAGTTGCGACTAAAGCCTTACGTAATGCTGGATTGGTTCCTTGCGTATTATACGGAGGAAATCAGGCAGTTCATTTCTCAGCAGAAGTTATGGCTTTCAAAAACTTGGTTTACACTCCAAACGCTCACACAGTTGAGATCGATCTTGGAAAAGGAAAACCATTTCATGCCATTTTACAAGACATTCAGGTTCACCCGGTGTCTGACAAGATTTTACATATTGACTTCTTTCAATTATTTGATGACAAAGAAATCACTATGGAAGTTCCTGTAAAAGTGGTTGGAACTTCTAAAGGAGTTCTTGCTGGTGGTGTTTTACGTTTGAACACTCGTAAACTTAAAGTAAAAGCTTTACCTAAAAATCTTCCTGATTTTATTGAAGCTGATATTACTCCACTTCAAATGGGTAACAAATTGTACGTTACGAAACTTGTTTCTGACAAATACAAATTGATTCACCCTGACAACACTGTTGTTGCACAAGTAAGAATCTCTCGTGCAGCTATGAAAGCAGCTCAAGAAGCAGCAAAAGCATTGAAAGCTCCTGCAAAAGGAAAGAAAAAATAATATTTTTTCAATCATTTAAGAAAGCATCAGTTGTAAAACTGGTGCTTTTTTTTTGCCTCTTATTTTCCTTTCTCATTTCAAGGAACTAGAAATCTTTAACCTTCGATTTCAAATATGTCTCCTCGCCTTACGCAATATTCACTTCGAAAACTAGTCTAAAAACCACCCGTTGCCATCAAGGCTACTCATAAATATTTTGTTTCCAATCACGATTTTCTAAAAATCTAATAGTCCAATACTCTAATTAAGTCTATTTTTGCACCATGATAACATGGATTTCAAATTTATTCTCATCAACAAAAACAGAAGACAATACGGATTGTATGAAGAAATTTTTAATAGTTGGACTCGGCAACATTGGCGCCGAATATGTGAACACAAGACACAACATTGGTTTTAAAATAGTCGATTTCTTTGCGAGAAAAGAAGGAATTAACTTCGAAACTGTAAAATTGGGATCTCTGGCCGAATACAAATTCAAAGGGAGAACTTTTTTACTTTTAAAACCCAACACATACATGAATTTGAGCGGGAAAGCCGTTAACTATTGGATGGACAAAGAAAACATTCCTTTAGAAAATATTTTGGTCATTACAGATGATTTGAATCTTTCTTTTGGAACTATTCGTATCAGACAGAAAGGAAGCGATGGCGGGCACAACGGATTAAAAAACATCAATCTTGTCCTAAATACACAGAACTACGCCCGATTTCGTTTTGGAATTAGCGACGAATTCAAAAAAGGAAAACAAGTTGATTATGTTCTTGGCGATTGGGATGATGCTGAAAAAAATGCACTTCCGGAGCGGTTAGAATTAGCTTCCGAGATTATAAAATCATTTGGAACTGCAGGACTAGAAAGCACCATGACCTCATTTAATGGAAAATAAAAAAAGGGAAACATAATTCAATTACGTTTCCCTTTTTCTATTTACAGATAAAATTACTTACTCAATTACTATTTTTCGTATCTCTTTTCTATCTCCATCTATCACGGTCAACAAATAAAGTCCTGGCTGAACATTTTTCAACTGAATTTTCTCATTGAAATCGGACTTGTTTTCAAATTCATTTTCGAAAATTTTCCTTCCTAATAAATCGTGTACCGCTACCTTCACTCCACTTGAAGATTTACTTGTAAATTGGACATTAAAACTCCCTTTGTTTGGATTTGGATACAAGACAAAATCATTAATTTCGAAATCAGTTGCTCCCAGAGTAAATGTTTGTGTACAAATAGTTATTGACGCCGAATTTATTGTTCCTGTATCATCAGGAAAAGCATCACGCACCCTAAATGTCCAAACTCCCAGTGAATTTTGCCCATTAAAAGTCCCTAAAGGCTCATATGGCGATACCGTTTGAGCAGTGGTTGTTCCACAAACAAGCGCCCCTCCTAAATCATCATAATTTAGCAATAGGCTACTATTAGTAGCATTGCAACTTCTTTCAAATAATTTTACAATTGTACCTTGTGGGCTTATCACATCCATTTGAACATCTGACATAAACGAATGTGTTAAACCAATAGATAATTTCACATCTGCTACAGTTGCATCTACCGGGACTGTAATGGTTTTAGAAGTATAAGCAAGTTGTTCCGGTATAGGATAAGGGGCCGCAAAAGTATACGTATTGCAGGATGAAACAACTGAATATCCAATTGCAAATGACTTACTGTTTACTGCATAATAAATATTGGCTGTAGGCTCAATTAAAATTCTGCATTTTTTTGCTGTAATATTTGGAACTGTGATTGACTGAGAACCATCATTTGGAGTATTTGACACCAATGTTACAGGGAAAGTCAAACCGCCGTCAGTAGAAAGCCTGATATTTATATTGGCTGAGCCTACTAAGGTATTTGAACCATTTACACTCCAAGTTATCATTTGTGTTGTTCCTTGAGCCCAACTTGAATTTTCAGTATTTTGTGACGTAACTGCAAATGGGCCAACCGTTCCGCTTACATTTACAATCATTTCATCAGTATTAGTTTGTGCTGTACCAAGAGCCGCATTATCCCTACCTGTTAAGGTAAAATGAAGTACTCTTTCAATAGTAGAAACAGATTCCCAAGTTGTAGTCAATTTATTAGACAGCACCATGCTGTAGGCAGGCATATAGCGCACTGGAGAACTGCTTGGATACATCGATCTAAAAAGCGGACCATCTAATTTAGTGGGAAAAGCAACACTACTAGCTCCACTGGTAGAGGTAGCCGAGTCATTTTGTTCCCAGCAATAAGAAATCGTATTTCCATTAACATCTGAACCCGTCCCTATCAGCTTAAAAGCTGTTCCATTCGGAATCATATAATCTGAACCCGCACTTATTGTTGGAGGATTATTACTGATTGCAGCACTAACAGGACAAGTTTTAGTCGACAAATTGTCCTGAATTTGTTTAATACTCACGTAAGTGAAGTAATCATCAGAAGTAGCCTGAACATCATAGTCAGTGGTTACCCCTGCATAAGCCATAACCGTAGAACCACTTCCTGGCTCGACACTAATTCCAGCACCCTCGAGGACATATGAAAAGGTGTGTCCTGCACCGAGCTGATGCCCCATTTCGTGAGCTACAAAATCAATATCAAACATATCTCCTTCTGGTTTAGCATCGCTTGGCGAAGTAAAAGCACTCCCTTTTGCTAAAGGCTCATCAATTGTGGGATCCACACATACACAGCCTATACAACTGGCATTTCCACCACCACCGGTTGCCCCAAATAGATGCCCCACATCATAATTTCCATTCCCTATAACATTAGTCAAAGTAGTCTGTACTTCCTGACTCCACGCTGTTGGAGCTTCATCTACTACCGCCGAATATGGATCGCTCGCGGCATCAGTATAAATCACGAGGTTATTGTTTGCAATAATATTTAATTTTAAGGCTAAATCTTTATTAAAAACGCCGTTTACCCTTGTCATAGTCGCATTCATTCCAGCAAGAGCACCTGCTTTAGTTCCCCCAAAATAAGTTGCATATTCACCCGTACAAGACAAAGCAAGCCTCAAAGTTTTAAAAACCTGATTGTTTGCTGCCATTTTACCGGTTTTATTTAGCAATTGTTTATTCAAAGCTACATCTTCTGTTTTGCAAGTAAAAGGTAAACTACCTCTTGTCCTGCTTTTAGCATTAAAAAGAACATAAACCGTTTTATCTTTAGAATAAGGCTCAATAAATTCAGATCCACTATCACCCCTCAGAATCATGGTCTGAATTCCTTTTGGCGATAAGCTGAAGTAAAGCGAAGCATTACGATCTGTAATTCCAATACCGGCATATGATCTTATATCTGGGTATTTAGCTTGCAATTCCGGTTCAAAGTTAGAGGACTCCCAAACTGAAAACTTTTCCAAAACACCGTTACTATTTGGAATAGCGATTTCGATTCTACTTCCCTTGGCTGTTTTAGCATGAAGTGGCTCCAAAAATTGCTTTAAAACAATTTCATCTACTTTGAACAATAACTCATTATCGGCATTTGGCTTAGCACCGTTTCTTTCCGAAACACCAACCGCATCTTGATTAATTCTTTTCCAAGGAGAGCCATTTTGACCATAGATCATTGAATTAGAAAGAACAATTATAAGGAATAGTATAGTTCTTCTCATGATTTGAATATATTTTAACTTCAAAATTAAAGCATTTATATTAATGAATGGATCCATTACTTAATATTTTAAACGAAATATCAGTTTAAAGATATCATTTTTTAGCATTTAAGTCATTTTTTTAGAGCCCTTCGTTAAAATCTATCGAAAATCAATTCCTCATACCGTTACTTTTAAAATAGATAGTATAAATTTGCACTATTATAAAATATTTGCTTTGAAGATTTTTCATTCTATAAACGATTTCAGTTCCACAAAAAAAACAATCCTAACTTTGGGCACCTTTGACGGAGTTCATATTGGGCACAAAAAAATTCTGGAGAAAATAATCCAAAAAAACGAAAACCAGAATTACGAAAGTTTAGTTCTAACTTTTTTTCCTCATCCCAGAATGGTTCTACAGGAACATTCCGACATAAAACTACTCAACACCATCGATGAGAAAATAGATTTATTGGAACAAATCGGCATTGAAAACCTTGTTATTCATCCTTTTGACGAAGCTTTTTCAAGATTAACTGCCGAAGATTTCGTGAAGACTGTTCTGGTAGATCGATTTCATATCCAAAAAATAATCATAGGTTACGACCACCGTTTTGGAAGAAATCGCACAGCGAACATTGACGACCTTATCGCTTTTGGGAAACAGTACGATTTTGAAGTAGAGCAAATATCAGTTCAGGAAATAAATGATATTTCCGTGAGTTCTACCAAAATCAGAAAAGCATTATTAATAGGAGATATGGCCTTAGCCAATAAATACTTAGGATATGATTATTTCCTGACCGGAGTAGTTGTCAAAGGAAAACAATTGGGAAGAACTATAAATTTTCCAACCGCCAACTTAAAAATTGATGAAAATTATAAGCTTATCCCTCAAAACGGAGTTTATATTGTAAAAAGCACCATCAATAAAGAAACGGTTTTTGGAATGATGAATATTGGATTCAATCCGACTGTTGATGGGGAAAGTCAATCTATAGAAATTAATTATTTTGATTTCGATGAAGATCTTTACCATCAAAAAATCAGGGTATCCATCTTACAAAGAATTCGTTCAGAACAAAAATTTGAATCCGTTACTCTTCTGAAGGAGCAACTTGAAAAAGATAAAAAAACTGCGCTAGATTACTTAAATAAAATTTAGCTTTTTTATAAATTATTTTTTTAACATATATAATAAAATATTGTCAGATTTTCTGTAAATTTGATACGTAATGTATTATTTGTCATAGCGGTATTATTTTTAACTTTTTTAAAAACTAATCATATGAAACTCCCAAAAGAATTTTACAACGGATTTATTATTTTCATCGGAATTGGACTTTACTTTCTGTTAATGGAGTTTTTGGGTCTTGCTGATTTGATTTACTTACGCCTATTTAACATCTTATTTGTGTTTTACGGAACCAACAGAACATTAAAAGCAAATTTTTCAGAAGGCAACACTATTCTAGTCTCAAATGCTGTTTCAGCATTAATCACGTCACTCACCGGGGTGTTTTTAAGCATCATTGGACTAATAACCTACAGCTTCTTACAGGGCGGTGATTCCTATGTCGAATCATTGTCAAAAACTTTTTTATTCGGCGGAAATCCATCTGTGATGACCTACTCCATTTCTTTGCTTTTTGAAGGAATCGTTTCAGCCGTAATTGTAACATTTATGCTAATGTTATATTGGGAAACTCGTTATACTTCTGATAAACATCAAAATTAAATCAATACTAAAGATTTGTATAGATTTCAAACGTACTTTTTTAAGTCAAACATGTACTCTATTTTAAGTTTTAAAAACTAATAGCATGAAACTTCCAAAAGAATTATTAAATGGCTGTATTATTTTCATCGGAATTGGAGTTTATTTTTTGCTCATGAATGCATTAGGATTTGCAGATGTGTTTTATTTGCGAATACTTAATGTGTTTTTTGTTTTTTATGGTGTAAACCGGACTATCGAAATGAACCTTGCAGAAGGCAAAAAGAATTTTGTTGCCAATGCCATTTCAGCGATGATCACTTCACTTATAGGAGTGTTTTTAAGCATCATTGGATTAGTTATTTACAGCTCCATGAATGGCGGTGATTCCTATGTAAAATCATTACCCAAAACCTTTTTGTTTGGCGGAAATCCATCAGTCAATACCTATTCCATTTGTTTGCTTTTTGAAGGAATCGCATCTTCAGTAATTGTCACCATGTTATTAATGTTATATTGGAACAACCGTCATGCAACGGATTAACTTAGCCCCTAATTGTTTGTAATTGGCTTTTCAAGGTTATTACATTGCTTCTTTAGAACAATTTGACTACTTTTGGCGCATCTAATAATCGTATCAATGAGCATTACAAAACATAACTGGACGAAAGACGAAATTATCGCAATATACAACAAGCCTATGATGGATTTGCTTTTTGAAGCAGCTTCTATCCATAGAGAACATCATGATCCTAATGTTGTTCAAGTTTCAACCTTATTGTCAATAAAAACTGGCGGATGCCCGGAAGACTGTGGCTATTGCCCACAAGCTGCCCGATATCATACCGAAATTGAAGGCAATGATCTAATGTCAGTAAGCCAAGTAAAAGCGCAAGCATTGCGAGCAAAATCAAGCGGATCTTCTCGTGTTTGCATGGGAGCAGCTTGGAGAAATGTAAAAGATGGCCCTGAATTTGACCAAGTACTTGAAATGGTTCGTACCATAAACAAACTGGATATGGAAGTGTGCTGCACACTTGGAATGATCACAGAAAATCAGGCGCATCGCTTGGCAGAAGCAGGTTTATACGCCTACAATCACAATTTAGACACTTCAGAAGAATATTATAAAGAGGTAATCTCAACACGGGGATTTGAAGACCGTTTGCAAACCATTGAAAATGTTCGTAAAACAAATGTTACTGTTTGTAGTGGTGGAATAATCGGGATGGGAGAAAGTATCGAAGACCGGGCAGGAATGCTTGTAGCACTTTCTACATTAAATCCACAACCTGAATCAGTGCCAATAAATGCATTGGTTGCTGTTGAAGGAACCCCAATGGAAGAAGAAAAACCAGTTGAAATATGGGAAATGATCCGAATGGTGGCAACCACCAGAATTATCATGCCTGAAACTCAAGTACGTTTATCCGCAGGCAGAATGAACATGAGCCGCGAAGGTCAGGCCATGTGTTTCTTTGCTGGTGCGAATTCAATTTTTGCAGGAGATAAATTACTTACGACACCAAATCCTGATGTAAATGAAGACATGAAAATGTTTGAAATGTTAGGTTTAAATCCTCAAAAACCATTTACAAAAGTTTCTCAACCACAAACAGTTGAAGCTGCAGATTCTCAATTTGCTCCTCTTGGCGAAAAACCAAAATGGTCTAGACCAGGACATACAATAGACAGAAATCTTGAAGCATCTGCTAAAGAGAAATAGACGCTACAATATATATATATATATTTAACACCATCGTACAGATGGTGTTTTTTTATATAAATTTTATTGGTAACTGTACGGCTAGTTTGCAATACAATTTTTATTAGCATAATACAAAACAAGCATTAAAAAACCCATTCCGCAGAACAGAATGGGATGTTACAAGTATTAACCGATTAAACATTCTCTAATAAATGACTTTTTTAGAAATTATTTGACCATCCGTTAAAGTTACTTTTACGATCACCGTTTGCTTATTCAAATTAATATTTGGAGTACGGAATTCATTACTATCTATAGCTTCTTTATCAAAAACTTTTCTTCCCAGTAAATCAAAAACAGTAATTCTGTTTATATTTTCTACTTCTGATTTTATCTGCAATCCATTTTTGTCTTTAGAAATTAAAATACTGCTGTTGTTAATTTCTAAATCATCTGTTGCCAAATTTGTAGTGGCAAAACGCAATACAAAACGCTCATTAAATGTACCTACTTCAGAACTAAAAGCATACGGATCTTCTTTTAAATTATGAACTACATTTAGTAATTTGTCTTGTAAATAAATGTTTTGATCTTCTGAAAACAATCCGTCCATTTTGTCGATACTGATTGTTGCAATTCCATTGACATTGATACTATATCCTAAAGGAATTGTATCCGTATCTGCAAAAGGCAATGCTTTACTTTGAATGGCCATTTTAGTGGTTCCAATAAAACTATATAGCGAAAAAGCTTGGTTCTCATCATAAACATAACTGTCATAACCAGGATCAAAGCCATTTGTAGAATTAGAGCCATAGCCAACTAATGTTCCCGTTAAATCACCTGTATTCTTTTGTAATTTTAACCAAATTCTATGGTTATCTTCTTCACTTTTGGTTTTCTTCTGTCTGTAAAAATTGGTGTTGCTTGAAACAATTCGCATACTGTTATCAAACGTAATTTTACCAGCCAAATCATTTTCTACAAAAAACCCTTGACCTGAAGCTATATACTGGCTTGGATCAGTTAAATTACCAGTTCCAGAACTTACCCCAACTCCTCCAAATAAATTGTACGTTGCATAATCTGTCGCTAAATAATCATTACCTGATAAGGTGTGATTGTGCGTCCAAAAGTATAAGGTCCCCGTAATGGTTTTGTTTATTGTTCCAGTTCCTAAAAGATTCGCATTGATGAAAGCATCGGCATCTATGGCTGAAGGATATGGATTCCCTATTAACCGCTCCCCCACACCATCTGATATCCTTGCCGTCACCGGAATATCAATTGTACCATTATTAGGCACTCCAATAAACTTAAAAGAATTAGCTACTGCAGGCGAACTTAGGATTTCTTCTGAAGAACGAATGGCATATCCTATTCCAGGTGCAAAAACAGTTGTCGAACCGTTTACATTAGCCCAGTCATTATTGTAATCAAAAAATTTATCTCCTTGAGTTTTTGGAGAAAAATCAAATAGTGTTTGTGTTCCATTTGTTGGCGAAGACCAATACGTAAAATCATCTAATCTAATAGGACTCGTATTTCTTATAACATTAACATTCCCCGTGTTGGGTCCCGTGTACGTTGTTTGTACTAAACTTGCATTATTTTTCAATGTCAATGTTCCAGGTAGAACAACAGCAGCCGCATTATCTAAATTTAAAGAAACGGAGTCCTCAACATCTACCGCTCCATTAACAACCTTCAATGAGCCAGAAACATTTATATTATTACCAATAGCGTAACTCCCGCCAACACCCGAGAAAAGCAGATTAAAATAATTCCCACCAGCAACTGTTTGTCCTATTCCGTAATAATCAACAGTACCTGAAGGAAAAGCTTTTCCATTAGACAGTCCGGAAAAACGTATTGTGCCATCCATAGCATCTAGAACACTATATGAAAAACTGCCATTTCTCATATCCAGTATTGCATTTACAGCAGAAATATTTAAAACATTAGATGTCAAATCAAAACCATTCATATCTATTAAAGGAGTTCCTGCTCCCTCAATATTTAATTTATTGGCAGTACTAATACTCCCAGATGCTGTTTGAATTCCTGAACTATTTTTCAACTCAAGAGAAGGTATTCCAGTATAAGAACCACCAACAATAGTTTGACCACCTATTGTACTATTATAAACCACTGTATTAGTCCAAGTCTTGTTTGCAGGAATTGGAGTAGCTGAGCTATTCGATGTTATCACTTTTCCACTACCAGAATTTGAAAAACTTCCACCACCATTCAACACAAAGCTTGACATATCAAGAACCGATGACGAATTACTTATCTTTAGTACATTATTTACTGTAACTCCTATTGCTGCAGTAATGACTGAGAGTACATTCGAGTTTATAAAATTATTAAAGGTTGAAGCTGTTGTCCCATTGATTGTTTGAGGCATAGTTCCATTAAAATTTGCAGTACTGCTATTAGGGACAAAAATTCCATTATTTGTCCAATTGCCACTTATGGCTAATGTATTTGACCCTGAAATAGTTAAAACTGCACCATTAGAAATAGTTATATTTCGAACACTTGCATTTAACCCCAATGTCGGCTGGTTTGTAGATGCAGATGTAATTATGACATCAGTAGTTGAAGAGGGTATAATCCCGCCGCACCAATTTCCTGCGATGTTCCAACTGGAACTCAAACTGCCTAGCCAAGTTCCTTCTGTGCAGGAAACATTAACATTCAAAATCCCGATCGTACTAGAGCCAAACCTAGCTAAATCAACGTTTACTGCCGCAGAAACGGTACCTCCCCAGGAACCCGCAGTTTGCAACATTGTCCCAAATGTTAGGGATTGTGAGGAAGAAAAACCGCTGGAAAATAACGCAACTGCTAATCCGCTAATTTTTAAATCACCGGCAATTGTGGTTGCTGAAACAAAGGTCTTATTTCCTGTACCGCTAAGTGCTAAATTCCCATACGTATGTGTCGCAACAGTTTGAACATTTCCATTATACTCTACCGTACTTAATACACTTAGTGCAGTGCTTATAAAATCCGGAAATGCACTGGTACTGGTAACTTTTAATACCCCACCACTAGCAACCGAAAGTAATAATCCTCCCGTCATCGCAAAACCACCATTATCCAAAGTTGCTCCACCAGCGATATTTAGCGGTGAAGTAGGGCTAAATGTTTTAACTCCACTTACAGTGATTATTCCTGAACCGATAATAGTAACACCTCCAGTTGCGGTAAATGGAGTAATCCATTCTAATCCAGAAAGCTGAGAGAATGATCTATTGTATTGAAGTGTAGCTGATGGATCATAGTTTGGCGCCGCAGATACAGTTGCGGTTCCTTCCATAGAAAGAATACCTTTTATTGTAGGGACACCCGTTAACGTTTTTATTCCCGAATTAGAAAATATAAGATTATTAAAAGTAGATGATGTAGCAATTGTTTGCGCTACTCCACCAAAATTCACGGTTCCAGTTCCTGCATTAAAATTAGCACCGGTACCATTCCAGGTCGTGGCGCTAGTTGAATTTATAGTAAGACTGCTTGAGCCTCCATTCAATATCCCGTTTGTTAATGTTACATCACCTGATAAAGTATGTGTCAATTCCGCTCCTAGATTTAAAGTACCTCCTGCTCCATTAATTACTAAATCCGCTCCATTTACAGCACCTGTAAAAATTGCTGTCCCCGCAGTTTTTAACATCGACACCCTACCTGTTGTTGTGAAAGCTCCAATGTTTTGCGATACAGTTCCTGTGATTGTAACCCCGCCTGTAGTTCCGGTCACGCTTCCTTCATTATTAATAAGATCTCCACTTAGAGTCAACAAAAAATCAGACAATGCTAACTTACCGCCACTATTCACAGTTAATGGAACAGAATTGTTAAAAGTTTTAGCACCATTTAATGTAATAACCAGATTGCTATTTATGACGACACCTCCAGAAGCAGCAAATGGAGTTATCCATTCTTCCGTTGATACGGTTCTCGCGTTTGTAGTGTTGTATTCTAATGTTGCATTTGGACCATATGTAATAACTGCCGTTGATGATACTGTGGTGGTTGCTGTCCCTTCTAATGTAAGCTTCCCATTTACAATAGGTGTAGTTGAAAATGATTTAGTGCCTGATCCAGAAAATACTAAATTATTATAAATAAGCGCAGCAGCTGCCTGATTTCCCGGTCTATAATATTCCACTGTTCCGGTTCCCGCTATAAATAATCCTCCTGTACCTGATACACCTAAACCAATTTTCAAAATACTCGATCCGCAATTCAACGTACCCTCTGTTCTTGTCCAAGTCCCCGAAAAAGTATGAGTCAATCCTAACCCGAGATCTAATGTACCCCCTGATCCATTGCTTGTGAATCCACCTCCGTCCACATTTCCTGTAAACATGGCGGTACCACCCGTTTTCAGCATACTAACCGTTCCCGTTGTAGTAAATCCTTGTATTGTTTGATTTGCTGTCCCTGTAAATTGAACTGCTCCAGAATCTAAGGTAACTGTCCCTGAAGTATTATAATCTCCACCTAAAGCTAATCTTCCCGCTCCTGTAAAAGTAAAAGTTCCTGAATTATTGAAATTTCCGGATACAATGGTTAAACGACCAGTAGTCAGCGTAAAATTACCGGAATTTGTAAAATTGCCCGTCAGCGCAATAATCCCTGTTGTTCCTTTAAGCGTTCCGTTGTTGACAAAAAATCCCCTTGTAGTAAGGGTTCTGTTTGCGATATTTAAAGTGGCTCCTGTATTAATAGTGACATTAACAATAGTCGTAGCTGTTCCCACTGTAACGGTGTTTACTCCCGTTGTTGCAATTATTACATCATCTCCTGCTACCGGAGCGACACCTCCAACCCAGGTTGAACCACTCGCCCAAGTTCCACCCGCAGCAGTACTTGTTCTTGTAGCAGCACTAACCAATGAAACAGCAAAAAACAATACAGAAACGTATATCGGTTTACATATGTTTGCACTAGAAATGGTGCCGAAAAACAAACGTGCTAAATTTAAAGAATTAACCCTTTCAATGTTCCTATCTCCTCTTGTTGATCTTTTGTAATTTTTCGTTTGAAAAGAAACCGAAAATTTAACCAAAACCAGAAAAAACGAAAGGAGGAGTTTCTTAATCATATCTTTATGAGGGATTTTAATAAACCTTTTATTATCTACGGTAAATAGCAAAAGATGATTCTTACAAAAACATAAAAAAAAATCAAAAAATCAAAATTAAATCGATGAAGTACACTTATACCTGTTAAAGTGCATTTCATAACAAATAAGCTTGTATTTGTTATAAAATTATATTTCAAAAACCCATTAACACAAAAAACCCATCTTGTTGTGACGAGATGGGTTTATAAATATAGCGCTTAAGAAGTTTTAATAACTTATTTTCTTTGTAATAATTTCACCCTTTTGCAATTCAATTTTAAATAACAATACCTGATGATTTATGGCTAAATTAGATATAACTAATTCATTGGCATCTATATTTCCTTTTTGATATACTAATCTCCCCAACAAGTCATACACCTCAACTTTATCTAATGCTTCAGCTGATGAATTTATTTTTACTTGCTTATCTTTATTAGAAACCAAAACTGTTTTATCCAATATATCAAAATCATCGTTTCCTAAAATTTTCTCGATATTGGTATATCGCATTACAAAACGGTCATTAAAGGCACCCGGTTTTGTAGTAAAAGAATAAACTCCTTCTTTTAAATTCTTAATTACACCTGTTATTTTATCTTCAATATATATATTTTGAGACGCAAGCATCCCGTCAACTTCATCTATACTTATTGAAAATTCACCTTCTATATTAGAAGTATAGCCCAACGGTATTTCATCTTTTTGATCAAAAGGCAAAGCTCTCCCTTGTATTGTTAAATTTTTATCTTCGTTAATACTGTAAAAATCGATAAACTCATTCCCATCAAAACTCTCTCCATCAAAACCGCTATCATATCCATCAGTAGCATTTGTAATATAACCAACCAGGGCTTGCTTAAATGCTCCTTGCGTATTGGTTAGGTTCAGCCACACACGGTTTTTCTGGATTTTACTTGTGTTTTTTGTCGCAGCCATCTTGAAAAAATGGGAATTATTTACACCTGAGGCACCTCCAGCAACGCGCATACCATTATTAAATATAAGATTTCCGCCAGTTGCTTTACCGGTAGCAAAAAATCCCTGACCGGCTGCAATTTTACCGACAGGCTTGTTGGAAATTTGCTCTGTAACACCTCCTATAAAATTACCTGCTGTTCCAGTTCCTCCGGTAAGATTATAACTAGCATAATCATCTGATGAATATGCATAAAGTCCCGTACCTGGATTACTAACACCAATACCTATCTGTGTGCTATGCGTCCAAAAATAAAGAGTCCCTTCTAAAATTGCATTATTTGCTGTCAAAAACGAATCTGCATCTACAGCGCATGGATAAGGATTACCGACAAGGTTTGATGTTTCATGTCCTGAAGATGGAATAATAACCTCAACCAATCCATTGTTTGGCACACCTATAAAGGATGCTTCATGAAATCCAGGTGGTGGTATTGATTCACCATAATCTGGCCCTCTTATTATGTAACCAACTCCTTTTGTCATATGCGCTGATGAGCTTTCCGCTACCCAATCATCTACGGCAGCATCAAAGGAATAAAACGTACCGTCAGGTGTATCTTGAGACACATCATATAAAGTTTGGTTTAGAACTGGTGAAGACCAATAGGTGTAATCAGTCTCCCTAGTAGTAGTATTACTCCTCTTATAAGTTATATTCCCTGTGTTAACAGCATTATTATTGCTTTGAACTAAGCTTGCATTATTCTCAAATGTCAATGATCCTCCAGAAACCACAACTTCGTTAGTTAAACTCAAAGTATGACTCGAATTGATAACAACAGCTCCTGAATTTACCTGACAAGAACAGGCCACTAAATCCGCCGTTGAAGAAAAGCTTCCGTTAAAGATGATTTTCTCAGAACTTGTTGGTACAAATCCAGTTGACCATGCCGAACCATTCCATGTATTGGTAGGCATAGGATTTATAGTTACACTTGTTGCTGATGAAATACAACCTGAATTTGTTGTTGTAATATTATAAGTTCCAGGGGTTAATCCAGAAAAAACACCCGTTGCGCTCGTTACTGACGCTACAAATGGAACCGTCCCAACGACTGTATAGCTAATTCCAGATGCTGGTGAAGGCGAAGTAACCGTTATTGTACCCGTTGAAACTGTACAAACGGGCTGCACTAGCGTTACTGCTGGAGCTACCGCTACATGAGATGTATTTATTACAACATTGCTTGAAGCAACTGAAGTACAACTGCCATTAAAAATGGTATAAGTATAAGTTCCCGTAGGAAGCCCCGAAATTGTAGTACTTGTCCCCGTTCCAGTTGTTGTTGCACTTGATGTCCCGCTTCGTGTCAATGTCCATGTTCCTGATGCGGGCAAACCACTTAAAGCCACACCCCCAGTCGCTAAAGAACATGTTGGTTGAGTGACAGTTCCAACAATTGGCGCAGTAGTCGCTGAATTTACAACAACAGTAGCTTGGGCTACAATTGATTTATTTGGGGTTAAAGTCGTAGAAGTCATCGTCACCGAATAAGAACCAGCTGAACCAGCTGAAGCTATAAATGAATCCGGATTCTGCTTACTGCTGGAAAAACCAGGCCCAGACCACAAATAGGTAAACGGTCCTCCCTTCGGCGGTGGTATAGCAGAAAGATTAATTGAATTCCCAACACAAACAGGAGAGTTTACAGTTGCACCACCAGAACCTCCAAGTCCCATTATTTCTTCAAAATCATTCGAGGAACTTCCACCACCAGTACAATAGGCATACACAAATCCTCCAATCGAAATTTGAATATTATTATTACAATCTCCACTACCCCCAGGTACTGGCAAGCCGCCTGCTCCAACTTGAATAGTCGCATTTGTTGGCAAAGCCAATGTTGCTTTATCTTCAAAATTTATTTTAGCTCCTGTAGTAACTACAATGGCTTGTGTCTTTAATGAGAAGACAATCGCACCACTATTCTCACCTATCAAACTCAATTGCCCATTAATTGTTAGAGTACCCATCTGCTCAGTAGAAATACCCGGATTACCAATGCTTATCGTATGCCCAGTTTGAATAAGAACTGCATAAGTGCCCGCAAACTGTCCCGGATAACCTTGTGGCGATGTTCCTGACGGAGTAACCCATGTTGTACCATTGTAATACTGCCAGCTAGTAAGGGCAGTCCAGTTTCCACTGGCTGCCGAACGGAAATCCCCAGTATTTTGTGCAAAAACCACAGTCTGAAGTAAAACTAAAAAAAGAGTAAAGGGTAATTTTTTGATCATATTATTTCATGTGGCATTTAAATAAACTCAGTTTTAAACTTCTGCAATTGCAAGAGAAAAAACCTACAATAAACCGCAAAATAAAAAAAACAAATCTACATAATACAATAAAGTCGTTCATCCGCTTATTTATCCGCTATAATGCTGTTTTTGAGGTGACGCAAACTAAATTTCGTATTAAAATTTTAATTTCTTAGCATATTAAAATAGGTTTTATAGAATGCGTAATTGTTTTTCATCAAAACGCAATCTTTTAAATCAACAATAAATACTTAAATTCACAACTTTAAATCAAAACATGAAGGACGTTTTTACGATAAAAGAAGCCATAAATAAGATAGAACATTTTTGCGCCTATCAAGAACGTTGTCATGATGAAGTTGTTCAGAAATTGAGAAGCATGAAGATGGATTCTCACGAAATTGATACCATTATGGTGCATCTTATCGGTGATAATTTTCTCAATGAAGAACGTTTTGCCTGTAGTTTTGCCAGAGGAAAGCACCGCATTAAAAATTGGGGAAAAATTAGAATTGTAAACGAACTAAAGTCAAAAAAAATAACACAAACTCTTATCAATATTGCATTAAAAGAAATCTCACCTGAGGAATATGCAACAACTTTTCATCTATTGGCCGAAAGACATTGGGAATTTATCAGAGAAATTAATTTGCTGAAAAAAAGAAAAAAATTCTGTGATTATATGTTACGCAGAGGATTTGAAAGCAATTTAGTCTTTGAAAAAGTCAAGGAGCTGGAGAATTTAAAAGAGGAATAAAAAATAAAACTAATCCGAACTACAAACTCAAAAGTACACTTACTGCATTTCCACCAAAACCCACTGCATTAATCAATACTTTTCTAATAGGTTTTGTATGTAATTGCGTTTTCGCATAAGGGACTCCGATGAAAGTATTGTGCTGCATCATCATAATGGCCAATTCCATACTAAGTATTCCCGAAGCTCCAAAAGTGTGTCCAATTTTCCATTTATTGGTAGTCAATAAAGGAAGTGATTTACCAAAGACTTTTTCAATCGCTCTATATTCGGTCAAATCTCCTTTTATGGTTCCCGGTGCATGCATTACAATTACATCTACTTCAGATAAATTCGTGTTTTGCAAGGCCATTTTCATTGAGTTCTGAAAGCAAGTCGCTTCCGCTGAAATAGAAATATTATGTTCTAAAACTTCCGTAGCATAACCGATTCCTTCGACATAAGCCAATGCATTTTCTTTTCTGCCGATTTCCAGACAACAAACTCCGGCACCTTCACCAAGAATCATCGTGCTTTGTTTCTTTTCTAAATCAAGGGCACGATTAGGATAAGCCTCTTCACTATTCGAATAAATTTTTAATGCGCGCATTTGCGCAATCGTAAAATCAGTTAATGGCGCTTCACTCCCACCAACCAGAAACTTATCCGCCATTCCTGCTCGAAGCCAAGCAACTCCATTTAAGACAGCATGCAAAGCGGTGGAACAAGTAATGGAATGTGAAATTTCAGGCCCCGAACTTTGCAAATCATGGCTTACCCAAGAGGAAATATTCCCTAAAGTTGTTGTAGGAGAAGCAAGCGTATGCGCTTTTCCTGTTTCTAAATATTCCTTATAGTGTTTTTCGAATAAATCGGTGGCACCTCGAGAAGATCCAATGTTGATTCCAAAAATATCATCTATAGTCCAACCTGCACTTTGCATCGCTTTTCTCGAAGCTGCTATAGCATACAAAACTGATTTATCCAATGCTTTATATTTGCTATCAGACTCTCTTAATTCGCCAATGATTTGTTCTGAATTATTATCTAACGCTGCTATGTACGTATTTTTATTATCTAAATTGCGTTCCGTAAAACAATGATTTTCATTACGATAATTTTCCCAAATCACTTCTGGCGTATTCCCTAAAGGTGAAATGGAAGCAATGGCAGTTATGGAGATTGTTTTGGACAAAATACTGTTGTTATTTAAGCGCAAAGGTCGCAAAGTTTTTAGCAAAGTTCACGAAGGTTTGAAAATTTATACATTCAAAATGCACCTTTATTGTTATAAAATTAAACTATTTCTAAAGCACTTTCAACCACTCGATATACTTTTTGCAATTGCTCATCGGTTATGATGTAAGGAGGTAAAATGTAAACTATATTACCAACTGGGCGTAGAATTATTCCGTTTTCGATAAAGAAATCATAAAGTTTATTACGTAAAGTCCCATAATAACTGTTGGAACTTTCGGTTTTCATTTCCAAAGCAAAAATGACACCGAGCACACGCGTGGTAGCTACTTTCGGATGGTTTTTTATATGCTCCTGAAAATTCAAATGATTTTGATTTACACGAGCAATATTATCTTGCATTTCATTGGTTTGCAACAATTCCAAACTTGCTAAGGCCGCTGCACAACCTGTAGGGTTTGCCGTAAAAGTATGGCCGTGAAATAGTGCTTTATTAATATCGTCATCATAAAAAGCTTCGAAAATATCTTGGGTAAAAGTCGTAATAGCCATAGGAATAGTACCTCCAGTCAATGCTTTCGACAAACACATCATGTCAGGTTTTTCCACCTGATAATCCGTCGCAAATATTTTGCCTGTCTTCCCGAAACCCGTCATCACTTCATCAGCAATTGTAAGCACTTTATTTTCCTTACAAATCTGCATTAATTTATCTAAAGCCTCCGGCTCATATATCACCATCCCCGCAGCTCCCTGTACCAGTGGCTCATAAATAAAACCTGCGCAATTGTGGTTTTTAATAACTTCTTTTAAGGCGTTATAACTTTCCTGTTCTTGCCCTTTTACCGGAACAGGAATCCGAACGACATCTATGAACATCCCTTTAAAGGCCTGTGTAAAAAAGGAAATTCCACTCGCTGCCATTGCCGCAAATGTGTCTCCATGAAAAGAATTGTCAAAAGCGATAATTGTAGTTCTCTTTTCTCCTTTATTGAAAAAATATTGTAGTGCAACTTTAATTGCTATTTCAACCGCCGTAGAACCATTATCGGAAAAGAATATCTTTTGTTGGTTTTTGGGTAAAATTTCCATTAATTTCTCGCCAACCAAAATAGCTGGCTCATGAGTAAACCCACCAAAAAGAACATGCTCTAAAGTCGTGAGTTGTTTGTAAATCGCATCTGCAATGAATTTATTCGAATGCCCGTAGGGATTAACCCACCACGAGGCTATTGCGTCAACGTATTCTCTGTCATTTTCATCCCAAAGCAAAGCGCCTTCCCCTTTTTTAATGGCAATTGGCAACGCTGCAGTTTTGTGTTGGGTATACGGATGCCAAAGATATTGGCTGTCTCTTTCTGTTAAGTTCATTTTGCAAAGATAAAGAAGCAAGATACAAGAAGCGGGAAAAACACAAAACAAGTCTCGGTTTTTTCTTCCTGACCCTTAATTATTATAAACTCAATAAATTTTGCCGAAACAAATCGGCATATTCTTTTATTACATTTTGGTCAAAATAGGGCTCTTGTTCAATTCTTCCAATGCATTTTACTCCTGTTTTATTTAAAATTATTGATTCCGAAGATTTGTTCTCTTCACCATTAAAGATGATTCCGGCAATATTAATTTTTCGGCTTTGCAGGGCTTCTATTGTTAACAGAGTATGATTAATACTTCCTAAATAATGCTTCGAAACCACAATCACTTTATAGTCAGATTGAATCAAATCAATAACTGACTTAGTCTCATTTAATGGTACAAAAACACCTCCGGCACCTTCAACTACTAAATGATTATCTGTTATGGGTGCTGTGATTTTCTTTAAATCAATAACAACTCCGTCAAATTCTGCGGCAAGATGTGGGCTTGCCGGCGTATTTAAAGCATAACTATTAGGATGAATTACAGTCTTTTTATTGGACACTAATGATTTGATTGTAGTACTATCGGAATTTTCTAAATCGCCGGCCTGAATTGGTTTCCAGTAATCGGCTTCGAGTGACTCCGTTATAATAGCTGATGCAATGGTTTTGCCTACATCTGTAGATATTCCTGTGATGAATAGTTTCATTATTTATTGTTTAACTGCAAAATTTACAAAGAAATTGGCGTTGAAAGTCACTGTTCAAAAACAAAAGTACTCAACAAAGTTAAGACTTCGGAGATATTTTCCTTTGAATTGAAGCTGTGCAGGCAAAATCGCAATCGCTCTTGCCCTTCTGGAACGGTCGGTGAAAGTATCGCTTTCACATCGAATTCTTTTGCTTGTAGTTTTTGGGCTATGGATTTAACATTTTCATTTCCTGGAATAATCGCTGATTGTATTGCCGACTTACTTCGAACAAATAATTGCTTTAATCCTAACAAGTTCTTTTCCTGATTGAAATGAATGATGTTTTCTCTAAGTTGTTCTATATTTTGTTGTTCCTTATCTAAATGTCTGTAAGCCAGTAAAATCGTAGCGACCGAATGTGGTGAAAGTCCTGTTGTATAAATAAAACTTCGGGAAAAATTTACTAAATAACATCTCAATTCTGGAGAACCTAAAATTGCGGCTCCATGACATCCTAACCCTTTCCCGAAAGTCATCACTCGAGCAAATACCTGGTCTTGTAAACCTAACATCTGAACTAAACCTTCTCCTTTTTCTCCAAAAACGCCTAAAGCATGCGCTTCATCAACAACTAAATAACAGTTGTGTTTTTCGGACAGCTGTACTAATTCTTCAAGATTTGGCGTATCGCCATCCATGGAAAAAACAGACTCCGTAACAATATAAGTGACTGCATTTTGATTTCGAAGAATCAACCTTTCCAAATCCTCAAAATCATTGTGCTTGAATTTATAGGCTTTGGCATTGGACAATTGAATCCCATCTCGAATGGAAGCGTGACACAATTCATCGTAAAAAATCAAGTCGCCTTTTTGCGGAAGCGAACTAAAAAAACCAACATTGGCATCATAGCCGGAATTAAAAATTAAGACCGAATCACACTTGTGAAACTGTGCAATGTAGTTTTCGGTTTCCTGATACACTTTATGATTTCCGGATAATAGTCTTGAACCTGTTGCTCCGTTTTGAATGTTTTTATTATCTATTAAATACTGATGCGTTTCGTGAAAAATAGTTTTTGATTTGGATAATCCCAGATAATCATTGGAAGCAAAATCAATCGCTTTACCAGACAAAGGTAA
Source organism: Flavobacterium rhamnosi (assembly GCF_048286515.1). NCBI lineage: Bacteria > Pseudomonadati > Bacteroidota > Flavobacteriia > Flavobacteriales > Flavobacteriaceae > Flavobacterium > Flavobacterium rhamnosi. The sequence continues at coordinate 97,173 of NZ_JBLVPS010000008.1, read as the reverse complement.
TTCTCGTAAAGCATTATTTTGCTTTCGAATTTCAAGTTTAGCGATTAGATTTTTTGGAAATTTTCTCATACAGCACAAAAATAAGCATCTTTTTCGGTTTATATAATTTGCGCCATTTTTGTTTAATGCTTTTTTAATATTAATGGATTTCTAAGGTATCCATTCCCATTTTAAATCGCATTGCATTACTTGAAAAATTCAATCCTCTAAAAAATTAACAAATGACCTATCGGTACTAAAAATAAATTGACAAAAATTTCCGAAAACCTTTTCGATTTAATAAAACGATAAATTTATGTTAAAAAAAACTTAAAATTCATGTAGAAGATATTTCATTATGAAATAGTTTTCTACTTTCGGCCATTATGAAACGAATTGCATCTCTTTTCTTATTAGTAACATTGTTTTACAATGTGCTTGGATACTATCTGATGTTTGCTTATCAAAAAGAGCAAGCATGGGTGACTAGTATGGAAAAAGTTCCTAGTTCACAGTTGCATGTACTAAAATTGAATGCTACCGTATATTCTTTCATTGAAGACACTGATTTTGAATATGTAAACGAAGATGTGGTTATTAACAATAAAAGTTATCATATTTTCAAGAAAAGAATTCAAAATAACGTATTAAGTCTTTACTATCTTCGCAATTCACATCAAGAAGAAATTAGCAAGGACTTAAAAGACATTGTTGAAAACCAGTTATTTAATGGTTCATCCTCAAAAGAATCTCCAGTTAAAAAACTCATGAAGTCTTTTCTTCAGGATTATATTCCAAATCATACTGTTTGTATTAATTTTTTTCCAGAAACAGTTATACTTTCTATTGATCCTATTATTACGCCAAACCAAGCGTTAGATTCAGGACACGTTGCACTGTCCTATTCTCCACCAGACATCGCTTAAATCTTCTTTTCCTTTAATGGAATCATTCGCATTATCTGGCATTTGTAAAGTCAAGATAATTCATGATCACTTTTAGCTAAATCTGTACGATTTAATATCCCCTTTATTAGAGGTTACGTCTATTATAAATATAAAATAGTCTTTTGTATTTTCCGAATTCGCTTTTAGTGAATGATTTTCATAGGCCTATTTTACCTTTCTATTCTGGTATATTTTGTACAATTAGCATTCAGATCATGGCTTTTCATTTACAAATTCAAAAATGAATTTCTAAAGAGTTATTTATTTCAAATAAAATTTTAGTCTATCCATTTTGCCATGCAAATCAAACGAACCATTTTGGGTGAAGCCAGAAAGACTCTGTTTTACAACGGCCCTACTATCAATTAACTTATTTTTTTAACGCTGACCATCTTTTTTAAAAGAGGTTGTTGGCCTATTTTATATCATTAACTATTCTAAAAAAACCAAAATTTGAAAAATCTATCCGCATTACAATCCGTTTGTATTTTTATCGTATTCCTAACAGCTGCTTTTAACACTGAAAAAATGGTCGCTCAGGGCTGCGTGGCTATTAAAGGTAATGCTACGACATGCATGGCTATTCATGCCGACAGCACTAATGTTACCGGATGGCAATTTGCAGCCAGTGGTCGCTATTTTAGATCATTTAGACACTTTTCAGGAACGGAAGAAAACAAACAAAGGTTAATTCAAAAAACAGAAGTCATAAATTACACCTCTATTTTTGACCTTTCGCTGACTAGAATACTAAACAATCGCTGGTCAGTTATGGTTGATCTTCCCGTTTCAAATAACGTTCGTTCCTCACTGTACGAACATGGATTAGTAAATGGTGTCTACGTTAAAAAAGAAAGACATTCAATGCGTTCTTTTGGCATAGGCGACATTAGGTTTGCTGCTTATAGATGGATGCTAGACCCAGTAAAAAGCACGAAAGGAAATATTCAACTAGGATTGGGACTTAAATTACCAACTGGTGATTACGACTACAAAGATTATTGGTACAATGTAGGTCCAGGCGGAACAAAAGAATTGCGCACTGTAGATCAATCCATACAATTAGGGGACGGAGGTACAGGAATTACTTTTGAATTAAACACTTTTTATAATTTCTTAAAGAACTTTGGTGCCTATGGTAATTTTTACTATCTAAGTAACCCTAGAGAACAAAATGGTGTAAGAACATATAGAGAAACGATATCCCCAAATTTAGCAAATGAAGCTATTATGAGTGTTCCTGACCAGTACATGGTTAGAGCCGGGTTTAACTATTCTTTCAATTATATTAAAGGTTTGTCTTTAGCAGCAGGTGCACGATTAGAAGGCATCCCAGTTTATGACCTTATTGGTGGCAGTGGTGATTTCCGTCGCCCGGGGTATATCTGGTCTGTAGAACCATCTGTAAACTATGACTATAAAAAAATCACCCTGTTTGCATCAGTGCCAGTTGCCTTTGCCCGCAACCGTACGCAAAGTGTTACTGATAAAGAAAATTCAATTACCAGAGGAGTTCATGTTCAAGGTGATGCTGCATTTGCAGATTACACTGTTAACGTAGGTATATCAACCAGATTTTAATATACACTATTAGTGATTAGTTGTATTTAACAATAATCGTACTAGCCCATTATCGCATCATTTTAAATAACAATATGAAAGGGATTGTGGAGCATTAATTTTTAATCAATTACTAAAGAGCGCCTATCTTTCTTTAGTAATTGATTGAAACAAACCATCAAAAAGAGAACAAAATTTTAACGACGTAAAATGAAAACATTATATATATTCATACCGTTATTACTTTCGTTGTTACTTCAATCTTGCGAACAAGCTACGAACCCAAATGACCAAATGGTTGAAATTTTGGCTGCAAAATACAGGCAGTTTAGTGTCAAAGAGAATCCTTTTTGCCCTGATGCGGAGTTAGTATTTTTTGATTCATTACTTAAAGCACCTTCTGAAATCAATAATCGGTTTATCGCTACTTTATATAAAGGAAATAGTCTTTTGAAATTGGGAAAAGAAAATGAATCTGCAGCAACTTTTGAATCTATCATTGAGAGAATAGGAATGTCAAATGACAATAGCCCTAAGGTATTACGAAGTATGGCACTTTCCTATATGCGGCTAGGCGAAAGACAAAATTGTGTTGCGAATCACTCCACTGAATCCTGTATTATGCCTATCACAAATTCAGGAATACATCAAAAACAATTTGGTTCTAAAAAGGCAATTGAAGTTTACAAACTTATTTTGAACAGCTATCCAAAGGATTATGAATCGAGATGGCTTCTAAATATTGCCTATATGACACTAGGTGACTATCCATCAAAAGTTCCTGCCAAATGGCTTATCCCCAATTTAGACAAAGACAACTCTAATTATGCAATTAAGCCTTTTGTAGATGTTGCACCTAATTTAGGTATCAACAACCGAAATATGGCAGGTGGAATTATCATAGACGATTTTAACAATGATAGTTATCTAGATCTCATAACCTCTGATTGGAGTTTAAATGGAGCGATGCACTACTATCAAAATGACAAAAAAGGAGGATTTACTGATTGCTCAAAAAACTCCCAGTTAGGGCGCTTCAAAGGTGGATTAAACATGATTCAAGCTGATTATGACAATGACGGGGACACAGATGTTTTTGTTTTAAGGGGCGCATGGATGGGAAATTATGGCAAGCAACCTAATTCTCTGTTAAGAAATAACGGAGATAACACCTTTACTGACGTAACTATAAAAAGCGGCTTATTTTCAGAGCATCCTACACAGGCCGGAGTATGGAAAGATTTTAACAATGATGGTTGGTTAGATTTATTTATTGGTAATGAGAGCCGAAAAGAATTAAATGAAATTAATCCTTGTGAATTATACATCAGTAATCAGGATGGCACTTTTAAAGAAGTTTCGCTTCCTGCAAATTGTGCAATTGTCGATTTTGTAAAAGGAGTTACAGCTAGTGATTACAATAATGATGGTTTGGAAGATTTGTATGTCTCTAGTAATAGAGAAAGAAAAACCCTGCTCAAAAACACGGGAATAAAAAATGGGATTCCTCAATTTGAGGATGTAACCCAAAAAGCGGGTTTAGCAGACATAAAAGTTGGAACATTTCCAACATGGTTTTGGGATTATGACAATGATGGATGGCAGGATCTTTTTGTATGTGGCTATAAATTTGACAGCACAATTGCCCATACCGCTGCGACGGAAGCGCTAAATGTTCCTAACAAAGCCAGTAAAATGTATTTATATCATAATAATCATGATGGTACATTTACCAATGTTTCAGAAAAAGCGGGTCTAAATAAATCTGTATTTGCAATGGGTTCCAACTTTGGTGACATTGACAATGACGGCTATTTAGATATGTATTTAGGCACCGGAAACCCTGACTACAGCTCACTTGTTCCAAATCGCCTCTTTAGAAATATGGGAGATGGTAAATTTGCCGATGTTACCGTTTCCGGTAGAGTTGGCAATCTTCAAAAAGGACATGGAGTTGCCATAAATGATTTAGACAATGACGGCGATGCAGATATTTTTATAGAAGTGGGTGGCGCCTATATTGGTGATTCTTTCAACAATTCTTTGTATGTGAATCCAGGGCAGAATGCGAATCGTTGGATCAATTTACAATTAGAAGGAACAGCTACGAACCGCTCTGCAATTGGAACACGTATTAAAATTAGCTTTAAAGAAAATGGAATTAAGAGAGTTGTTTATAGAGAAGTAAATTCTGGCGGTAGTTTTGGAGCATCTGCATTAAGAAGAGAGATTGGTATTGGCCAAGCGAATCTGATAGAGGAAATAGCCATTACATGGTCTAAAACCCGCAAAACACAAATTTTCAAAAACATAAAACCAAATCAATTTATTAAAATAAAAGAAGGAAGTACCAGTATCGCTAAAGTGAAACTTAACAAAATAAGTTTTCCTGCTAAAACTCAAAATTCCACTATATGTAAAGCCATCACCATGCAATAATACAACCAAATCGATTAAACCTTACTTATGAATTTTATTTGTATTGGAGAAGAATTGGTGTTGCAAGAGGGGTGTTAAATAATCTAAATATTAGGTTGATGATTTGTTTTAATGGTTTGTTTTAATAATTCATTTTATCAACTACAGCCTAACAGGCGTTGGAAACCTGTTAGGCTTTTTTTCCAACCCTCTTTTCGAAAAGAAGCTGTTGTTGGAGCATTTTATACTATTAACCATTTAAAAAAACTAAAACCTTGAAAAAACTATCCGCTTTACAATCTTGTGCCTTTATCGTACTACTTACAATTGCTTTTAACACCCAAAACATGACTGCGCAAGGCTGTGTGGCCGTACGTCAAATGGGTGGCCAAAATTTAAACTCTGCCAATTCCTACAATCTAAACAGTGGGGAATTTCAAGTAGGAGCTAACTATCGCTATTTTCACTCTTGGAGACACTTTGTTGGTAAAGAAGAACAACCACAACGTCAATTAACACGAGGTGGATTTGATGCAAACGGAAAAGAACGCGGAAATGCAGTAAACATTTATTCTCATGCGGTCGATTTAAATATATCGTACGGATTAACTGACCGTATTCAGTTGAACGCAACATTACCTTACGTGAATAATGAGCGTTCTCAAATATTGAGACAAACAGCGCCTGTAACAAACACGTATCGATACAGCGTTTATGCTGAGGGCATAGCTGATGCCCGTTTAAGCGTTAACTATTGGGTTGTTGATCCAAAAAAAGCAGAAAAAGGAAACATTATGGTAGGATTAGGTGTGAAACTAAACAATGGTAGTCACGACCGAAGAGACGATGCTCCACAAGCCGATGGAACTACCGCAAGCGTCATAATGGATCAAGCCATTCAACCTGGAGACGGAGGTGTAGGTTTTTCAGTAGAACTACAAGCATTCCGAAAATTAACCGGACGCCTTTACGGTTTCGCAAATGGATATTATTTATTCAATCCAAGAGAATCAAACGGCACATTTAAATCAGCCCCAAAAGCAGGTTTGGAAGGATATAATATTTACGCATCACCTGATCAGTATTTTGGACGTGCAGGTTTTATGGCTGCAATTGATAAAAAAGAAAATTTCACTGTTTCGTTAGCCGGAAGATTTGAAGGAATTCCTGCCTATGATGCTTTTGGTGGCCAAGTGGCGTACCGTCGTCCCGGATACGTTATTGCAGTTGAATATGGCTTTTCATATCGCATAGGTAAACATGGTTTCAGTTTATATATCCCTTACAATGTTGTTAAAAATCGCATCCAAAGCGCTGCCGATATTGCGGATCAAAACCTACAGAATTCAGTGATAACTGATCCAAGTAAATATGTGCATGTTCAGGGAGATGCTGCATTTGCAGATTCCTCTATCAATGTTGGTTATTCATATCGTTTCAATTTAAATAAAAAAATGACTATGACAATGAAGCATTAATTGCATTTAAAAGCAATTAAATTTTTAATAATGAAAATGACAACCCTATACATTTGTCTTGTTTTCATACCGACCAAACACTAATTATTAACTAACCTTTTTACTAAAAATGAAAAAATTTTACCTGAGTTGTCTACTATTGGCACCTTTTTTAATTAATGCTCAAACAGATATTGACGGAATCATGATGAGCAAAAATAATTTTTGTATTGGAGCGATATATCAATATAGTAGCTGGGATCAATACTGGGAGGGAACTCTTAAAAGAACGAATTTAAATCTTGGTACCGTATCAACAAAATCACTTGGACTTATGGGAAACTATGGCATCTCTGATAAATTGAATGCTATTTTTAGTTTGCCGTATATAGAAACCAATGCTTCTGCCGGAACCATGAAAGGCCAAAAGGGAATCCAGGATCTTTCGCTTACGTTAAAATATATGCCTTTAGAAAAAACAATTGGCCAAGCAACCTATTCCATTTATGCATTGGGAAGCTTTTCAACTCCTCTATCCGATTATTCTGCTGATTATTTGCCATTGAGCCTTGGATTAAAAAGCAAAACAGTTTCATTGCGATTAATGGGAGATTATCAGAGAGGAAATTTCTTTACCACACTATCTGGCGCATATATAAAGAGAGCGAACATAACCATCGATAGGGATGCCTATCTGACTGATGAAATGCACTATACTAATGAAGTTGATATGCCGGATGCTATTTCAGTGAATTTTAGAGCGGGTTATCGTTCTAATAGATTGATTGCCGAATTTGTAATAGACAATTGGGTAACTCAATCTGGAGGATTTGACATAACAAAAAACAATATGCCTTTTCCGAGTAACACTATGAATGCACTAAAATATGGAATTAGTTCTAAATATACTTTTAAAAAGATACCCGAATTGTCTCTTGTAGCTGGCTATAATTACGTAGTACAAGGAAGAAACGTTGGAAAATCGGACACCTTCTATGGCGGTCTATTTTATGTAATTAATTTTAAAAAAAAGAACAACCAAGATGAAAAATAACATACAAAAAACAGCCTTTACCATTCTTCTCGCTTTACTTTTTGTCTGCACCTATTCGTGTAGTGATGACATTACGGAACGAAATGAATTTCAAGCCTTAAATCCTGCTAATACAGACGACTTGGCTGGAACTTGGAAAACTTTTTTATTGACGACTCCTGGAGAATTTTCTTTAGATGCACCCGTTGCAACAAACACACCTGCATTCATACGAGAAATTAATGAAATAAAAAGCTATCAAGCCAACATATCAGAAGATCAAAAAAGAATAATAAAATATTGGAGTGCTGGTGGTGTTTTGCGTTGGAATGAAATCATGCGAACTTTAGTCGCCAGACACAACCGTCCTCCATATCAAAACGAAGACGGAACCTATCCTGCACCATTGGCGGCAAATCCGTTTGCTAATCCGCAATTTCCATTTTCAAATCCACCTTATGCGGCCAGAGCCTATGCTTATGTAAGCGCTGCGCAATACGACGCATTGGTTGCCACTTGGTATTATAAAAAATTATACAATAGAGCAGCTCCTTTTACCGTTGATGCAGCTTTACAAGTTTTAATTCCAAAAAGTTCCATGCCTTCCTACCCTTCAGAAGATGGTGTATTATCTGGTGTTACAGTTGAATTATTAAAATTATTGTTTCCAACTGAAATCGCATACATAAACGAAAAATCGGAAGAACAAAAACTATATCGTATTATAAGCGGTGCTAATGTTCGAAGTGATCTCGATGCCGGTATCATTCTCGGAAGAAAGATTGCAGCAAAATTTATTGCACGCGCTGCAAGTGATGGGGCTGGAGCTGCTATAGGAAACCAAACACTCTGGACACAATTAGAGACGCAAACTATAGCCACTGGAGAAACGCCTTGGCTATCACTAGATTTGCCTGCAAGACCTCCAATGCTACCATTGTTTGGCAAAGTAAAATCATTCCTGATGACTCCTGAAATGGTTGTTGCCAGTCGACCAGTTGCGCCACCTTCTACAAAATCAGAACAATTTGCAAAGGAATTAGCAGAAATAAAAAATTACGGCAAAAATCCATCCAAAAAGAACATGGCAATTGTTACTTTTTGGGCTGATGGAGTAGGAACTTATACGCCACCCGGCCACTGGAACGCTATTGCATCTGCGTCATTTGTAGAACAAAATTACAGTGAAGTACGATGGGCAAGAAATATGGCATTATTGAACATTGCCATGATGGATGCCGCTATCAGTTGTTGGGATGCAAAATACACTTACTTTAATCCAAGGCCATCACAAATGGACCCTACTATAAAAACAATGACCGGAACACCTAATTTTCCTTCCTATGTATCGGGCCATTCTACCTTTAGTGCTGCTGCTTGTGTAGTTTTATCACATTTCATTCCTGCAAAAGCGCAAAGTTTTACAGCCATGGCAAAAGAAGCCTCAGATTCCAGAATGTTCGGATGTATTCATTACAGAAGTGATTGCGAAAAGGGACTTGAATTAGGCGAAAAAGTAGGTGGATTTGCTGTTGCAAGAGCCGCTATCGATGGCGCAGAATAGCTAAATAGTACGGTTGATGATGTGTTTTATCTCACTATCAACTAAAGCCTGACAGACGTTGAAAATCTGTTAGGCTATTCCTATTTTAACTGTTAACTTCAAATCACAAACAAATTGGAAAAACAGCAGACCAATAAAATTATTCTATTCAAATATTCCACTATGAAACCATCAATCAACTTTATTTATTTTAGTTTTAGTAAAAAAATGGAAAAACACAGTATCACTATGATGCGAGTTTCTCTGGCAATAGTTTACGTCTGGTTTGGTGCTTTAAAAATTTTCGGAATGAGTCCTGCTGGCGATCTGGTAGAAAAAACAGTGTATTGGTTTAAACCAGAAATATTTATTCCAATCCTTGGTATATGCGAAGTGATTATTGGTCTCGGATTACTCATTAAAAGATTTATCCCCTTTACAATTGTATTGTTATTAATGCACATGGCTGTTACATTCTTTCCTGTTTTCATCCTAAAAACCATCTGCTTTGACGTATTTCCATATTGTCCCACTTTAGTTGGACAATATATAATTAAAAATCTTATTCTAATTTCAGGAGCACTTGTAATTGCTGGAAAATACAACGAAAAATATTATGCCGAAAGGAATTCGAAACTAGTTGTAAAATAAAAATTATAGAAAACAAGGGGTATTCTAAAGACTTTACGCTTTTTATATATCCTGAATGTGATTGCCTCGATACTGAAGCTGCACCTATAAACCTTCGCGCTATGAAAGCCCACGAAGCAATTAGTTTTAAAGTGACAGACTTTATAAAGAAATGACATTGTTTGGAATATAATCCTTTGGGATTGGACCAAAAAAAAGCCTAACGATTGCGTTAGGCTTTAATTTTTTATAGTCGGTATTATTTTAGTCGGCTAAAACAATAACTTTATTATCTTTCATTTCAATTGTCCCTGAAATAATCGCTAGCGTATAATTTTGATCATCTAACTTAGTGAATTTGCTTACAACTTCTTTTGCAAAAGTAAAATTAGAAGCTGTAATTTTCACAACACCCTTTCCTAAAATAGAAACGATTGGTGCGTGATTATTCAAAATTTGAAAGCTTCCGTCAACTCCAGGTAACGTAACTGAAGTTACTTCTCCCGAAAATAATTTTGCTTCTGGTGATACTATTTCTAATAACATAATTATGAGTTTTGAATTATGAGTTATGAGTTTTCAAAATTGAAATAACCCATAACTCATAACTTATAATTTTTAAGCTTCCGCTAACATTTTTTCTCCAGCTTCGATAGCTTCTTCGATAGTACCTTTAAGGTTAAAAGCTGATTCTGGCAAGTGATCTAGTTCACCGTCAATAATCATATTAAATCCTTTGATAGTATCTTTAATGTCTACTAACACTCCTTTTAATCCTGTAAATTGCTCCGCAACGTGGAAAGGCTGAGACAAGAAACGTTGTACACGACGAGCTCTTGAAACGGCTAATTTATCATCTTCTGACAATTCTTCCATACCAAGGATCGCGATGATATCTTGTAATTGTTTGTATTTCTGTAAAATTTCCTTTACTCTTTGAGCACAGTCATAATGCTCGTCACCTAAAATTTGTGGCGTAAGGATTCTTGAAGTAGAATCCAATGGATCTACCGCAGGATAAATACCTAACTCAGCAATTTTACGAGACAATACTGTTGTTGCATCTAAGTGAGCAAATGTTGTAGCCGGAGCCGGGTCAGTTAAATCATCCGCAGGAACGTAAACCGCTTGTACAGATGTAATAGAACCTTTGTTTGTTGAAGTAATACGCTCTTGCATCGCACCCATTTCTGTTGCCAATGTTGGTTGGTAACCTACTGCAGAAGGCATACGACCTAAAAGTGCCGAAACCTCAGAACCTGCTTGTGTAAAACGGAAGATATTATCCACGAAGAACAAAACGTCTTTACCTTGATCAGTACCTGCTCCATCACGGAAATATTCAGCGATAGACAATCCAGAAAGTGCTACACGAGCACGAGCTCCTGGTGGCTCATTCATTTGACCGAAAACGAAAGTAGCTTTAGACTCTCTCATTCCTAGCATATCAACTTTAGATAAATCCCATCCTCCATTTTCCATAGAGTGCATGAATTCATCACCGTATTTTATAATTCCTGACTCTAACATCTCACGAAGTAAGTCATTTCCTTCACGTGTTCTTTCTCCTACTCCTGCGAATACTGAAAGTCCACCGTGACCTTTTGCAATATTGTTAATCAACTCCTGAATCAATACCGTTTTACCAACACCGGCACCACCGAACAATCCAATTTTACCCCCTTTTGAGTAAGGCTCAATTAAATCAATTACTTTAATCCCTGTGAATAAAACTTCAGAAGAAGTAGATAAATCTTCAAATTTTGGAGCTTGTCTGTGAATAGACATTCCATTTTCACCAGTTTTTGGTAAATTACCTAAACCGTCAATGGCATCTCCAATTACGTTGAATAAACGACCGTAAACATCCGCACCGATTGGCATTTGGATAGGATTTCCTGTTCCAACTACTTCATAACCTCTACTCAAACCATCTGTTGAGTCCATCGAAATGGTACGAACTGTGTTTTCACCAATGTGAGATTGTACTTCAAGTACTAATAAAGTACCATCTTTTTTTGTGATTTCTAACGAATCATAAATTTTTGGAAGTTCAACATCTTTACCGTTGAAAACTACGTCAACTACTGGGCCAATGATTTGGGCAACTTTTCCTATTACTTTTGACATTACTTATGTATTTATTAAATAGCTATTTAGGTTTATGAAATAATCCCAACCGAAACATCTCGATTAGACACTTTTTTCAGTGCGCAAAGATAATTTTTTAAAATATAAAATCAATATTTTTTTTTATAAAAAACAGTATAATTTTATTGCTTTGTTTTTAATCTTGTTTTAAAACAAACAAAAACCTATTATTTGGTGCAAATAAAAAACCACCTATTCGTAAAAATAGGTGGTTTTTTTAACATTTACAATCTCTTTATTGCAATGTGGCCGGATACAATATTGGATAAGAACCAAGATCTACTCCCTTTAAATTTGACCCATATTTTGCATTAATTGCTAAGATAAATTTATTAGCTAACAATGCCTGTCCTCTTGGTGAAGGATGAACTCCGTCCAATGAAAATGACCCTCCGGTTACAAAGGTAGACAGCATCGTAAAACTATTACTGACAATTCCTCCATTAAACAATTGACTCATTATTGCGTTTGCATCCACAAAAGCTAGTCCTTTAGAATCTGCTAAAGTTTTAATTGTTATATTAAACAAATCCGTAGCCGCTTTCAATTCAGCAATCTCAGTCGGAATCAGTATATGCTTATCTTGTAAAGGATAAGTAATCCCAAGTTTATTTAAAGCTGTAGCGGGTCCTGGCGGTGTAGCGCCAATTGCACCCTGCGTAGTCAAAAGCACCAAATCAGCAGCAGTCGCTTGCCTGGCTTGACCAAAAACACTTCCGTAAAACGCAGCTGTTCCAGCGCCTAGCGAAGGCGTAAACGCAGCCGTTAGCTGTGCTGATAAATCAGTCAATGATTCATCTTTTATCAATAAAGGATTTGCGGCAGTAGCGGACAATAAATTAATTCTTGCTCCAGCTCCGAAAAAAGTTAATGCATTTTTAAGAGGTCCGTATAATTGCGCATTAAGTGCGTTTATTGTTGCAACTCCGACTGCCTCGCTGCCTCCACCCAAAACCTTTGCAGTTATTGGACTAAAAGGAACAGTAGTAAAAAAAGGAATCGTCGTTACATAGGGAATATTAGCTACCACACCCTTTGCGCTCTCTGACGTCAACGTATTAACCAAAGCACCGTAAGTTGCATCAAAACCCACTCCTGGAGGACCTGCCGAAGGTGTAATAGTACTTGATCCGTCACCACCAGTTGTCGCATAACCTAAAACATCATTATTCCCAATCCATAAAGAGAAAAACGTTGGCTTTTGACTCATTGCATAACTTAATACAGATGTAGTGCCATTTGGAGCAAATCTCACATAATAAGGATTTGCAGTTCCTGTTGCCAAACCTGCTGCACTACCATAGGTAGGCGACAGCAAATGAAAACTTTTAGCTCCAGGAACACCTACATTGTTGTAAGGACCTGCCGCCGCTACAGCTGGGTTAAAAACTTCGGTTGTTGGGGTTCCGGCAACTGATACCGGAGCTGTTCCATTAAAATACAATCTTGGACCAAAAGCCGGGTTTTGAGCCCCTCCAAACAAAAGGCCTCCTGTATTATCACTAGTATAAGGAATTTTAAAGGCACCTCCACCTACTAAAGCAAACTGTTGCGATAAGATGTTAGCATAGGAACCTTCTTGTCCTTTTTTGAAAAGCGCATTATCGCTAAAACCCGCCGTTAACGAATTCCCTAAGGAAACATAGTTAGAAAAATTTGCTGTTCCAGCCGTCAAAGGCTCCTCAACAATAGCCTCATCATCATTACTATCACATGCCATAAAGGTTAATGAAACCAAAAGTAGCCATTTGAAATTTTTTATCATGTTTGTATTTTTTTTTAAATTATTGACTCAATTACGGATTGATTGTCCAAGAAGCAAAAAATTGTTGCCCTATCAATCCGGCACCTAGTACCTGAGTATATTCCTTACCACCAATATTTGAAGCTCCTAGTTTTAGTGTTGATTTTAACTTTGGCATATTATAATTAACCTGAGCATCGATTACTGTCGCAGCAGCGATCATACCGTCAGCCATTGTTGATTGCCATAAATATTCACTATTCCATCTTCCGCTAACATTAAATCCGAAATTATCAAATAATTTTTCATTCCCAAATGATGCTTTTACTCTATGTTTTGGTGTATTGAAGCCTGCTTCAAAACTCGGATCTTTTGCCTGGTCGAACTCAAATTCTGCAAAATTATAATTCACACCCACTTCAAAATTTCGATACACTTTTTTAGAAAGTCCAAGACCAAAACCTAGCGATTTGATTTCTATATTAGTATTAGTATATAATTGATACGCTCTAAAATTACTGTTTTGAAGCGCATGTAATGATTGCGTACCAGGATCTGTTGGTCCTGCCAAAGGATTTGGCGCATCAGTTGCTGTACCATAAAACGGAGCTACAACATTTAGATTCCCAATAAAATCATTGTAAATATTATAATATCCATTAATATCAATTGACACATCTTTTATCAATGAACGGTAACCTAATTCAAATGCTTTCACCTGCTCTGGTTTCACATAACTGACATTTGTTTTTCTTAATAAAGCTGATCCTGCAATGGGATCAGTAGGCGCCAATGCACTAAATGCCTGCACTGATGAAGCGGTATATGAATTATTATAGGCATTCAAACCAGTCATAACGACAGATGATCCGCCAGCAAAAGCTTGACCAATTGCAGTAGAAACTGGTAAAGTTTCACTATACCTTGTTAAATTGTCCGGAGCTGAACCAAGCAATATTGCACTTCCTACATTAAATCCAATATATTGATCTTGCGTTGATGGATTTCTAAAACCGGTTTGAAAAGAAGCTCTAAAGTTGTGTTTTTTGCTTTCACCTCCAGAATAAACAAGAGAAACTCTTGGCGATACACTACCGTCGAAATTCTTTGATTTGTCATAACGAATAGAACCTGTAAATTTCAATCGTTCTTCTAAAAATCTTTTTGTTAATTGTGTATAAGCACCATATTCATTATAATATATAGGTCCGTTTGCATCAGTATAAATCCTTCCGTAAGAATTCAATTGATATTGTCTATAGGATCCCCCGACTTGAATTTCTGCGAATTTTATTAAATCTTTAAAATTATAATTGGCATCAGAATGGTATATTCTAGAATTATCAACAAGTTTTGATCCCGTAAGTACGCTTGGATCAGCAATCACTTGATTAAAAGCGGCCTTAAATTCTGGAGTACCAGGAAGAAACCTTCCAGTATCAGCAGTATTTCTTGCCATAATATGTGCGTTTTCAGGCGTCATTCCTGCTAACGTAGATTGTACATAAGCTCCTGCATATTGCCCAAACCATGTTTTATCATCTTTCCATTTTCTATTGACATTGATTCCTGTGAAAAGCATATCATATGATTCTCCACCATCCTCAGTTGTAGTATAACCTCTTAAAAAAAAGTTTTTCCCTTTAAACTCTAATTTATGCTGTTGCATAGAAAAATTATTCAGGTAATACCTATTGGCTCCTTGATAAACAGCATTTCCAAAACCAAACTTACTTTGCCAGATAACTTCCAAATTTTCATTTCCAAAAGGTCGGTAATGAAGCGAAAAGTCAATTTTAGTATTACTGGCTCTGTTATCTGTTAAATCCACTTCATTATACCCTGTTCTGCTAACATTATAATTTGGAAGTAAATTTACAGCCGCTGCTGGTATTAAACCCAAAGCGGCTAATGATTGCCCAACTCCTTTTATATTTGTAGTAACCTCATCACCGTAGACATTTATACCATCATAATTCACGTTACTTCTATCTCTTCCCACAACAGTCTTGTCGTCGTAGTTTGTAGCATGCCAATCTGTCCCACGCATATAAGTAAAGTTAACCTTTCCAGCTAACTTCGGACTGAACGCATGAGCCATTCGTACTCCATAATCAACGAAGTCATTTGATCCCGCAGCTTCCTGACTTGTTTGTCCATACTTTGCATAAGCGGTAATTCCCGGACTGGTAAATGGACTTTTGCTGTTCATGAATAAAATACCATTGAAAGCGTTTGCTCCATATAAAGCAGATGACGCTCCCGGCAACAACTCTACACTTTGAACATCAATTTCCGAAACACCAATCATATTACCTAATACAAAATTCAACAATGGTGAAGCATTATCCATTCCATCAACCAATTGCATAAAACGGGTATTAGCCACTGTGGCAAAACCACGCGTATTTATTGATTTAAAAGACAAACTACTAGTATTCATTTGAACTTCTTTTAAGTTTTCTAAACCATCATAAAAAGTCGCAGATGCCGATTTTTTAATATCAGCTATACTCATTCTTTCAATTGTAACTGGAGATTCCAATACTCTTTCCGGGGTTCTTGAAGCTGAAACTACAATCTCATTAAGTTTAGTTTCTTCATCAGCAAGCTTAACTGTTACTTTTTGATTATTTGACGAAACAGTCACTCTTTGAGAACCATATCCTACACTTGTAATATTTATTACAAAAGGTGGTTTTTTCGATGAATTTAAAGTGAATTTTCCATCGATGTCGGTAATAGTACCGGCAGTTTCTCCAACAATTTTGATGTTGGCTCCAGGTATAGGTTGATTGTTACTGTCTGTAACAATGCCTGAAATTGAATTTTGAGCAAAAGTCAGGCTACAAAAAAACAATGACAAAAAAAGTAAATACATTCTCATTGGACTAAAGTTTGTTGGTTTATGACGCCAAAATACAAATATTTTTCATATTAATAAAAAAGAGCCTAAAAAATTTCATAATTATCAGTGATTTTGGTCCGTTTATATTTATTCTACATTTTTTGTTTTTTGTTTTTTTGTTAAAAATTAAGCAAAAAAACAAAAAAATCATTATGCACGCATACAATAAATACATTAATCTTAATAATTTTCTTAATTTTTAACTATTTAATAAAAGTTAACAAAAGGACAAAAAATTCATTTTCGCATAAATTTTGTAAAATAAAAACAAGAAGCAAAAAAAAAGCCTCGAAAGAAAAATCTTTTCGAGGCTTTTTAATTTAAAGTTAATCTGTATTGTTATTCCACAGTAACTGATTTTGCTAAATTTCGAGGTTGATCTACATTGCATCCTCGCATAACAGCAATATGATAGGATAAAAGCTGCAAAGGAATTGTAGTTATTAACGGAGATAAAGCATCTGAAGTTTCTGGAATTTCGATTACGTAGTCAGCCAAATCACGAACCTGAGTATCGCCCTTGGTCACCACTGCAATAATTTTTCCACTTCTGGATTTGATTTCCTGAATATTACTTACAATCTTATCATAATGACCTTGCTTTGGAGCAATAACCACTACAGGCATATGTTCATCAATTAATGCTATCGGACCATGTTTCATTTCTGCAGCAGGATAACCCTCCGCATGGATGTACGATATTTCTTTAAGCTTTAAAGCCCCTTCAAGAGCAACCGGAAAGTTATATCCTCTTCCTAAATACAAGCAGTTAGGAGCGTCTTTAAATGCAGCAGCAATTTCTTTTGCTCTTTCATTTGTTTCCAGAGCCTCTCTTACTTTTTCAGGAATGATTTCTAACTCTTGTAAATACCTGTGGAAGTCAGTATTAGACATTGTCCCTTTAGCCTTTGCCAAACGCAAAGCAATCATCGTTAACACTGTAATTTGCGTAGTAAATGCTTTTGTAGATGCAACACCTATTTCTGGTCCTGCATGAGTATAGGCACCTGCATGAGTTTCTCTTGAAATCGAAGAACCAACAACATTACAAACTCCAAATACAAATGCTCCGTGTTCTTTTGCTAATTTAATAGCAGCCATTGTATCAGCCGTTTCTCCTGATTGTGAAATCGCAATAACTACATCACGGCTGTTTATTATAGGATTTCTATATCTAAACTCAGAAGCATATTCTACTTCTACAGGAATTCGGGCAAACTCTTCAAATATATATTCAGCCACTAAACCCGCATGCCATGAAGTACCACAAGCCACAATTATTATTCTGTCAGCATTTAGGAATTTTTCTAAATTGTCCTCAACACCTGACATTTGGATAATCCCTTCATTTGCATGAAGTCTTCCACGATAAGTATCTTTTATAACGTCTGGTTGTTCATAGATCTCTTTCAGCATAAAGTGATCGTAACCTCCCTTTTCAATTTGCTCCAAATTCATTTGAAGCTCTTGGATATAAGGATCAACTAAAGAATCATCTTTAATTTTTCTTACTTTCATTGGTTTATGCAACCTGATATTTGCCATCTCGCCATCTTCTAAATAAATAGCGTTAGACGTATATTCAATAAATGGAGAAGCATCGGAAGCAATAAAATATTCACCTTCACCTACACCAATAGCTAAAGGACTTCCTAAACGAGCCGCAACAATTTCATCTGGATTCTTTTTATCAAAAACTGCAATCGCGTAAGCACCTACAACCTGATTCAAAGCCACCTGTACAGCTTTACCAATTTTTAATTTTTCTTTTTTCTGAACTTCCTCAATAAGATTTACAAGAACTTCAGTATCGGTATCAGAATGAAAAATATATCCTCTTTTTACTAACTCCTTTTTCAACGGTGCATAATTTTCAATAATTCCATTGTGAATTATGGCCAAATCACCTGAATTGGAAAGATGAGGGTGTGAATTAACATCGTTCGGAACTCCATGTGTCGCCCAACGCGTATGTCCCATTCCTATCGTTCCGTTTATTGAGATTTCTTTAGACGCTCTCTCTTCTAAATCTACAACCTTACCTTTAGTTTTTGAAATTTTTAAGTTTTCGCCGTCATATAACATGACACCAGCACTATCATATCCTCTATATTCTAATCTTTTCAACCCTTTTATTACAATTGGGTAAGCTTCTCTATAACCTATATATCCAACAATTCCACACATAATTTTTACTTAATTAGGTTTTGTATAAAAAATTTCAAGTTTCAATCTTTTGTCCTGAGGAACTGTTGATTTTCCTCCGAAAAGAACTGTCCCTAACGGACTCATAACACTCGCTTTTGGCGCTTGAGAAATAAATGCATTTGGCGTTCTCATTTTGGAAGAAGTGCTTGTATTAATATCTTCTGTAACCACTAATCCTAACTTTACATTTGTAGAATCGGCATTATTTATAAGATTGCGGATATGATTTGTAATTCTGATTTTATAAGTTAATCCTCTTCCATTAGCTACAACTTCTTTATTTATAATACCATCGAATACCATTTTTGATTTTTTAGGATCACTATTGGTTGACGAATCAAAATAATCAACAAGAGGTCTATTATTTGTCAAATCATACAAATAAATCCTGTTAGGCTCATGACTATTTGCCATCGCACCAGCATCAATGTGAAAAACAAGGTTTGCTTCATTAATAAGCCAGTCGTTACTTCTAACTTCTTCAAGTTCACCGGCAATACTAAAAAGATCCAAAATTGCCAGAGAACCCTCTCCTCCTTTTAGATATAATTTTTCATCACCTAATGAAGCATCTGAAGCTGCCACTGTTGAAGTATAGGCAGTATTTACATCACTCTCTTCCAACAAACTCACCGTATTACCGGACAGGTTCAGAACTATAGATTTTTCCACTCTTGTTGCCGCACCTCCAGTTGTTGAAGCCAAATCTTCTTTGTATTTTATGGTTATTTTTCCTAATTTAAAATTCAACATAGCCATGCTTCCATCACTACCCTCTCCCTTTTCAACTTTAAAATACAAGCCTCTAAAATATTCTTTGAAAACCTCATTTGTCGCCAACTTTCCTGCAGGAGCATTTATGATTTTATTCTTAAAAAATTCCGCATCTAATTTTAGGCGCATTGCTGGAACTGAACGTGTATTAGTGACTTTACCTGCATCGTCCTTGGTTGCTTCCACAATTTCTTTAGGATCAAAAAAGAACGCATCGTTCTGCGATAAGTTCGCATTATTATTTAAACGGCTTCCCACTTTAGCATTCTCGAAATCCGCTTTTTGGTCGGTAAAATATTTTTGAGATTCTTTAAACCCTCCAATAGGATCCAAATCTCTCATGAAGTATCCAGATTCAAAAACACTTAGTTTAATTTTCGCTGTACCTGCACCATATATAGAATCCAACTCGTACACATGACTTCCGTCTGTATTTGTTGATTTCAAAGTACTATAATAAGGTACTGACAAGTAAACACTATCTATAACTGCATTAGCTCCTATTGTTGGATTAGGTGTGGCTAAAATCAATTGCGTAGCGAAATTTGCACTTGTTGTACCAAAAGCGGGATTTTTATACATCCCTAAAGCATTAACTGCCAAATTATTGGACTCAATCGGCCCTACCTTTTGATTGTAAGCTACTACACTAAATGTTGATTGCGTGAGCGAAAAATGGTTATCACCAATTAAATCTCCACCAATCGCATTATAATCTTTATCACATGAATACAAAAGAACGATGCTTGTTAAAACAAGCATTTTCTTAAAAAAAGAAATATTGTACATATTTAATAATAAAAGTTTAATTTAAAGAACTTCGTTTTTATAGAAATTAGTATACGCTTCCGCGAATTTGTCTTTCGGGGTGAAAGGTAAAAAAGGTTTACCCGAAGATTCTATAAATTTTGTTAAACTTGAAGACAGGTTTTCTGAAGCAATAATTACAGCATCTGAATGCATAACAGTTGCTTTTATAATATTCTCATAATCCGGAATTGCTAAATCAGCTATTGCATCATCAGGAATACCATCAAACTTCACCTTATTAATCATTTCGACATCTAATGTTCCTTCGAAAGACTGACTGTAAACGGAAGTAACAATTTTTGTTTCCGAAAACAAAGCTTCGTTTTTATAAAAATGTTTCATATAAATAGGCAACATTGCCGCCATCCATCCGTGAACATGAATAATATCCGGAACCCAATTCAATTTCTTTACGGTTTCTACAACTCCTTTTGCAAAGAAAATAGCCCGCTCATCATTATCTGGATACATAACACCTTCTTCATCAGCAAATGTGGCTTTTCTTTTGAAATATTCATCATTATCAATAAAGTAAACTTGTATCCTCTCCTTAGGGATTGAAGCCACTTTTATAATTAATGGCATATCTAAGTCATTTACTACCAAATTCATCCCCGAAAGTCTAATTACTTCGTGTAACTGGTGTCTTCTTTCATTTATATTTCCATATCTAGGCATGAAAATTCTTATTTGTCCTCCCTGATCATTAATCATTTTCGGCACGTCATAAGACATTAAAGAAACCTCATTTTCAGCGAGATAAGGCACCACTTCAGATGATACATATAATATCCTCTTATCTTTCATATTGTAATTTACTTAGTTTATTGGTAATAAAAACCACGCAAAATTACAAAAATTTATGCAGTTATTAACTAAAATATTATGTTTGCATTTAATTTTAATAATACCACCATGCATATTTTCTATGGAAAAGCTGCTTTGAGAGACTATTTGAAATCTATCAAAACTTCGAATTCCACTATTGGATTTGTTCCAACTATGGGCGCGTTACATCAAGGACATTTGGCTTTAATGCAAAAATCGCTGTTGGAAAATGAAAATACCATAGTGAGTATTTTTGTAAATCCTACCCAATTCAACAATCCGGAAGATTTAGCAAAATATCCTAGGACATTGGAAGAAGATGTGAAAAAACTTACCGCGTTGAGTTCAGAAATTATCTTGTATGCTCCAACGGTCGAGGACATTTACGACGGACAACCCCTGTCTCAATCTTTTGATTTTGACGGCTTAGAAGATCAGATGGAAGGCGAATTCAGACCCGGCCATTTTAATGGTGTTGGCACTATTGTTAAGCGTCTTTTTAAAATTGTAGAACCTACAAATGCCTATTTCGGAGAAAAAGATTTTCAACAATTACAAATTGTAAAAAAGATGGTTGCTAAAGCCAACTTAAAAGTAAACGTAATTGGCTGTCCCATTTTTAGGGAAGCTAACAGTCTCGCTATGAGTTCCAGAAATGAACGTTTATCAGCAGAGGAAAGAGAAAAAGCAGCAATAATCTACAAAACATTAACTATTGCGAAAGAAAAATTCAAAACAAAGAGTGCTAAATCGGTAGCGGAATGGGTTCAAAAATCGTTCGAAAAACATCCTCTTTTTAAATTAGAATATTTCGTAATTGCAGATGAAGCCACGCTTCTTCCCTGCACCAGAAAAAATAAAAATAAAAAATACCGCGCTTTTATTGCCGTATTTGTCAACAATATTCGTTTGATTGACACCATTTCATTAAATTAATTTACTTTTGTAGCATGCAAATTCAAGTCGTAAAATCAAAAATACACCGAGTAAAAGTAACTGGAGCCGATTTAAATTATATCGGAAGCATTACCATAGACGAAGCTTTACTGGAAGCCTCCAATATCATTGAAGGAGAAAGAGTATTCATTGTAAACATCAACAATGGCGAACGCTTTGACACCTATGCTATCAAAGGCGAAAAAAATTCAGGTATTATAACCCTAAACGGACCAGCTGCCCGAAAAGTGCAAAGAGACGATATAATTATCATTATTTCGTATGCCCTGCTAGAATTTGAAGAAGCCAAAACCTTCACGCCCTGGATTATTTTCCCTAATGAAAATGATAATTCTTTGACCTAGTTATCTTAGAAATTTAATTCATAAAAGTACTTTATAACACTTTTTTAAAGGTACTCTATGCTATATTTTTCAGAAATAGCAAAAAATATGTCGGTTTTCGAACTGCCCTGTTTTTTGCTGTTTCTGTTTTAATAAAAGTATTATATTGCTACTGCATTTAGATTGAATATAATTTCTAAAACATCCAAAATTATGAAACAGATTTTACTCTTATTATTCTTTTCTATTTCGGTATTTTCTCAAAAAACAACGCAACCATTCGATTCAAATAAGCTGGGTGAAAGTCGAGAAATCACAATCGGATTACCACCATCTTATGAAAAAAACACAAACAAAAAGTATCCTATAATGATTTTACTGGATGGCGACTACTTGTTTGATCCATTTTACGGCGCTTTAAATTATGGTACTTATTGGGATGATCTACCGGAAACTATAATCGTTGGTATTACTCAAAACAAAAAAGACGAACGAACAGAAGATAGTAATTATGATGCCGTTGACGGCATACCTTCAGGAAAAGGAGCCCAATTTTTCGAATTTATCGGAAGCGAATTACTCCCGTATCTTGAGAAAAAATACCGTGTCGCACCATTCCGAATTATTGCGGGGCACGATACTACCGCAGGGTATCTGAACTTTTTTCTGTACAAGGATGCACCATTATTTAACGCCTATATTTCTCTAAGTCCAGAACTTGCTCCAAACATGGAAAATCACATTCCAGAAAAACTTTCAAACTCAAAACAACCCATTTTCTATTACCAATCTACAGGCGATGGTGATGTAAAAAAACTACAGGAACCTATAAAAACTCTTGACCAGAATATGAAACTGGTTACAAATCCCTTAATCAATTACAAATTTGATAATTTTAAAGGGGCGTCTCATTATTCACTCGTACTTTATTCGATACCGAATGCTTTGTATCAGTTTTTTGATTCTTACAAGCCTATTTCATCAACAGAATACACAGAAAAAATTGCAGTCCTACAAACGGGTTATGTGGATTATCTGACCAACAAATACGATCTTATTTCTAAAAACTTAGGCTTAAAGATTCCTATCCGAATTAATGATTTCAAAGCAATCGAAGCCGCTATTCTAAAAAACAAAGCCTACCCAGAATTGGATAAATTATCTGATATTGCCAAGAAAAACTATCCGAAATCCATGCTTGCCGATTATGAATTAGGCCTTATGTATGAAAAAACGGGTGACACAAAAAAAGCAGCAAAATCATATCAAACTGCTTCACAATTAGAGGAAATTGGTAATTTAACCAAAGACATGATGTATCAAAAATATGACGCTATGAAAAGTTTAACACCAAAAAAATAATGTCAAAAGTAAAAACTACTTTTTTTTGTCAGAACTGCGGAGCGCAATATGCCAAATGGCAAGGACAATGTAATTCTTGTAAAGAATGGAATACTATAGCCGAAGAAATCATTCAAAAACAAGAAAAAGTAGCTTGGAAGAGCGAAGTAACTTCGAGTAATAAAACACCTAAACCATTAAAAATAAACGAAATTGATTCTACTCAGGAAATCCGCATGGACACTACTGATGGAGAGCTCAATCGCGTACTTGGGGGCGGAATAGTTCCTGGCTCACTCATCCTTTTAGGCGGCGAGCCTGGCATAGGAAAAAGTACACTTTTACTTCAAATATCCTTAAAACTACCTTATAAAACCTTATATGTTTCCGGCGAAGAAAGTCAGAAACAAATAAAAATGCGCGCCGAAAGAATCACACCGAGCGGCGATAATTGCTATATCCTTACCGAAACCAAAACTCAAAATATCTTTAAACAAATTGAAGCCATTCAGCCTGAAATCGTGATTATCGACTCTATTCAGACACTTCATACTGATTATATTGAATCAACGCCAGGAAGTATTTCACAAATACGAGAAACTACTGCCGAACTCATAAAATTTGCGAAAGAAACTAATATTCCCGTAATTCTTATTGGTCATATTACCAAAGACGGAAACATTGCCGGACCAAAAATCCTGGAACACATGGTGGACACCGTTTTGCAATTTGAAGGCGACAGAAATCACGTCTACCGTATTTTACGTTCGTTAAAAAACCGTTTTGGTTCTACTGCTGAAATTGGTATTTATGAAATGCTGGGAAATGGTTTGCGAGAAGTTTCAAATCCTTCGGAAATATTAATCTCACATAAGGATGAAGAATTATCCGGGACTGCGATTGCATCTACACTTGAAGGAATGCGCCCGCTGATGATTGAAATTCAATCCTTAGTGAGTACAGCTGTTTACGGAACACCGCAGCGCAGTACAACAGGCTACAATGCCAAAAGACTGAATATGATATTGGCCGTCTTAGAGAAAAGAGCAGGCTTTCGCTTGGGAGCCAAGGACGTTTTTCTCAATGTAACCGGAGGAATTTCTGTAGATGACCCCGCAATTGATTTAGCTGTTGTAGCTGCTATTTTATCATCAAATGAAGATATCCCTGTAAATAAAGATTTTTGTTTTGCCGGAGAAGTGGGTCTTTCTGGTGAAATTCGTCCAGTAAACCGTGTGGATCAGCGCATTCAGGAAGCTGAAAAATTGGGATTTTCTACTATTTTTGTATCCAAATACAATAAAATCGCTTTGAAAAATACAGGAATCAAAATTCGCTTGGTCGCTAAGATTGAGGATGTGGCGAGTGAGTTATTTGGGTAGCAATGTATTTTAAAAAGACCTTGACTATAGCATTTCACAAATTGTTGAACAATTCTAGATTTATAACAAAATGTAGGAAATAAGTGAAATGCATCTATTATTAAGTTTTTACTTGTAACTATTTATCCTTTATGAAAACTAATACTATTACACGATAAAATCCAATAAATCTATGAATCCTAAAATTAAATACATTGGACTACTGCTACTGGCAATTCCATTCTTTTCCAAAGCGCAACATGCCGAAAATCAAAATGCTTTTCCTGTTCAGATATCCATAGTAAATGGAATTATTGAAGGTGAATTTGATGTAAAAACAAATATTCAGAGCTTTAAAGGAATTCCCTTTGCACAGCCTCCAGTTGGCGATTTACGCTGGAAAGCACCTCAGAATTTAACCAAGTGGGCAGGTGTAAAACAAACGAAAAAATTTGGCCCCAGAGCAATCCAATCTAATATATTTGGAGATATGGGCTTTAGGAGTGATGGGATGAGTGAGGATTGTCTCTACCTCAATGTTTGGACTCCTGCCAAATCTTCCAATGAAAAACTTCCCGTTTTAGTTTATTTCTATGGAGGTGGTTTTGCTGCAGGCGATGGTTCTGAAAATCGGTATGATGGCGAAAACATGGCAAAAAAGGGAATCGTAACACTAACGGTAAACTATAGATTGGGGATTTGGGGATTTTTCTCTCATCCGGAACTGACCAAAGAATCTCCTAATCACGCATCGGGAAATTATGGCTTCTTAGACCAAAACACAGCCCTGAAATGGGTACAGGCCAATATTGCAAAATTCGGAGGCGACCCAAAACGCGTAACCATCGCAGGAGAATCGGCAGGTTCAATTGCCGTGAGCGCTCAAATGGCTTCTCCATTATCAACAGGTCTTATTGCAGGGGCTATTGGCGAAAGTGGTGGTTCAATCTTCCCTACTTTAGCTCCAGTTCCTTTGGCCGAAGCTGAAAAAACAGGCTTTGAATTTGCTAAAAAAATCGGTGCTTCCTCATTAAAAGAACTTCGCTCAATGTCTACTTTCGAATTGTATCAAAAATCCGCTGGAACAAGTTTAGGTGTTTTCAAAACAACAATTGACGGTTACTTTTTACCAAAATCGCTACCGGAAATTTTTGAAGCCAAACAACAAGCTATGGTACCTTTATTGTTAGGGTGGAATTCAGAGGAAATGAGCTATCGCGCTTTAACAAAGGGAAAAGATTTAGACAATGAGAGCTATATTCAGAATATAAAAGAATTGTATGGCAATAAAGCCGAGGAAGTCTTAAAATTATATCCCGTAGGAACCCCAGAAGTAACCGAGCAATCTGCTACTGATTTATCTGGTGATCGATTTATTGCCTACAGCACTTGGAAATGGTTCGATTTGCATCGAAAAAACAGCACACAGCCTGTATACCGCTATTATTACGTACATCCCAGACCAGAAATGAGGGACAATAGCCTTGAAGCAGGTCTTGCCGGCGGTGTCATTAAAAAAGACAAAAATATCCCACAAGCACCCAAACCAAAAGGAGCCGTTCATTCTGCTGAAATAGAATATGCAATGGGAAATTTGGCAACCAATAAAGATTACAATTGGACAGAAGATGATTTCAAAGTGTCTGATACAATGATGAACTTTTTTGCAAACTTCATTAAAACAGGAAATCCAAACGGTGATAAACTCCCTGTATGGTCTATTGCAAAAAACGAAGAAAAACCAGAAATCATGATTATTGATGTCAATTCAAAATCAAAAAGAGCTGAAAATGACGCTCGTTATTTGTTTTTAGAAAAAGAATATTCGAAAAAATAATTTTTTAAATTTCATAAAAAAAGAGGATGTCATTTCAGAAAGAAAGGCATCCTTTTTTTGCTACAAATTCTACTTTTTAAGAAGTGTCTTATTAAAAACCAACAGAAGAAACTCCAAGTTCACAAAGAATTCGATTTGTTTCATTAATTTGAAATTCAATTAGTTGCATTTTATAGAAATACACTTTCGCTTAATAAAAAATAAAAAATCAGGAATAGGATTCATTATTTTGTTGTAAATTTATGTGTTGTTTTTTTATCTAAAGATTGAAAAATGAAACCATCACACCAAACCATGACTCACCTCTATGAACACTTAGGAAAAGTGTTCTATTGTATTGCGGCCATAGACAAAACAATTCGTACAGAAGAAATCGCACAACTAAAAGAAATTATAAAGACAGAATGGCTTCCACTTGAAAATACTTTTAACGAATTTGGGGACGACACAGCCTATGAAATTGAAATTGTTTTTGATTGGCTTGTAGCTAACAAATGGGATCCGGGACAAGTCCTTACTGATTTTAAAATCTTCAGAAAAGAGCATGAACATTTGTTTACTCCGCAAGTCATAACCTTAATTCTAAAAACGGCAAATGCAATTGCAAATTCTTTTTTAGAAAAAAACAAATCAGAACACGTTCTAATAAGTCAACTAAGTACTATTCTAATACAATAATATGTAATAAACCATTTTTAAATCAAAATAAAGCTGTTTTTAAACATTCTACTTTAACTTAAAAATCATAGACATGAAAAGACAAACTGGCATTTGGATAGACTCCTCAAAAGCAATAATTGTTGCTCTTGATGGTGATACAGAAAAAATTACCGAAATAGATTCTGATGTTGAAAACAGTGTTTATCATAACAAAGAAGGCAATCAAGGGACCTTTTCGGCGGGTCATCATGGCGATAGTGATAAAAAATTTGATGACCGAAAAGATCAAGAACTGGATTATTTTATAAAATCAGTACTGACTTACGTTAAAAAATCGGACGAACTCATTGTTTTTGGTCCTGCACAAACCAAAACAAAACTGGAGCAAAAATTAATTGATGATAATTTAATTGAACCAGGAAAACTCAAATCAGTTGAAACGGAAGATAAAATGACCTTAAACGAGATTGTGGCTAAAGTCAGAAGATTTTATAACCCATATGAATTCAAAGAACCCGAACCTAAAAGCTAACTTAAAGCTCCTATAATAATTTAAAAACTACAATGCACTTAGGTTGTAGTTTTTTTGTTTTAAAATGAAAATAAAATCATCCTTACACGTCAAAATTCTAAAGAAAACTATAAAAATCTTTCCTTTTGTATAATTTTCCTTTTCTTTATAAGCTAGATTTCAAATGCTACTTATTTTAGCTTTTTTAAATACGAAACTGTTTATGAAAACCGGAAAACAAAAAATAATTCGAGCGGTACAAATACTTACTGTATTATTTGCGGCTCTAATTATTGCTTTTTACCTATTCCGTGATGCGGTTTTGAAGCAAACTATTGCGAAAGTTTCCAATGAAATGGAAATTGATTACAACAGTACTTTTTCTGTAAAAAAAGCTTCTTTTGACGGGATCTCTGGCGTAAATCTTTCCGATGTAGTATTAGTTCCAAAAAATGCAGACACGCTTTTTAAAATACAAAAATTAAAAACAAGTGTCAACTTATGGCAGTTATTAATAGGGGATGTCCAACTTGGAACTTTAGAAATCAAGAATGGCTATATACAATTAGTAAAGAAGGGAAAAGTTAGAAATTTTGATGCCTTTCTAAAAAAAGACAAGCAAACAGAAATAAGCAACGAAAAAAGGGATTACGCTCAATTTGCTTATAGAATTATCTCAAAAGCATTGAATTTAGTTCCAACCGATATGGTTTTGGACAATCTTTCGTTTCGGTTAAATGACAACGGAAAAAAAGCGACCATTAATTTCCAAAAACTAAGACTGGTAAACAAACAAATCGAAACTTCGATCAAAGTACAAACCAATACCTTTACACAGCGTTGGAGAATCAAAGGGTTTGCTGATCCACGAAATAAAAAAGCCGATATTCGTTTCGTAAATATTGACACCGGTGCCATAAAAGTGCCTTACTTTGATGAGCGTTACAACCTGAAATCGAGCTTTGATTCTATCCGATTGAATATTACAAACATCGATAAAGATGGTGATGAATTGCATATTGACGGCTTCATGGCTATTAGCAATTTAAAAGTAAATCATCCAAAAATAGCCAGTAAAGATGTCCTTTTTAAAAATACAAAATTTGACTATCGTTTCTTGTTGGGCTCTGATTTCATTTCAATTGACAGTACTTCGACAGTGCAGTTCAACAAAATAAAATTTCATCCCTATCTGGCGTACGAAACTGAAAAAGACACCGTTTACAAACTCAAGGTGGCAATTCCAAAAATGAAAGCGCAGGACTTTATCGTATCACTTCCTGAGGGCTTATTCACCCATTTTCAAGGAATGGAAGCTAAAGGTAACTTTGATTACAAATTAAATTTTATGTTCAATAAAAACAAACCGAATCAACTGATTTTTGACAGCAAATTAAATAAAGAAAACCTAAAAATCACAAAATATGGCGAAGCAAATCTTAATAAACTCAATGGAGAATTTGTTTATCGGGCACTTATAAAGAATGTTCTGCAACGCCCAGTTTTAGTCGGTTCAGCCAATCCAAACTACACTCCTTTAGACCAAATCTCACCCTATTTGAGAAAATCCGTTTTGACGACCGAGGACCCTTCTTTCTTTTCGCATCGCGGTTTTATCAACGAGGCATTTAAACAATCTATTGTAAAGAATATAAAAACCAAAAAGTTTTCACGTGGCGCAAGCACAATTAGCATGCAATTGGTGAAAAATGTTTTTCTAAGTCGAGAGAAAACTGTTTCTCGTAAACTGGAAGAAATTTTACTGGTTTACATCTTGGAAAATAACCGAATCGTCAGCAAGGAGCGCATGCTCGAAGTATACTTTAACATTATCGAATGGGGTCCAAATATCTATGGAATTGGAGAGGCAAGTCAGTTTTATTTCCAAAAAACACCTTCGGAGTTATCGCTGAATGAATGCTTGTATCTCGCTCGAATTATTCCAAGTCCTAGAAAATTTATGTACCAGTTCAATGACCAAGGCATGTTGAAAGATTTTGCCGTAAAACAAGAATCTTTTTTAACTAATATAATGCTTCGAAGAGGAGTTTTGACTCCGGACGACACTATTTACAAGTCATTACCTATATTTATTTCTGGTCCTGCAAAATCTTTTATTAAATTCAAAGCACAAGATTCTACGCAAATAAAAGTGGACTCATTAGCGGTAGACGAAGAATTTGATCTTTAGGTCAAAATAGCCCTCTCCTAGTTTTGCACTCTGAGAGGGAATATTAATTTACGGTGCCGGATCAGGAATAACAGCTTGAACTTCATCGATAGCTTTTAAGATTTCATCCGAAAGCGACACTTGAATCGTATCGATATTTTCTTTTAATTGTTCTACTGTCGTAGCGCCAATAATTGTGCTGGTTACAAACGGCTGTTGCTCTATGAATGCCAAAGACAATTCCGTTAGCGTCAACCCATTTTTCTTTGCAATTTCCTGATATAATCGTGTAGCTTCGGTACATTGTGCACTACTGTATCTTGAAAACTGCGGAAACAAATTGACTCTGGCGTTTGGAAGACTTTCACCAGTTAGGAATTTACCGGATAAAACGCCAAAAGCCATCGGTGAATAGGCCAATAAACCAACATTTTCTCTCTTGCAAATTTCAGCAGAACCCGCTTCAAAAAGTCGATTCAATAACGAATAGGGATTTTGAATCGTTTTCACTTTTGGCAAATTATTATAGTTGCTTTCTTCCAGAAAACGCATAATTCCCCAAGGAGTTTCATTAGAAAGTCCAATGTGATTTATTTTTCCTTCTTTGATAAAACCATCTAATGTTTCGAGAACATTATGAATATTATCTTCCCAAGAGTCTTCTTGTACTTTAAAACCACGTTGTCCAAAAAAGTTTGTTTTACGTTCTGGCCAGTGCAATTGGTATAAATCAATATAATCCGTTTGCAGGCGTTGTAAACTTTGATCTAATGCAAACCTGATACTCGCAGGCGAAAAGTCATTTTTTTCGCGCATGTAGGTGAAATTTGGATTAGGTCCGGCAATTTTAGAAGCCAAAACTATCGCTTCTCTTTTTCCCGTTTTTTTGAACCAAGTTCCAAGAATTTTCTCCGTACTACCATAGGTTTCTTTACGCGCCGGTACAGAATACATTTCGGCAGTATCAAAGAAATTGATTCCTCTTTCTAAGGCATAATCCATCTGGGCATGACCATCCGATTCTGTGTTTTGTTGTCCGAAAGTCATGGTTCCGAGGCAGATTTTGCTGACTTTCACATCAGTATTGGATAAAGTAGTGTATTTCATAATTAAGATTCAAAGTTCAGAATGGCAAAGATACAAAGGTATGCTCCAAAAGAAAAAGGTTCAAAAGCAAAAAACTTTGAACCTTTCTATCTTGTAAACCTGTGCCGATTTTTTAATTAATATCATTCAGCATTTCTGCAATTTCGTCTAATCGAGGCGTCAGAATTATTTCTATTCTACGGTTTTTGGCTTTTCCTTCAGCAGTTGAGTTGCTGGCCAATGGAGAGAACTCTCCTCTTCCTGCGGCGGTAAGACTTTGCTTGTTTATTTTTTTATTTTCGCTTAAAATAGCTACAATTGCTGTGGCTCTCTTGGTGGATAAATCCCAGTTATCAGCAATTGGCCCTGAAGCGGTAAAAGCATCGTCATCCGTATGCCCTTCAATAAGAACAGAGATTTCCGGGTTATCACCTAAAACTTTACCTACTTCAATTACTGCTTTTTTCCCTTCGGAACCTACAGCCCAACTTCCCGAATTGAAAAGTAGTTTATTCTCCATAGAAACATATACCTTCCCATTTTTCTGTTCTACTGTCAACCCTTTTCCTTCGAAACTGTTCAAGGCTTTTGACAAAGTTTCTTTTAGTTTTTTCATACTGGCTTCTTTGGCAGCAATCAAATCTTCCAATTCCTGCAAACGCTGTGCATTTTTGTTTAAACGCTCTTGTTCTAATGCCAATGCTTTTCCTTTTTCATCCAATTGCTCCAGCAAATCACGATTTTTCTTCATATTACTCTGCAAAGCTTCGCTGCTGTTTTTTTCTAAGGCAGCGTAGGAATCTTGTAAGACTTTGAATTTATTTTGAGCAGCAGCGTAATCTGCTTTCAATTTTTCCAGTTCAGATTTTGATTTGTTCAAATCTGAGGTTAAACCGTCGCGATCTAATTCCACTTGATTTTTAGCTTTTAATAAATCTGCATTTTCATCTGCTAGGGTTCTATTTTCTTTCTTTAAATCGGTGAATTTACTTTCTAAGTCATTGTATATTTTTTTAGATACACAGGAGGTTGAAAGTGCCAATACTACTAATCCGATGGAAACTCTTTTAATCATTTTGTTTGTATTTATGTTGTTTCTATTGTTGTTTTGAAAGCAAAAAATTCAATTATAGTAAATCGCAAAACAATTCATCGCTTTTGAATTCGCTCAGGAGACAATTACTCGATTTCTACCAGAATCGGGCAATGATCAGAATGCACTGCATCAGATAAAATAACGGCCCTTTTAAGTTTATGTTTTAGAGAATCACTAACTAAATTATAATCGATGCGCCAGCCCTTGTTGTTTCCTCTTGATCCCGCACGGTAACTCCACCAGGAATATTGGTGCGGCTCATTGTTGAAATGGCGAAAACTATCCACAAATCCTGACTTCATGAATCCGTCAAGCCATGCTCTTTCTTGCGGTAAAAATCCGGAAACATTTTTATTTCTGATAGGATCATGAATGTCGATTGCCTCGTGGCAAATATTGTAATCGCCACAAATAATAAGATTCGGTGTT
Source organism: Flavobacterium rhamnosi (assembly GCF_048286515.1). Lineage (NCBI taxonomy): Bacteria > Pseudomonadati > Bacteroidota > Flavobacteriia > Flavobacteriales > Flavobacteriaceae > Flavobacterium > Flavobacterium rhamnosi. The sequence goes on along the minus strand of NZ_JBLVPS010000008.1, from coordinate 64,412 downwards.
TCTTTTTTTAGTTCGTTGATATAGCTTTGAAAATCGTCCATGAACATAAATTTATGGTCCAATCGATCGATATTTGTCCCCGATGGCAAATACAAACTCATCACAGAAAACCCATCAAAATCAGCACGAAGGTTTCTTCCTTCAAAATCCATGTGGCCAATTCCGGTTCCATGAACGACATTATTCGGTTTAATTTTAGAAAGTATAGCCACCCCACTATAGCCTTTTTTAGTTGCTGAATAATAATATTGGTAGGGATAGCCCGCTTTCGCAATATCTTCAACGGGGATTTGGTCTTCCGTTGCCTTAATTTCCTGAAGACAAATAATATCTGGATTTGCTTGTTGTAACCAGTCAATAAATCCTTTTGAAATGGCAGCTCTGATTCCGTTGACGTTGTATGAAATAATTCTCATTAAAGTGTTTTTAGCGTTTCTTACGAAAAATTCTCATTTACTTAAGGCTATCAGCAACCTTCTTTTTTCATTTTATCGAAAGAAACATATTATTTTTTGTATGGGTTTCAAATGTAATAAAAAAGTAGAAGTTTGATTGAGAAAAATAGAGAAAATGGAGTTTTTTGCTATCTTTGTTTCTTGCTCTAAAAAAACAAAAATACATGGGTTTAGTAACCGCTAAAGAAGTTGCAAAAGCGATAAATGCTGATAAGTACGGAGTACTAGGTACTTTTTCCGGCTGGATGCTGATGAAGGTGCTAAAAATCTCTACCTTAAACAAAGTATACAACAGAAACAAACATTTGAAAGATGTTTCGTTTTTAAATGGAATACTGGATGATTTACAAATAAAATTCGAAATCCCGGAAGAGGATTTAAAACGTTTACCAAAAGAGGGTGCTTATATCACTATCTCAAATCATCCACTTGGAGGAATAGATGGTGTTTTACTATTGAAATTGATGCTCGAAAGAGAACCAAATTTCAAAATTATTGCCAATTTTCTCTTGCACAGAATCAGACCGCTCAAAAAATATATCATGCCGGTAAATCCTTTTGAAAATCATAAGGATGCTAAATCGAGTGTGGTGGGAATTAAAGAAACGTTGCGCCATCTGAGTGATGGAAAACCATTGGGAATGTTTCCTGCTGGAGAAGTTTCCACCTATAAGGATGGAAAATTAATGGTAGACAAACCTTGGGAAGAAGGCGCGATTAAGGTAATCAGAAAGGCTCAGGTCCCTGTTGTTCCTATTTATTTTCATGCCAAAAACAGTCGGTTATTTTATTTGCTTTCTAAAATAAGCAGCACTTTTAGAACTGCAAAATTGCCCTCGGAAGTGTTTAGCCAAAAACACCGCGTGATTAAAGTACGCATTGGTAAACCTATTTCAGTAAATGAACAAAATGAGTTCACAACGATAGAGGAATATTCAGAATTTTTGAGAAAGAAAACATACATGCTGGCAAATCCCTTTGAAAAAGAAAGTACTTTTTTGCCAACCCCAACTTTAAAAATTCCAAAAAGTCCGAAAAAAATTGTTACAGCCGCTAATCAGGACAAAATGATTAAGGAAGTAGATGCATTACGAAGTACGGATTGCAGACTTTTACAAAGTAAAAACTATGAAGTTTTCTTTGCTAAAGCATCTAAAATTCCGAATATTTTACATGAGATTGGTCGCCTCCGAGAAATCACTTTTCGCGAAGTGGGTGAAGGAACAAACGAATCTATCGATTTGGACAAGCATGATCAATATTACCATCACCTATTTTTGTGGGATAGTGATGCCTGTAAAATTGCCGGTGCTTACCGAATGGGACTAGGATCAGAAATTTATCCGAAATACGGAATAAATGGTTTCTACCTCAATGATCTTTTCCGATTTGAACCAGAATTACATGATATGATGCACAAATCTATAGAAATGGGTCGCGCTTTTATCATCAAAGAATACCAACAGAAACCGATGCCACTTTTCTTGCTTTGGAAAGGAATTATGCACACCACGTTGCGTTATCCAGAGCATAAGTTTTTACTGGGAGGCGTGAGCATAAGCAATCAATTTTCTGACTTCTCCAAATCGCTGATGATTGAATTTATGAAATCTAATTATTACGACCCCTATATCGCGCAATACATTCATCCAAAGAAAGCCTATAAAGTAAAACTAAAAGATGCTGATAAGGATTTCATTTTTGATGAAGCCGAATCTGATTTGAACAAGTTTGACAAAATTATTGACGAGCTGGAACCGGGAAGTTTACGCTTGCCTGTTTTGATTAAAAAATATATTAAACAAAATGCAAAAGTGGTTGCATTTAATGTAGATCCACTGTTCAATAATGCCGTCGACGGATTGATGTACATCAGAATTGCAGATATTCCAGAAAGCACCATGAAGCCTGTAATGGAAGAATTTCAGGCAGAACTGGAACGAAAACTGAGTGAAAAGGAAGATTGATTTCAGCTTAAATAAAAAAAATCCCAAAATTTTCGGGATTTTTTTATGCTTTAGAACCAACCTTTCTTACCAACCTGATAGGTTTGATAAAACTCTTCGTCGGTTTTTGTTAAGTAGATTATTCCTTCAATAAGGCCAATTACAAATCCTATACCACATAAAAAACCAAGAATAAGTTGGATAATTCCTTCTTTCGTATACCCTAATATAAATTTATGAACGCCCAATCCTCCTAAAAGAATAGCTAAAATCCCTGCAACTATCTTCTTATTTTCTTGTTGAGCAGGTGGAGGAATATTCCATCCTTCATGTTTTGAATTTTCCATAGATTGTGTTATAAAGTTGTTTTTCAGTGATTAAAAATATAAAATTTATTGAAATGCTGAATCAATCGGTTCCCAAAGTTCGATTTTATTTCCTTCGATATCTAAAATCCAACCAAATTTTCCATACTCATAGGTCTCCACTTCGCCTACAATTGTTACACCTTCATCTGATAATTTTTTTAATAAATTTTCTAAATCATCCACTCTGAAATTTTGCATGAATGGTTTTTCGCTAGGTGCAAAATATGTAGTATCAGAAGCAAATGGCGACCATTGTGTAGAACAGTCATTTCCTTCCTTGTCTTTCCACCAAAAGGTAGATCCATATTCATCGGTTTTTAAACCTAAATGTTTTCCATACCAAGCCACCAGTTCTTTAGGATTCTTTGATTTAAAAAAGAAACCGCCAATTCCAGTAACTCGTTTTGCAAGCAACTCAGCTTTGGCTTCCCCAAAATACTTCGCTTTTATTTTATCAACTATTACTTGTGCCAAACGTTCGTGGCTCTCGAATGTCCAGCCTGCGATATGTGGCGTCAGAATCGCATTTTTAGCTTGTAATAAATACTGAAAAGCTTCGGGTGTATTTTTATCGTTAAAAAGGGTTTCAAAAGATAATTTTTCATATTCCAAAACATCCAGACCAGCTCCGAGTATTTTACCTGATTTCATCGCAGCAACCAAATCAGCTGTGACAATATTTTTGCCGCGAGAGGTATTGATAATCCAAAAGGGTTTAGCAAATGCATTAATAAATTCCCTATCAACCATTTTGTCCGTTTCAGGAGTCCAAGGAATATGTAAACTCACTACATCCGCCTTTTGTTGAAATTCTTCTAATGAAACCTGCTTCGCGTTTACATCACCTACATTTTCCTGAATATCGTAACACAACACTTCCACATCAAAACCACGGAGTTTTTTCGCAAATGCTTTTCCCATATTTCCGTAACCGATAATCCCGACAGTTCTTCCCTCTAATTCGTAGCCGCGATTGCTTTCCCTATTCCAATGACCCGCTCTTACCTCACTATCGGCTTGGTTCAATTTATTAAAAAGGGATAAAATCATACCTAATGTATGTTCCGCTACTGCATTCCGGTTCCCTTGCGGAGCAGCGATAAGTGTAATGTTTTTGGACTCTGCATATTCGCAATCGATGCTTTCTAATCCTGCCCCTACACGAGCAATAAATTGCAGATTAGTTGCTTTGTCCAAGAAAGCCTTATCAATTTTAAATCTACTGCGAATGACAATTCCCTGATAGTCTTGGATTTTAGCTTCAATTTCCTCTTTTGAAGAGGTGAAATCGCTATGATTTATAAATCCGGAATGCTGTAGTTGATCCCATAGTAAGGAATGATTGCTATCGATATGAAGGATTTTAATATCCATAAAATATAATGTTTTTTTGATCCTTCAAATTAACAAAAAAATTACGGTTTATTATTTTAACGAAAGAAATTAGACCCTAAATTCGTAAATTAGCGTTCTTAATTTTTATTACAAATGGAATAATTGTAGTATTTGAAAACTAAAAAATGAGGTTAACAAAAACATTCAACGCTTTTTTTGAAAGTGAAAAAGCGGGAGGACTCTTATTACTTTTTGTAACTATACTCTCTCTTCTATTAGCCAATTCACCCATTCAGACAGCATACATTGCGTTTTGGGAAACCAATGTCGGCAGTCATTCTATAACACATTGGATCAATGACGGCTTAATGGCTATTTTTTTTCTTTTAATTGGTTTAGAATTAGAACGCGAAATTTATCAGGGAGAACTATCCAGTATTAAAAATGCCGCTTTACCGATTTTTGGCGCTTTGGGAGGCATGATTGTTCCTGCCGGAATCTTTTTACTGTTGAATTTTGGAACGGCAACACAGAATGGAGCAGGGATTCCAATGGCTACTGACATTGCTTTTGCCATTGGAATCCTGTCGCTTTTAGGAAATCGTGTTCCTACGTCTCTCAAAATATTCCTAACTGCTCTTGCCGTAATTGATGATTTAGGCGCTATTATAGTGATTGCCGTTTTCTATACAAAAACCATTGCCTTTGTCAATCTATTTATTGCTTTTACTATCATGGGCGGACTATTTATCCTGAACAGAAGAAAGGTTCACAGTCTTATTCCTTATGTGGCTGGCGGAGCAGCGATGTGGTATTTTATGTTAAATTCTGGTGTTCACGCCACTATAACTGGAGTATTGCTAGCCTTTGTAATTCCTTTTGGTAATGGAGGTAAAAAAACTTCTTCCTATAAATTACAGCATTTTTTACACAAACCGGTGGCCTTTTTCATACTGCCTTTATTTGCTGTAGCAAATACTTGTATCGCAATTGGTCAAGACTGGCATGAAGGATTGAATCATTCCAACACGATTGGAATTATATTGGGTCTTGTTGTGGGAAAACCATTAGGGATTTGGTTATTTTCATTACTGGCCGTTAGTTTAGGAATTTGCACCTTACCTAAAGACCTAAAGTGGAGCAGTATCATTGGAGCAGGAATGCTAGGCGGAATTGGATTTACAATGTCTATTTTCATTACACTTCTTGCTTTTAAAAATGACGGAGAAGAAATTATTACGTATTCCAAAATTGCGATTCTACTCGCTTCTTTTATTGCTGGAACTGTGGGTTTTTTATGGTTGAAATTTAGTTTGAAAGCAGCTAAATAGTTAAATCTTAAAATACACACTTGTCATTTCCTTTTCCCTTAAAACCGATTTCACTTCCTAATGCTATACTTTACTTTCGTTATTGAGCCCAATAATCAAGCACAGTTATTTTCTCAGGAATTGGATTCAAAATAGCCCCAAAAGCTTTGTGATCGGGATGAATCAAGTAAGCGTCTCTATCGGCTTCATTATTGAATGTCAATATAAAACAATGGGTTAAACCATTATTCAAATTTTCAGGACTGTTATTGATCCCCCATTCAAACGATTTGATTAATGCAATTTTATGTTCCAAATTTTTGAAAGCAGTTACCACTTTATCAATATCTGCAGAATTGGTACCGGCTTTCCATCCAAACATAACGACATGTCTGAGCATTTGTTTTTGCTTATTTTGCTGGGCATTTGCAGTATAACAGGTCGCAATTAAAAAAAGGGTTATTAGAAGTAGCTTTTTCATGGTGTTTTTTTTCAAATATACTATTTATTCAAATGAATTTACAATTAGCTAGCAAAGGAAACGCTCTTAATTTTTCGAAGGACAAACAACTAAAACATTGATGCATGCGATTACTGGCTGTTGATTTTTTTCTTACTTTAATACCTCAGAAAGCTACCGCACTCGAGGATAGACTGACCGCATAACAAATAAAGGATCTTATCAACTGTTAGTTGACAAGATCCTTTTTGTAATAGGGAACATTCCTACAAGAAGTCTATCCCTTTATTTGTTTTAAAGAGGTTTTGATTCCTTTGATTAATGATGAACTGAATCCGTGCAATTCCATTTCATTCAATCCAGCTATGGTACAGCCTTGTGGCGTGGTTACACGGTCGATTAATTGTTCAGGATGACCTTTTTCTTCGAGTAGCATTTCAGCGGCACCTTTTACGGTTTGTGCTGAAATGGCTAATGCAGTTTGCCAGTCAAATCCTATTTCGATTCCGGCTTGCATCGAAGCACGAATGTAACGCAATGCAAAAGCAGTTCCACTAGCGGCAAGAACCGTTGCAGCATCCATTAATTTTTCGTCAATGATCGGAGCAGTTCCTAAACTCTGAAAAAGCGCGACTACATCTTTCGCCTTCTCTTTGTCTTTTTCATGAAATGCAATACAAGTTGCTGATGCGCCAAATTGAGCCGCAATATTAGGCATGATTCTTATAGCACTATTAGAATCGCCTATCTTCTTTTGCAAATTTTCGATGGACAACCCGCTCACTGCCGAAGCGATAACTTTATTGGAAATCGCTGGAAGTATTTCGGCCAAAACGGTATCGACCTGATAGGGTTTTATGGTCAAAATAATAACATCGGCCTCCTGAATCTGATGGATATTATTAGTAGAAACCGTTACTCCTAATTTTTCAAGGTATAGGATACTGGCTGTATTTCTTCTAGTTACGGTAACTTGGTTTTCTTGTGAAAATTTTGATATTCCTAATGCAATCGAAACGCCTAAATTTCCTCCGCCAATGATGTGTACTTTCATTCTGGTTGTAGTTTTCCTTGCCCTGACGTTGACCAAAAAAGGGAAAGCCAGGAAAAGTGTTAGTTAGTTTTGTATTTATTTAAATTTACTGCGTATTTTAATTTCTAAAAAAATTTGTTATTAAAATCCTAAAATCAATTTTGCGATCGAAAAATAGATAAGGATTCCACAAATATCATTGCTTGTCGTAATAAACGGTCCGGTTGCCAGTGCGGGGTCAATCCCAAATTTATCGAGTAACAAGGGAATAAAGGTTCCAATAAGCGATGCGATAATAATAACCGAAATTAACGCTATGGTTACAATAATACCAATGATGATTTCAACATTCAACAGAAAATGACTGCCCAAAAATAATATGACTGCCAGAATCACTCCGTTTAATAAACTTAATGATATTTCTTTTATCAATCGGTTAAACAAAGAACCGCTCAAAGTATTATTAGCCAAACCTTGAACAATAATCGCCGAAGATTGAACGCCTACATTGCCCGCCATCGCTGCAATAAGTGGCGTGAAAAAGAATAAATTCCCATGATCCAACATGGCTCCTTCAAATAATCCGAGTACCCTTACCGTTATAAAACCTCCCAAAAGTGCTAAAACCAACCAAGGCAAACGCGCTTTGGTCAATTCCATAATACTATCATCGGCTTCGACATCCTGTGAGATACCAGCCGCCAATTGGTAATCCTGATCGGCTTCGTCCTTGATTACATCCACAATATCATCGATGGTTATTCTTCCCACCAAACGCCCTAATTCATCCACTACCGGAATAGCTTCTAAATCGTATTTTTGCATAATTCGGGCAACCTCAACGTCTTCGGTATCCACTTTTACAGAATTTAACTTTCGGATGTAAACATCGCTAATTGCGGTTCTGGACGAAGTGGTTAATAAATCCTTGAGTGATAATCGTCCTTTCAATCGGTCTTCATCATCAACTACATATATAGAATGGACTCTTGAAATGTTTTCGGCCTGAATACGCATTTCTTTTACACAGGTGAGTACGGTCCAATTTTCGTTGACTTTAACCAATTCCTTGTGCATGATTCCACCGGCGGTATCTTCTTGATAGCGAAGCAAATCTACAATGTCTTTGGCATGCTCAACGTCTTGCAATTCTGATATTACTTCCGCTTTTAGATCTTGTGAAAGTTCCGCGATAATATCAGCCGCATCATTGGTTTCCAGCTCATCTAATTCCTCCGCAATCTCTTTTGCCGAAAGCCTGCTTAGTATATTCTCTCGCAAATCATCTTCTAATTCAAGAAGAATTTCTGCCGTTTTATCACTGTCTAATACTCTAAAAATATAGGTTGCCTCTTCAAAATCGAGTTCATCGAGAATTTCGGCAATATCAGCGTGGTGCATATCATTCAATAAAACTTCCAGCTGTTGGTCGTTTTTACTTTGAATGAGTTGCTCTAATTCTTGGATTAGTTCTTTGCTGATTTTAAACTCCATCGGCTTCTATTTTTTGGGTAAGTTCTATGAACTGTTCTACATTAAGCTGTTCCGGACGAAGGTCAAATACTTTGTCTTCTCTTAAACTATCGGACAAATTTAGGGTTTTTAAACTATTCCGCAAAGTCTTGCGACGTTGTTGAAAAGCAGTTTTCACTACTGTAAAAAACAATTTTTCACCACAAGGCAGGCTATAATCTTTCTTCCTACGCAAACGTAAAACACCTGATTTTACTTTTGGTGGTGGGATAAATACATTTTCATCTACTGTAAATAGATATTCGGCATCATAAAAAGCCTGAACTAAAACTGACAGAATTCCATACGCTTTTGTTCCCTTTTTTTCGCAAATACGCTGTGCCACCTCTTTTTGGAACATTCCTGCAAATTCAGGAATTTGATCACGATATTCTAAAGCACGAAACACGATTTGAGTCGAAATATTATACGGGAAATTCCCAATGATAGCAAATTGCTTTCCCTCAAAAATCTCGTTGATGTTATATTTCAGAAAATCTTTAGAAATGATTTTATCCTTTAATTTGGGATAATTCTCATCTAAATACGTTACTGATTCTGTATCGATTTCAATAACATAAGTGCTAATTGGTTTGTCCAACAAATATTTTGTCAAAACACCCATTCCGGGACCTATTTCTAATACATCATCATATCCTTCTAAATTCAAAGTATCAGCGATGTCTTTAGCGATGCTTTCATCTTTAAGAAAATGTTGTCCGAGGTGTTTTTTGGCTTTTACTTTTTCCATTTTGTCTATTGTTTTGCCACGAAGTCGCAAAGGTTCAATGCGTATTTATTTATTTTAATATCCAGAAAACTATCACCAACTGATACTGGGAGTGAAAACTTTCTTTTAATGATCTGAAATCAATTCCAATTCGGTTCTAAAAGCGAGCATTTTATCTCCAAACAATTTCAATCCTTCTTCGCGAAAAGCGGGTGCATCTTCCTGGTAATATCGCTCCAAAGTTTCTTTGCTATCTGTGGTATATTGAACAGAATACGTCACTCCACCCATTTCTTCTTCAATTAAAACCCTTACCATTCTTGCAGATGAGAATTTCCCTGTAGCCAGAATTTCAGGAATGTGTTTGTGTTGCATCCAAATCATCCATTGATCGTGAACACTTTCATGTATGTTTGTGGTAACGTTGTATATTATCATTTCTTACTTTTTAGTATTGATTTGATTAACTGGTTAAAAACAAACCTGTTAATCAATAATTTATAAATTCGTATCACCTCGCAATTGCCTGAATTTTTTTCTAGCTTCCACAAAATAAATACTGTCCTGATGATTGAAAATTATCTTTTCGTATAATGGTTTTGCCTTTTCGGGCAGTTGTAATTTTTTGCTATAAATTTCGGCAGAAAAATACAACGCTTCGTCTATATAAATCCCTTCATTGTGTTGGTCAATAATTGTTTGATATTGGCTTAAAGCCATAGTAAAATCACCGGTTTTTTCATAAATTTTACCCAAACGCAATACCGTCACCGCCTCTATTTCCTTCCCTTTATAATTTTTCAACAAGGTCTGAAAATGTTTTACTGCTTCCTGGTTTCTATTTTGATATAAAAGGTAATCTCCTTTTGCAAATTCTTTCAAAGCTGCTTGTGTTGAATCAGCAACCGTATTGTCATTGATTAACAGAAAATATTCTAAAGCATCATTGGCTATCAATTGTGTATTTGCTGATTTTAATTCCTTGAACTGTTTCAAAGCCCATATAAAATCAGTTTTGAAATAACTGGTCTTAGCGGCTTTCAAACTCGCTTCGTGCGCCACCACATCATTTTTTAAATCCAGTTCAATCTGTGAATAATAGATCAAAGCCTGATTGAATTTTTCTTCGTAAAGCAGAATATCCGCCAATTCCATTTTGGTCAGAGCCACTTCATAATCATCCAATTCTAACTCCATTGCTTTTTTAACAATAGCTTTTCCTTCCTCCGGTTTTTTCAAATTAAAAGCTACAAAATGTGCTTGAATCAGCTGCAAAGATAAGGTAAAAGGACTTATTTCATATTGTTTCAACAAACCTTCCAATTCTGTATTAATAGTGGCATATTCTTTTTCTTTCGCCTTTTCTATTTTCATCTTAATCAAATAGGAATTCGCCTGAACTAAAAGTTCTAAATTTTTTGTGTTTTCCAATACAAAACCAAGAATCTCCTTAGCTACTTCCTGGTTGTCTTCTTCAATAGCCAATTGTGCTAAATTTACGATATTACCAAGCGATTCAGGGTCACGCTTGTAAATGGCTTTCTCCTGAATAAATGCTTTTTCAAATTCTTTTTGCTGTACATAATACCAGCTCAAATAATGATTCCAAAAAAGATCCTGATTTTTTTGTGTTCTAATAATTAACGCTTTGCGCAGTGTTTCACCAAAGTTGGCATCACCTTCATCAACCATAAAACGAGACAGCTGATTTTGAATCAATATCGAATTTTGGGGATTTGCATAGGCTTCATTAAGAAAGGTAGTAATCATCATTTCCTGATTGCCCAATTGACCATAAAGCAACCCTATCTGATAATTGAAATTAAAATTAGATTCTAATTCCGTTGCCGTCTGATAGGATTTTAAAGCATATTCCAGCAACACTTTTTTTTCAAAAGAGTTTGAGATTCCGTACACTTCATTTAGATTTTTTTTTATTCGGTCTAATGCCTGTTCGTAGTAAATTTTGGCCTTAGCATCATTTTTTTGCAACTGGTAATTGTATCCCAATTCTACCAGTAGATTTCCTTGTTTGTATTTATCGAGTCGATCCAGTATCGCTTTTTCGGCAATAGAAAACTGTTGTAATTGTTGATAACATTCGATTGTTCTTAAAAAATACTGCGTGTTTTGTGGAAGATTTTCCAGTAGCTCTTCATAACTGATTTTTGCTTTTTCAAAATCGCCTTTGTCATAATAATACTGCGCCAATTGTTCGTTTTGGGCGAAGGCAAATAGCGAGAATGACAAAGTGATATATAGAAAGAGCTTTTTCATTTTCATTATCCATTTTTAGTCGCAGTCACAGCTTTCAGTCACAGTTTCATTTTCTGTGACTGATACCTGCAAACTATTTAATCTATAATATCAAACCCACAATACGGACGTAAAACCTCTGGAATTACTATTCCTTCCGGAGTTTGGTAATTTTCTAAAATTCCTGCCAAAACTCTTGGCAATGCCAATGAACTTCCATTTAAGGTGTGTGCTAATTGGTTTTTTCCGTCTTTGTCTTTGAAACGTAATTTCAAGCGATTCGCTTGAAAAGTCTCAAAGTTAGAGACCGAGCTAATTTCTAACCAACGATCCTGCGCGGTAGAAAACACTTCAAAATCATATGTCAAAGCAGATGTAAATCCCATATCGCCACCACAAAGACGTAAAATTCTATAGGGTAATTTTAATTCCTGAAGAATGCTTTTCACGTGTTCTACCATTCCATCTAATGCTTCATAAGATTTATCAGGATGTTCAACGCGTACAATTTCAACTTTGTCAAATTGGTGCAAACGGTTTAATCCCCGCACATGTGCACCATATGAACCTGCCTCTCTTCGAAAACAAGGCGTGTAAGCCGTAGTTAAAACCGGTAATTCATTTTCGTTCAGGATTACATCACGAAACAAATTTGTTACTGGAACCTCAGCTGTTGGAATTAAGTATAAATCATCGGCAGCATCGTGGTACATTTGTCCTTCTTTGTCAGGCAGTTGTCCTGTCCCATATGCAGATGCTTCGTTAACCATATGTGGAACTTGAACTTCATTGTAACCTGCAGCAGTATTTTTATCTAAGAAATAATTGATTAATGCACGTTGTAACTTCGCTCCCTTTCCTTTATAAACCGGAAAACCTGCACCTGTAATTTTTACTCCTAATTCAAAATCAATGATATCGTATTTTTTTACTAATTCCCAATGTGGCTGTGCACCTTCGTGCAAAACCGGAATTTCACCAGCTTCAAAAACGGTTACGTTTTCTTCTGGTGTCTTTCCAACAGGAACAATATCTGCCGGAAGATTGGGTAATGTATATAATTTTTCTAAGAGTTCTGCGGCTAGCGTATCAGCAGTTTCAGCTAATTTCTTGCTTTTTTCTTTTAATAAAACTGTTTTTTCTTTTAAGATAGCGGCTTTCGATTTTTCTCCGCCTTTCATCAATTCGCCAATATCTTTGGATAATTTATTAGATTCAGATAAAATACCGTCTAACTCCACTTGGGTCGCGCGACGTTTTTCATCCAGTTGTACCACTTCTTCAACAACACTTGTAGCATCGATGTTTCTCTTTGCCAAAGCCTTGATTACTTTTTCCTGATTCTCTCTAATAAATGCGATTTGTAACATAGCTTGATTTTTATAACTCTACTTTTATAATAATGGTAGCAAATTTAAGGAAATGTTTGATAGAAATGGGACAAAGTTTTGATGAAAAGTTATCTATTCTCTTTTAATCTCATGACCTACAAATTCCTCCAACGTTGCAAACATAGTGTCTACAGACAACACTTCGAAATCCGGATGTGTTTTTAAAAAACCAGCATTCAAAGCAATCAGGTTCTCTTCAATTTCAAAAAAAGCATCGTTGTTAAGCAAGCCTCTGATAGGATTTACTCCTTCCAGCTTCCCTTTCAGGAATTTATTCAACTTTACACTGCTCATTAATTTTACTTTTTTGCATTGCTGTCTGAATAATTCCAAATGTTTTTCAGCGCCAACCAGTGCCAGACCTTCTTCTATCAACTCGTTTAACTCGGTATTCCAACCCGAATTAAAAACAAATTGAGCAAAATTTCCTTCTGTATATTGTGACACATAATAGTCTAAATAATAACTCATTAAAGCATCTTCGTGAATCAAATCATCGTCAACACCTTCCTCACGCATTAAGTTGATTACCGAAATATTAGAGTGAATAACGTCTTGGAGATTTTCACTATTCATTGCGGTTTCTGAAATAATTATTCTACCAAATTCCATACTTTTTATGTTTAAATACTATTATTGCAAATTTCAGTTAAATTAAAACAGAAAAGAAATACAATGTGATTTATCTCTATTAAATTATTGACATTAAATTTATCGACACCCTAAAATACTGCCCTGATTACTTCACTTAACTTTAATCTTTATAAGAGTCCAGTAAAAGACCCTTGCATTAAAAAATCCTTATTCCTTTTTTTTTAACAACAAGATTGCAACGAATAGCGGGAAGCAGCTCCTAATAAAAACCTTATCCCGAAGCGTCGGGACTCAATTCTATTGCTTATTTTTGCGGTCACTAAAATTGAGTTATGATACAGAATCCAAAAAGATATACGATTACAGCGGCATTGCCTTATACGAACGGACCGATTCACATCGGCCATTTGGCGGGTGTTTACGTGCCTTCGGACATATATTCCAGATATTTAAGATTACAAGGAAGAGACGTTTTGTTTGTTTGCGGAAGCGACGAACACGGCGTGGCAATTTCGATGAAAGCCAAAAAAGAAGGCATTACGCCACAGGAGGTAATCGATAAATATGACGGAATCATTCGTAAATCATTCTCTGATTTTGGAATTTCGTTTGATAATTATTCCAGAACTTCGGCTAAAATTCATCATGATACCGCTTCTGAATTTTTTAGAAAACTGTATGACAAAGGTGATTTTATTGAAGAAATAACGGAGCAATTGTATGATGCAAAAGCAGATCAATTTCTAGCAGACCGCTTTGTTGTTGGGACCTGCCCAAAATGTGGCAACGAAGAAGCATACGGTGACCAATGCGAAAAATGTGGCTCTACGCTAAATGCTACGGATCTGATTAATCCAAAATCGACAATTACCGGAGAAACTCCAATTTTGAAATCTACGAAACACTGGTTTTTACCTTTGGATCGATATGAAGATTTCTTGAAAGAATGGATTCTTGTTGGGCATAAAAATGACTGGAAACCCAATGTTTACGGGCAAGTAAAATCATGGATTGATGGTGGATTAGAACCTCGTGCGGTAACTCGCGACTTGGATTGGGGAATTGATGTCCCGGTTGAAGGTGCCGAAGGAAAAAAATTATACGTGTGGTTTGATGCACCAATTGGCTATATTTCATCTACTAAAGAATGGGCTTTACGTGAAGGAAAAGATTGGGAGCCTTACTGGAAAGATCAGGACACAAAACTGGTTCACTTTATTGGAAAAGATAATATCGTTTTTCATTGCATCATTTTCCCTGCGATGTTGAAAGCAGAAGGAAGCTATATTTTACCAGACAATGTGCCTGCAAATGAGTTTTTGAATTTAGAAGGAAACAAATTGTCAACTTCAAAAAATTGGGCAGTTTGGCTGCACGAATATTTAGAAGAATTTCCAAATCAGCAAGATGTTTTGCGTTATGCATTGACATCAAATGCTCCTGAAACAAAGGACAATGATTTTACCTGGAAAGATTTTCAGGCAAGAAATAACAATGAATTGGTTGCAATTTATGGAAACTTCATTAATCGTGTAGTGGTTTTAACCAATAAATATTACAATGGAATCGTACCTCAACCGAATGAACTTTCGGAGGTAGATCAAGCTACTTTAACCGAATTGAAAGCTTATCCGGCAGTCATTTCAAGTTCCGTAGAACGATACAGATTCCGTGAAGCTTTGAGCGAATTGATGAATGTGGCTCGTTTAGGAAATAAATATTTAGCTGATGAAGAGCCTTGGAAAGTTGTCAAAGACAATCCGGACCGTGTTCAAACACAAATGTATGTAGCCTTGCAAATTGCTGCCGCATTGAGCGTTTTGTGTGAACCGTTTTTACCTTTTACCGCAAAGAAGCTTTCCAGAATTCTAAAAATTGAAGATAAAATAGGCTGGAACACAATTTCAGATACTTCTGACCTGATTCCGGCCGGACATCAAATTGATGAAGCTGAATTGCTTTTTGCTAAAATCGAAGACGAAGAAATCCAAAAACAAATAGATAAACTGGAAGCAACTAAAACTGCCAATAGTGCTGAAAACAAAAAAGCTGAACCACAAAAAGAAGCGATTCAATTTGAGGATTTTGCCAAAATGGATATTCGTGTAGGAACAATTCTAGAAGCCGAAAAAATGCCAAAAGCCAACAAGCTTTTGATTTTGAAAGTAGACACAGGAATTGATGTTCGCACAATCGTTTCAGGAATTGCCGAAAGTTTTAAGCCTGAAGATATTGTTGGAAAACGAGTGACTGTATTAGTGAATTTAGCGCCAAGAAACCTTCGTGGCGTGGAGAGTCAAGGTATGATTTTAATGACTACCAATACTGAAGGAAAATTGGCTTTTGTGAACCCTGACACCGATAATGTTGCAAATGGAGAGACCATAAATTAAAGAAAAATCCAAACACTAATTTCACAGATTGGCATGAATTAATTTCTGTTAATTTGTGAAATTCGTCTTTTAAATATCACAAATATGAACCTAAAAGTAATTGCTTTCGACGCCGATGATACCTTATGGATCAACGAAACGTATTTTGATGAAACGGAGAAAAAATTCTGTGGTCTGATGGAAGACTATTTGTCACATCAAGGAATTTCCAAAGAACTTTTTAAAGTGGAAATTGACAATCTTAGATTATACGGCTACGGAATCAAAGGGTATATTCTTTCGATGATTGAAGCAGCGATGTCCATATCGAACAATACTATCCCTATTGAAATCATTCAAAAAATCATTCAGTACGGAAAGGAACTACTTGAAAAACCTATCGTTTTATTGGATGGCGTAGAAGAAACTCTAGAAGCATTAAAAGACAAATACAAATTGGTTGTCGCTACCAAAGGCGATTTATTGGACCAACGCCGAAAACTTCATAATTCGGGATTAGGTCATTATTTTCACCATATCGAAGTGATGTCGGATAAGCAAGAAATTGATTACGCTGACCTGATTAAAAGATTAGAAATAAAACCTTCTGAATTTTTTATGATTGGAAATTCATTAAAATCCGATATTCTACCTGTTTTGGCCATTGGCGGACACGCAGTTCATATACCGTTTCATACGACTTGGGCACACGAAAAAATTGATCATAAAGTAGAACATGAAAATTTCAATACTTTTGAAAAAATAACAGAAGTTTTAAAAAGGCTGGAATAGCGTAACGACTTTGCCTATAAATAGTTAAAATTGGTTTACCGTTAGGTGATTAGAGTACGTGATAAAAAGACGCTTTCAATCTAAAACTCTTCTCTATAGTGACTAAATAAGTGCCGTTTTAAGCATAAAATACAGTGATTTTCTGTTATTTTATAAATTTTAAAAAAATAAATATTTTCCTATATTATATTCAAAATACTGATAACCAATGTTTTGAATTAAAAACCCACTTGTTATCATTACAGAATAATTATTAATACTTATATAATTAACGGTTTGGGTTTTTTAATTAAATATTGTGATGTATTTTTGCATTAAATTAAAATTGAAACAATATGAAAAAAATCATACTTACTTTAGTATTTGCTTCTGTTATGACTACTATGAGTGCTCAAACTGAAGAAACTGTAAAGAGCACAGAAGATGCTTTTAACAAATGGTCAGTTGAATTAGCTGGCGGTTTTAACAAACCTCAAAGACCTATGAGTGCAGGTTATACAACTTCACTAATAAGTCCTTATGTTGTTGATTTAGGTGTTCGTTACATGTTTAACAACAAATTTGGTTTGAAAGCTGATTTTGGTTACAACAGTTTCACAGGTAAAAAAGAATCTATTGATTTCGACACTAAGTACTACAGAGTAGACTTACAAGGTGTTGCTAACTTAGGAAGAATCATGAGTTTTGAAACTTGGACTCAAACTATTGGCTTATTAGGTCATGCTGGAGTTGGTTTGTCTTTATTAGAAAGAGAAGATCCTTCTTATAGAAAAGACAGAATGGGTAACTTCATGGCAGGTTTAACTGGTCAAATTAAATTGTCTGACAGAATCTCATTAACAGGAGATTTTACAACAATTCTTAATGCAAAACAAAACATGGCTTTTGACGGAGCTAGTTCATCAAATACTAGAGGTTTCGGTGGAATCCTTTTTAACGGTACTGCAGGTATTACTGTTTACTTAGGTAAAAATGTAAAACATGCTGACTGGGTTCTTGACAATGAAGATAGATTCAATGTTATTGACAACAGACTTACAGCTATCGAAACAAAAATGCTTGATGCTGACAATGACGGTGTAGCTGATTACTTGGATCAAGAACCAAATACTGCTGCTGGTGCAATGGTAGATACTAAAGGTAGATCAATTGACAAGAACAACAATAACGTTCCTGACGAAACAGAAGATTACATCATGAAAAATTACGCAAGTAAAACTGGTGATGCTAATGGTGTATACGATAACGAATTGATCAAAAGTTTAATCAATGGTGGTTATGTTGCTACTTATTTTGACTTTGACAAATCTAAACCAACTAACGTTTCTACTGAAGGTATTGATTTTATCTTAACGTACTTGAGAAACAATCCTTCTGCTTCAGTTGACATTATTGGTCATGCTGACGAATTAGGAAGATCTGCATACAATGATAAATTATCTAATGCAAGAGCTAATAATGTGAAAAACATTTTAGTGAAAGCTAATATTGATGCATCTAGATTAAATGTAATCGCAGCAGGTGAAGATACTTCAGTTGATAAAGATTCAGACGGTGCTAGAAAATTAGTTAGAAAAGTTACTTTCAGAGTAAAATAATCTAATTCTTCATATCAAAAAGCCCTAAAGGAAATTTCTTTTAGGGCTTTTTTTATGTCCAAATTTTTTGTGTTATATGAAAAACTATTTTTTCAGGACCTGAGGATTACTACTCTTCTATTTTCTTATTTGGGGGATCATCTCCCCGTAGCTGCTTAAGATTTCTTTTGGAAAAATGATAGCTTCAGAAAACAGAAAAAGAACTATACTGCAATCAGCTCATCTGAATTAATCAATTAACAGACAACCTACATCTAGCTCAATTTTTACATTATTTTTTAGGATATTATGAACCCGTAAATAAGTATTTTTTGTAACTTTACTTAAAACTCACTACTATGCTATCAAAAAATATAGAGCTCGCGTTAAATCATCAGATTCGCATTGAGGCAGAATCTTCTCAAACTTATCTTTCTATGGCTTCTTGGGCAGAAACTCATGGCTTAGAAGGAATTTCAAAATTTATGTATGCTCAATCTGATGAAGAACGTGCACACATGCTTAAATTGGTACGCTATATAAATGAAAGAGGTGGTCATGCAAAAGTAAGCGAACTAAAGGCTCCTAAAATTAGCTACGGAACATTCAAGGAAATGTTTGAAGAACTTTATAAACACGAAATTTTCGTTTCTGATTCAATAAATGAACTGGTTCATCTTTCCTTTTCTGAAAAGGACTATGCTACACATAACTTTTTGCAATGGTATGTAGCAGAACAAATTGAAGAGGAAGCGCAGGCCAAACTTATTTTAGATAAAATAAATTTAATTGGGGATGATAAAGGTGGTTTATATTTATTTGACAGAGACATGCAACAAATGACTTTAAACGGCTCTGCAGAAAAAGACTCTAAATAAACTTTTTAGAACACTATAACTTGATTTTAATTCTTTGAAAATTTGAGTAAAAAGAAGAAAAATAAGGAAAAGAAAAAGGACAAAAAAGGGCTCCTTAAAAAGGATGGCACCAAAGGAAAACTCAAGTCAAAATGCTGCGAAAGTTATAAAAAAGGCGAAGACAAACGTTGTAAGCGTTGCCCTAGATTTGATTTGGATAAAGAAACGGAATAATTAGTTATTCAGTCACGCCACACAGTTACAATACTATATAATAAAGACCATCGATGGCTATCGATGGTCTTTTTATTTGAGCACAGTTTACAATATTACAATAGCTGCAAACTGACCGAATTCTGCTATCTGGACACTATTTCCCTAAAAGCAATACCTCGTTAACCACTACTTCGGTCACATAACGTTTTTCACCGTTTTTATCATCATAACTTCTATATGTCAATTTACCTTCGACGGCAATTTCTTTTCCTTTAGCTGCGTATTTCTCAATGATTTCAGCTGTTTTACCCCAAGCTACGAGTTTATGCCACTGCGTTTCTTCTACTTTTTCTCCCTTCTCATTTTTGTAACTTTCATTTGTCGCCAGATTGAAATTGGCTAATTTTTTTCCTCCGTCAAAAATTTTGATTTCTGGATCACTCCCAACGTGTCCAATTAACTGTACTTTGTTTCTTAATGAGCTCATGGCGTATACTGTTTAAATGTTAGTGTATGTTTTGTTGAATTGTTCTTTCAAATCAACATTGCAAAGATGCGGTGACTTCTAAAAAGTATTCGGTTACTAACTGTTTACTTTCGGTTGTAACTATTTGTAAGCGTTTGTAAATGGAAAAATTTAGTTATATTTGGTCAAAATCAACTCCTTATGCTGGCCAAAATAAAAAAAGTAGAATTACGAAATCTGAAGATTGAAGATTATAAGGAATTGAAAAAATCAATGGTAAAGTCCTATCCAGAGCTTGTAGACTCGTATTGGAAAGAAAAGGATATTGAAATACTACTGGACTTATTTTCTGAAGGACAATTCGTAATTATTGCGGATAAAAAAGTGGTGGGCGCTGCATTATCGTTAATTGTCCCCGAAATTTTGGTTGATAAAAATCCAGATTATGCTAAAATAACCGGGAATTTCACTTTCTCGACACACAATCCAAAAGGAGAAATATTATATGGAATAGATGTCTTTATTCATCCTGACTATAGGGGATTACGTCTTGGTAGACGATTGTATGACGCCCGAAAAGAATTGTGTGAAAAATTGAACCTGAAGGCTATCGTTTTTGCCGGAAGAATCCCAAATTACAGTAAATACGCTAAAGAACTGACCCCGAAAAAATATATCGACAAAGTCAAACTAAAAGAATTACATGACCCTGTGCTTTCCTTTCAATTGAGTAATGATTTTCACGTGATGAGAATTATGAAAAACTATCTGCCAGGAGACATTGATTCCAAAGAATTTGCTGTACTATTAGAATGGAATAATATTTATTATGATGAAAGTCCTCAGTTAATAAATACTCAAAAAAGCATAATAAGACTTGGATTAATCCAGTGGCAAATGCGTCCACTGATAAACTTAGAAGCTCTATTTGAGCAGGCAGAATTTTTTATTGATGCTGTATCCGGCTATAAAAGTGATTTCGCCCTTTTTCCGGAGTTGTTTATTGCCCCACTTATGGCAGATTACAATCACCTGGCGGAACCTGATGCCATTAGAGAGCTTGCAAAATATGCAGACCCTATTCGCAAAAAATTTCAGGAACTTGCGATATCTTATAACATTAATATCATTTCAGGAAGCATGCCTTATTTAGAAAATGGCACTTTGTATAATGTTGGTTTTCTTTGCAAAAGAGACGGAACTTCTGAAATGTATTATAAGATTCACATAACTCCAAATGAGGTTCTGCATTGGGGAATGAAAGGTGGCTCACAAATTAAAACTTTTGATACCGATTGTGGAAAAATAGGCATCATGATTTGTTATGATGTTGAATTTCCGGAAATGGCAAGATTAATGGCCGATGAAGAAATGAATATTTTATTTGTACCATTTTTAACTGATACTCAAAGTGGTTACACTAGAGTAAAGCACTGTGCACAGGCCAGGGCCATAGAAAATGAATGTTATGTAGCCATTGCAGGATGTGTTGGAAATCTTCCAAAAGTAAACAACATGGACATTCAATATGCACAAACCGCTGTTTTTACGCCTTCAGATTTCGCATTTCCCAGCACCGGAATAAAAGCGGAAACGACCCCTAATACTGAAATGACCTTGATTGTAGATGTGGATGTAAATCTA
Source organism: Flavobacterium rhamnosi (assembly GCF_048286515.1). Classification (NCBI taxonomy): domain Bacteria; kingdom Pseudomonadati; phylum Bacteroidota; class Flavobacteriia; order Flavobacteriales; family Flavobacteriaceae; genus Flavobacterium; species Flavobacterium rhamnosi. Next base: position 43,098 of record NZ_JBLVPS010000008.1, on the reverse strand, counting down.
CTTAAAGAGCTTCACGAGCATGGAAGTGCCAGAATCCTAAAAGACCGTAGAACTGATTTATACGAAATTAGAAAAATCAATCCATGAATAAAACCTGCTTAGAATGTGGAGAGAAGATTGTAGGCCGCGAAGACAAAAAGTTTTGCAGCGACGGTTGTCGCAATGCTTACAATAACAAAATAAATAAGGACAGCACTAATTTCATGCGTAATATAAACAATAAGTTACGCAAAAATTACCGCATTCTATCCGAACTCAATACTGAAGGAAAATCAAAATCCACTCGAGCAAAACTTCTCAGCAAAGGTTTCGATTTCGAGTTTTTTACTAATATTCTACAAACCAAAACAGGAAATACCTACTATTTTCTGTACGATCAAGGCTACCTACCCTTGGAGAATGATTTTTATATGTTAGTCAAAAAAGACATTTAATACCACAACCCCCAAACCTACCTAACCAGCAATGAAAAAAGATTACTCCTCAATTTTTGCCAGTTTATTTATCCTAGTAGTTCTAGGATTGATTTACTTTACCATGATGCCGCATTGGACCTCAGAAGATGAAAGCCCTCTTTCTGAATTTTCGACCAAAAGAGCTTTGAAGCAAGTGGAAGCCATTTCAAAACAACCTCATTACGTAGGTTCTGATAATCATGAAATAGTTGCGAATTATCTACAAAAAGAACTTAATAAATTAGGACTGGAAACCGCTATCCAAGAGGGATACACTTTGAGTGATTGGGGAAATTTGGTAAAGTCAAAAAATATTTTGGCTCGAATAAAAGGAACTTCTAATTCTAAAGCATTGCTGTTACTTACACATTATGACAGTGCCCCGCATTCCTATTCTCCCGGAGCAAGTGATGCAGGCTCAGGTGTTGCAACAATCTTAGAAAGTGTCCGTGCTTTTTTGTACAATAAAACACCTCATAAAAATGATATCATCATTCTGTTTTCAGATGCAGAAGAATTAGGATTAAATGGTGCTGCCCTTTTTGTTACAAAACATAGTTGGGCACACCAAATAGGCTTAGTGCTTAATTTTGAAGCACGAGGCTCCTCGGGCCCGAGTTACATGTTAATGGAAACCAATAAAGGAAATGCAGGATTGGTGCAGGAATTTGCTGCTGCTAATGCAACTTTTCCCGTCTCCAATTCCTTAATGTACAGTATTTACAAAATGTTACCCAATGATACAGATTTAACCGTTTTCAGGGAACAAGGAAATATTCAAGGATATAATTTTGCTTTTATTGATGACCATTTTAACTATCATACCGCTCAGGACGATATTGATCATTTGAGCAAAAACACCTTAACACATCAAGGCTCTTACTTAGTACCGTTGTTAAATTATTTTTCGAATGCTGATTTGAGTGCCACCCAAGCAACCACAGACGATGTTTATTTCACAATTCCATATACTTTTATAAGCTATCCATTTAGCTGGGTTTTACCAATGGTACTAATCGCTTTAGGATTGTTTATTTTCCTGCTGTTTTTAGGAAGAGCCAAACGCATTTTATCATTCCGGGAAATTGGAAAAGGATTTATTCCGTTCTTAGGCTCCCTAATCGTTACTGGATTAATTACATTCTTTGGATGGAAAATACTATTGAAAGTCTATCCCCAATACAATGATTTACTCAACGGATTTACCTATAATGGCCACGATTACATTTGTGCTTTTGTGCTTTTAGCCTTAGCGATAGGCTTAGCGTTTTACAACAGTTTTTCTGCTAAAAAAGTTACTATGAATCATTACGTAGTACCATTATTTCTATGGATTATAATTAACGGAATTCTCGCTTTTGTTCTACAAGGAGCTGGATTTTTGATTATTCCGGTTTACTTTGGATTATTTATTTTTGGCGTTTTTATTGTGACTCAGAGGTCTAATAAAATGCTAAATCTTATTTTTAGCATCCCTTCTTTAATCATTATAGTACCATTCATCCAAATGTTCCCAATCGGTTTGGGTCTCAAAGTGCTGTTTGGAAGTGCTATTCTTACAATATTGACTTTTGGATTACTATTGCCTGTTTTTGGAGCTTTCGCCAAAAAAGGGATCTGGTCTTTACTGTTTTTTGCTCTTGCGATTGGCTTTTTAGTTAAAGCGCATTACAACTCAGGTTATGAATTTGGAAAAGCCAAATCAAACAGTTTATTATATGTATATAATGCCGATACGAATAAAGCAAACTGGTTAACCTACGACACCAATCTTGACGCATGGACCAAAGGGTACCTAGGCGAAAATCCAAAAGAGGCAAGCGCATTAAACGAAACGCCTTTATACAGCAAATACAACTCTGTTCTTACCTATCAGGCAGATGCTCCCGTAAAAGCCTTAGCAAAACCAAGCATAGAATTTCTTGAAGACAGGATTATTGGCAACCAAAGGTATTTAAAAATCAAAATCTCACCAAATCGAAAAGTCAATCGTTATGATATTTTCGCGAATGAAAAAATGGTTTTTCATAATTTTAAAGCAAACGGCGCGGCATCATTAGGCCAAAAAGGATCTAGATACGAACGAAACGGACAGAAAATCTTGAGTTATTACGTCGTTGATAATATACCTTTGGAAATGCAATTCAGCATCAGTATTGCTACAGTCTTGGAAATGGAATTAATGGAAAGTTCTTTCGATTTGTTACAAAATCCGCTGTTTAACATCGCAAAAAGGGAAAGATGGATGATGCCTACACCATTTGTACTGAATGATGCGGTTGTTATCAAACAGAAGATAAAACCAACCCCAAAAGTAGTTACAAATACTTTGGACAATGCCGTTATTGCTCCTGCTGAAAAAAATAGTTTACCGATTGTGAAAGACAGTTTGATGTAATGCAATACTAAGCAACCGGACTTTTCATTTTCTTCTCGTTTTGTAGAATGAGATAGAAAAAAAAATTAATTCTTTCAAAGAACAAACAATGAATAGATTTTTGACATTAGTTATTGTATCGCTATTTCCCGCTCTTCTTCTTGCTCAAAATAATTTTGACTCATTGTTAGATGAATTGGACAAAACGGTAGATAATTATCAATTATATTCTAATAAAAAAGAGAATGAAATAAACAAACTCAAAGGACTGCTGAAATACACTTCTACTGATCTTCAAAAACATGAGATTTATGGAAAATTGTACTCTGAATACAAGTCGTATCAGTCCGACTCGGCCCTGATTTATGCAAGAAAGAGTTTTCAAATAGCAGAAAAATTAAATGATGTTAGAAAGCTAAATGATGCCCGATTAAATCTGGCTTCTATAATGGGAACATTAGGGATGTATAAGGAAGCAACAGATATCCTTAATAAGATCAACATCAACACTTCTCCCGATCTCAAGGCTTATTATTTTACTGTAAATAGTGCTGTTTATGGATACATGTCTGATTATGCATCTTCGCCTCAAGAAAAAGAAAAGTATGTTTTACTAACGAAAAAGTACCGTGACTCCTCGTTAAATTTCTATATGCCTCAAACAAGCCCATACATTATGGCTAAGTCCAGTACGCTTATTGATGCTGGAAAATATAACGAGACGCTTGATTTACTACATAATTATTTTCCGAATATTGCTCATAATAGTCCTGACCGGGCTGTTATTGCCTATATTATTTCACAGGCTTATCGCCAAAAAAAAGACCATGAACAGCAGAAAAAATGGTTAACAATTTCTGCCATATCCGATTTGCAATTGGCTAAAAAGGAATATATTTCGTTGCGATCTTTGGCTTTTCTGATGTATGAAAATGGAGATATAGACCGTGCTTATAAATATATAAAACGGTCCCTCGAAGATGCTCTTTTTTGCAATGCCCGCTTGCGGACTTATGAAATATCTAAGATGATGCCTATCATCAACGAGTCCTATCAAAAACAAAATGAAACCAATCGACTTCAATTAATTCTGTTTTTAATAAGTGCCAGTATTTTATCATTATTTTTGTTGGCAGTACTCTTTTTGCTCTACAAGCAAATGAAGAAATTATCTAAAGCGAAGCAGGATTTAAGTTTAGCGAACACCCAGCTTTCTGATCTGAATAAGGAATTACATACATTCAATGAAAAATTGAATGAGACAAATTACACTCTTACTGAAGCAAACCTTTTGAAGGAAATATACATTGGCCGTTACATGGATCAGTGTTCGGATTATATAGGCAAGCTAGACGAATACCGTCGAAAATTGAATATAATGGTAACTACAGGAAAAATGAACGATCTCGTAAGTGCCATAAAATCGAAACAGTTTATTGAAAATGAGCTCAAGGAGTTTTACCGTAATTTCGACAAAACATTCTTGCAGCTCTTTCCAAATTTTATCAAAGAATTTGCAGCTTTACTGATTGATGACGAAGTAACACAATTGAAGGAAGGAGAACTGCTTAATACTGAATTAAGAATCTTTGCACTCATCCGTTTGGGCATCAAGGATAGTGCAAAAATATCAATATTCCTTCGCTATTCTGTATCCACAATTTATAATTACCGTTCACAATTAAAAAATAAAGCAGCAGGACCTCGTGAGCAATTTGAATCAAGAGTAATGCGAATAGGAACCAATTTAAAATAAAAAAATCTATTTATTAAGAAGCTTTTCAGGTTTAAAACAATCTTGAATACTACTTTTTTAATATCAATCTACCACTTTTTTTAAGCAATAAATTTACATAATAACCAGCTATACATCATATTACATTTTTTAAATAGAAATTCAATCTACTTTTTAAGAATGATAAAAATATGTATGGTGTAAAGAGTTTACTTTTACTTCCACGAAATTTGAAATTTGAATTAAAACTTTGAATTTTCCAATAAATCGATTTCGTGAAAATAATGTTGACCACATTCACTATTAAACCTGAAAATTAATTATTAAATTTTATTTAAAAAATGAAGCATTTTCTTATTACAGCCTTAGTATGGCTAGCATTTTTTAACTCCGCTAAAGCACAGCAGTTAAAATCACCAAATGAAAAATTTGTGATGGAGTTTTCATTACAAAATGACGGAACTCCTAGTTACAGTTTAAATTACAAAGGCAAAGCAGTTGTAAAACCAAGTAAATTAGGTCTTGAGTTAAAAAATGATAAAAAATCACTATTGAACGATTTTACTGTTATTGACACAAAAACAGTAAGCTTTGATGAAACTTGGAAACCTGTTTGGGGAGAAGTTGCTTCAATTCGCAATCACTATAATGAATTGGCAGTAACATTAAATCAAAAAGGGACTGACAGACAGATTATTATTCGTTTTCGTTTGTTTGACGATGGACTTGGATTCCGCTATGAATTCCCTTCACAAAAAAACCTAACTTATTTTGTAATTAAAGAAGAAAGAACCCAGTTTGCAATGGCAGGCGATCATACTGCATTTTGGATTCCCGGTGACTATGACACCCAAGAATACGATTATACCACTTCAAAATTGTCTGAAATTAGAGGGTTAACTGAAAAAGCGAAAACTGCAAATGTATCGCAGACTTCTTTTTCTCCTACAGGAGTTCAGACCTCGTTAATGCTAAAAACAGGTGACGGACTGTATATCAATTTACATGAAGCGGCATTAATCAACTATTCATGTATGCATCTGAATCTGGATGATAAAAACATGGTATTTGAATCGTGGTTAACACCAGATGCTAAAGGAGATAAAGGATATATGCAAGCTCCAAACCATTCGCCGTGGCGTACCATAATTGTTAGCGATGACGCGAGAGAAATTCTTGCTTCAAAAATGACTTTAAATTTAAATGACCCTTGTAAAATTGAAGATACTTCATGGATAAAACCCGTTAAATATGTGGGTGTTTGGTGGGAAATGATTACCGGAAAAAGCTCATGGGCTTACACCGATGAATTCCCTACGGTACAACTTGGCGTTACTGATTTTGCAAAAGCAAAACCAAACGGAAAACATGGTGCAAATAATGCTAATGTGAAAAAATATATTGATTTTGCATCCAAGAATGGGTTTGATGCAGTATTGGTAGAAGGCTGGAATGAAGGTTGGGAAGACTGGTTTGGGCATTCAAAAGATTATGTTTTTGATTTTTTAACTCCTTACCCAGATTTTGATGTGAAAGGCTTACATGAATATGCAAAATCGAAGGGAGTTAAAATGATAATGCACCATGAAACTTCAGGTTCTGTACGTAACTACGAGCGTCACATGGATAAAGCGTATCAGTTTATGAAAGACAATGGATACGATGCCGTGAAAAGCGGATATGTTGGTGATATCATGCCAAGAGGTGAAAACCATTACAGCCAATGGATTGTCAATCATTATCAATATGCTATAGAAAAAGCAGCTGATTACAAAATTATGGTTAATGCTCACGAGGCTGTTCGCCCAACTGGTATTTCAAGAACGTATCCAAACTTGATCGGCAATGAAGCGGCAAGAGGAACCGAATATCAATCTTTTGGAGGTTCTAAGCCAAATCACGTAACAGTATTGCCTTTTACACGTTTAGTAGGTGGACCTATGGATTATACTCCGGGTATTTTTGAAATGGATTTAAGCAAACTTAATCCTAGTAATAATTCACATGTTAACAGCACAATAGCTAATCAACTGGCTTTGTATGTAACGATGTACAGTCCATTGCAAATGGCAGCTGACCTACCGGAGAATTATGATCGCTTTCCGGATGCTTTCCAGTTTATCAAAGATGTAGCTGTAGATTGGACTGACAGCAAATATCTTGAAGCTGAACCAGGTCAATATGTTACCGTTGCCCGTAAAGCAAAAGTGACGAACAACTGGTTTATCGGAAATGTAAATGGTGAAAATTCTCGTACTTCTACTATCAAGTTCGATTTCTTGGAAAAAGGAAAAAAATATATGGCTACGATCTATGCAGATGCAAAGGATGCGCATTTTAAAACAAATCCGCAAGCATATACTGTTCGCAAAATGGCTGTGACCAGTAAATCAAAACTGTCACAATTCAGTGCTCCGGGTGGAGGCTATGCCATAAGCATTGTCGAAATCAAATAATCAAAAACAAAGAGGCAGTCTAAAAATTTAGACTGCCCTTTTATTTTAGCATTATCGTTAAAAACCAGATGACTTAGAAATACTCAAGACAACACGGATTCTCATCCTAACATCTAAGGAATAAATTCTAATTTATTGAAATAAGTTTAACCTCAAAAATGAGTACAGAACCTCCGGGAATACCCTTATTATCATTATTTCCGTATCCTAGGTGAGCCGGTACCAAAAGGATACCACTACCGCCTTCTTTAAAATAAGTGATTCCTTCTGTCCAGCCTTTTACGACTTCTTGCAAGTTAAATGAAATGCCTTCTGCTTTACTTTGATCAAATACAGATCCGTTTGTAAAGTAACCTTTGTACGCTACCGTTACATTAGAGGTTGTTATTGGCTGCTCTCCAGTACCTTCGTCACTAACTACATAATACAGTCCTGAAGCACTTCTTTGCACCGTTAAATTATTTTTTGCTACATAAGCACTAATTTCTTTTTCGTTTTGGGCAATATAATCGACTTCCTTGTCTTTTGAACAGGATACACAGAGCGTTAGAACTAGTGCAAAAAGGATTTGTTTCATGGTAAAATTTATTTAAAAAAGGCAAATATAGTAAATTCCTCCTGTAGCCGCAGTGAAAAACAACATCCTCACAACTAAAAGATTTACCTTCTAAAACAAAAATCTGTAATCCCGAAACTACACATCATTTACTAAAAAGCAACATCTTAAATCAACTACAGATGTTGGGTATCAAAAACTAGTCTTGAATTGCCTTGATTCTGGAAACCATTAGTGCAATGAAGAATCCAAAAATACCAATGAAAGCGAATGAAAATCGCAAACTAAATACCTCAGCTATATAACCAATTATTGGTGGGCCCATTAAAAAGCCAAGGAAACTTACGCTAGAAACAGCTGTTAAGGCTTCGCCTGTGGGGATATTTGGATTTTTCCCAGCAATGCTATAAAGAGTTGGTATAATAGTGGAAACTCCCAATCCCACAAACATAAAAGCGATGGTTGATGGAATTATGAACGGAAAAAATACGGCGGTAAATAAACCTACCGAAATCATGCAACCGCTGATTTGCATCACTGTTTTTCGTCCAAATTTATGACTCAAACCATCTCCAAAAAATCGGCCACCCGCCATCATAATCATAAAAGAAGTATAGCCCAAAATCACCAATGGTCCGGGCGCTTTCACAACATCTTTGAAATAGACACCGCTCCAGTCAAACATGACTCCTTCGCTTGCCATGCAACAAAAACCAATTATTCCTAACCAAATCAGTGTGCTATCTGGTTTTCTGAATCCTTTTTTCTTTTCTGTTGTAACGGTTTCTTTTGCTTTTATTAGAAATTTAAAATTAAAAGCAACCAACAAAAGTACAATTGCTGCAACAATTAAAAAATGTTGATATGGAGTAAGATCCATTGCTAACATTCCCAATCCTACCAAAGCTCCTGTAAATCCAGCTAAACTCCACATGCCATGAAAAGAAGACATGATGGTTCTTTTAAAAAGTCCTTCAGTATAAACACCTTGAGTGTTAACAGAGATATTCGAAAAATTACCGAATATTCCAAACACAAATAAAGCCAGAGACAGTTGCCAGGCATGAACAGCTAAACCAAGATTCGTCAGACTGAAAACATACCCTAATAATGCAACTATTAGGGTGCGATGACTTCCAAAACGAGTTACTAATCTACCTGAAAAAGGCATTGCTACGAGCTGTCCTAATGGTAATGCAAATAAAATACTGCCTAAATCGCCTTCGCTTAAATGCAATGTTGTTTTAATATCCGGTATTCGGCTCGCCCAAGAAGCAAAACACAAACCCAGACCAAAATAAAACATTGATACTGCCCAACGAATTCGGTTCAAATAAGAAATTTTAGCGTCCCTATATGTTTTCTTATATTTTCCCTTCGCTTTGAACCTGCCCAAAAAGTTTAAATCTATCAAAAGAATTAGTTTTAGAATTTCTTAAGGTCAAAAGTACAAAAAGCAATCGTTCATTATGTCGAAACAACACATTTGCCTAAAAATACATCGTTATTGTTTATAAAAAATGAACTCTGTTGCCTAACAAAAAAGCGATATCCGCAGATTCATTGATTTTTAAACTTTTATAGAAATCGAATCTGCGGGTAAATTGCTAAACATTCCGGATCCAACTTATAGACCAATTACTTTCTTTTCAGCGCTACTTTGAATTGCAGCTTCAATAATTTGCATTACATGAACTCCGTCCTGAGCAGTTACCGGCTCTGGTGTATCATTTAAAATGGAATTGTAAACTCCGTCAAAAAAATCGTAGTAATTGCCTTGAAGTGTTGGGACTTTAGCGTTAAAGATGTCGTTTTCAATTTCAGTGTGTAAAGTACCTTCTTTACTGTTAGGCTCTTTTCCCCAAGTATCTAAATTAGGTTTTTTTCCAAGTTTTAAATCGTCTTCCTGCACATCGCCACGCGGTTTCAAGAAAGAACCTTTTTTACCATGAATCATATAAGACGGCACGGCTTCTCTGATAAAAAATCCAGCTTTCAATCGGACACGAAAATCAGAATAATACAACAAAATATCTATATAATCGTCCACTAGAGAATGCTCTCGCGTAATTCTAATATCAGCAAAAACAGATTCAGGCAAGCCAAATAAACACAAAGCCTGATCAATCAAATGAGGTCCTAAATCCTTTAGAATTCCGGCTCCGGAATTGGCAGTTTCTTTATGTGACTTTGGGCTCAAAAGAGGATTGTAACGATCAAAATGGAATTCAGCTTCCACTATTTCACCCAATTTTTTTTCCAAAATGATTTGCTGAATAGTTTTAAAATCACTGTCCCACCTTCTGTTTTGGAAAACGGCTAGTTTTACTCCTCTTTCTTTGGCCAAAGCAGCTAGTTCTTTTGCTTGCGCAACTGTTGTGGTGAATGCTTTCTCGACAATAGCATGTTTTCCGGCTAGCAATACTTTTTTGGCATATTCATAATGCGTATCCACTGGCGTATTCACTATTACCAAATCCACATCATCTTCGAGTAAAGCCTCCATTGTGCTATAACTTTTAACCGAAGGATAGTCCTCCCGGATCAATTTTTTACTTCTTTCCCATGAACCAATCAGTTCAAAACCTTGGTGAAACGATATAAACGGAGCGTGGAATACTTTTCCAGACATTCCGTAGGAAAGTAAAGCAGTTCTTATTTTTTGCATGTGCTTTTTTTTTAGTCGAACACGAATTTATAACTTTTAATTTTAAAACTCAATGAACTTATTTATTCCTATAGGATTAAACGCTGAAAAATATATGAAAAACAGAAGGGGCTTAGTTATTTTATTTTGGCTCTTTCGTATTGCTTTGCCCATTGAACATCCACATGAAGTTCCTCTGCGAATGTCAGTCCTAAATTTGGATTCCTAAGCGATTCTCTTGCAAACAAAACCAAATCTGCTTTTCCAGTTGCAATAATTTCCTCTGCCTGACCAGATTCTGTGATTAATCCGACGGCACCTATCTTTATTCCAGTTTCTTTTTTTATTCTTTCTGCAAAAGGAACCTGGTAATTTGGTCCCAACAAGATTTGTTGATGTGATACCAATCCTCCCGAAGAAACATCAATTAAATCCACTCCTTTTTCTTTCAGTATTTTCGAAAACTGTACTGATTCTTCGATGTTCCAACCGCCTTGCGCCCAATCCGTAGCGGAAATCCTAACAAACAAAGGCAAGTTTTCAGGCCATTCTGATTGTACTACTTCCACTACTTCAAGAACCAAACGGGTTCGGTTTTCGAAACTTCCACCGTACTCGTCTGTCCTGTAATTAGATAAGGGAGAAAGAAACTGATGCAATAAATAACCATGAGCCGAATGAATTTCCAGAACTTGAAAACCAGCTTGAACCGCTCTTTTGGTAGCCGCTTTAAAGTCTGCAATCACTTTTACAATTCCTGCTTTATCTAATGCGATTGGTGCTTTCTCATTGTCATGATATGCGATAGCACTCGGTGCTACTGTGTCCCAACCGCCTTGGTTTTCGTCTAATTTCCTGCCTCCTTCCCATGGTGCAGCTCCGCTTGCTTTTCTCCCGGCATGTGCCAATTGAATTCCGGGAACTGCATTTTGACTGACAATAAAACGATTGATGATTTGTAACTTTTCAATTTGTTCGTCTTTCCATAGCCCTAAATCTTCAGGGGAAATTCTGCCTTCGGGAGAAACTGCAGTCGCTTCCTGAATAATTAGTCCTGCCCCTCCTGAAGCACGACTGCCCAGATGCACAAGATGCCAATCATTGGCAAAACCGTCCTGCGCTGAATATTGACACATTGGAGAAATAACGATTCTATTTTTAAGGCTGATGTTTTTTATTTGAAGTGGCGAAAATAATTTTGAAGACATAACTATTTATTTTAAATGCATTTTAAATAAGATAACGAAAATCCGTTTCAGAAAAAGTAAAGTTACGAGACATAGCTGAAAGGAAAAATTGAAATTTAATTAATTAACAAACATTTAAAAGGGTCTGGAACAATTATTGCAAATTAAACAAATAGAAAACCTTACTTTTGTAAGTTGTAAAAGAACTAAAATTAAAAAATGGACATAGTTATCAAGCTTTCTCAATTTTTATTGAGCTTATCATTACTTATTATACTTCACGAATTAGGACATTTTATTCCTGCTAAATTGTTTAAAACCAGAGTCGAAAAATTTTATTTGTTTTTTGACGTTAAATATTCCCTTATAAAAAAGAAAATTGGCGAAACTGAATATGGTATCGGTTGGTTGCCTCTAGGTGGTTATGTAAAAATTTCCGGAATGATCGACGAAAGCATGGACAAAGAGCAAATGGCTTTGCCACCTCAACCATGGGAATTTAGATCTAAACCAGCTTGGCAACGTTTGATTATTATGTTGGGTGGCGTAACTGTGAATTTCATTTTGGCATTCATTATTTATATCGGGATGGCATTTGCTTATGGTGACACCTATATTGCAAACTCAGATTTAAAAGACGGTCTTTTGATAGAAAACAAAGCCATGCAAAACGCAGGGTTTAAAACTGGTGATAAAATCATCTCGATTGATGGTGAAAAAGTAGTAAAATTCGACAATGACATTAACATGAAGATTGTCATGGCAAAACAGGTTTTGATAGAAAGAAACGGAACAGAACAATCGATCACAATGCCAAATGATTTTGTGGATCAACTCTCAAAGTTTGAAAAAGGATCGTTAGTTGACATTAGGATGCCATTTGCAGTTTCTGAAATTTCAGCAGGATCATTGAATAAAGAACTAAAACCAAAAGATATCGTTATTGCGCTTAATGGACAGCCAACAAAATATTTTGACCAAGCTAAAGCAGTTTTAGAAAACAACAAAAACAAGACGATTAGTGCAACGGTTTTAAGAGACAGCAAAGAAGTCCAGGTTCCTGTTATTGTTTCTAAAGAAGGAAAATTAGGGATTGGTGTTGGAGGTTTAGGAATAGCTTCACTTGAAAAACTCGGTTATTATAAAATCAGCAAACAGGAATTTAGTTTATTAGAATCTATTCCGGTAGGGCTTGTAAAAGGGAAAGATCAACTAGTAGGATACGGAAAACAACTAAAAATGATTTTCAGTCCAAGTACTGGTGCCTACAAACAAGTGGGTGGCTTTAAAGCCATCTTCGACATTTTTCCTAATACATGGAGTTGGGAAGTTTTCTGGACGATCACCGCTTTATTATCAATAATGCTTGGTGTGATGAACTTATTGCCGATTCCAGCGCTTGATGGTGGTCATGTGATGTTTTTATTATATGAGATAGTAAGTGGTAAAAAACCAAGCGATAAATTCCTTGAGAACGCTCAAATGGTTGGTTTCGTATTACTTATAACACTGTTGTTATTTGCTAACGGAAACGATATTTACAAAGCAATTGTAGGGAAGTAAAAAAAATTGAAAAAAGTTTTAATTTTGTTTGCTAAAAACAAATTAAGCCCTATATTTGCACCGCTTTAGAAGTGAAACACACGTCACTAATAAACACTTAAAAACGTTCATTCGATACAAGAATAAAAATACACAGTTTCCTTCTTAGCTCAGTTGGTTAGAGCATCTGACTGTTAATCAGAGGGTCCTTGGTTCGAGCCCAAGAGAGGGAGCTTTTTAAAAAGACTTTACAGCAATGTAAGGTCTTTTTTGTTTTAAGGCGGTAGTGAAATCAGTGCTTCACAAGGTTCTATTAAAAAATGGAGATTTTGTCATTTGACAACTTTGATATAGTTTCTTTTATAAAAAAAGGCAACATATTAGGCAACATCTCTTTTTCTAAAAGGCAACACTTTTTATTGTAACTAATTGTAGGTCTAACTTAAACCAAAAGTTATGACAACAGAAAATTTTAAAATTCTATTTGTTCAAGCAAAGAACAGAACAAACAAGAAGAATCAATCCCCATTGTATTGTAGATTAACCCTGAATGGTAACAGAAAACAACTTAGCACAGGCATTCATATAGAAGCTGACTATTGGGACAACAAAAGCCAAGTAATTCTAAAATCTCATAAATCGGCAATTCTATACAACTCTCAACTTGACACAATAAAATCAAAGGTCAATAGCATCTACATGATTTTAAGATTACGGGAAAATCCTTTTTCTGTTGAGGACATTCACGATAAACACTTAGGCAAAGAAATAAAGAAAAGTGAATTTGTTCTTTCCTAATAGACTCTTACAAAAGGCATTTAAAGGTGACCTAGTATGAATAATGAAAGGTACAAGAGAGGATTTTGTTAAGGAGTACGGACAAGAACCACTTGGCATATTCATTAGAAGTATTATTGGTCTAGATGTAAAAGCAGCATAAGATGCTTTTGCAGACTTTCTAAGCAATGGAAACCTAAGAGCAGACCAAATAAAACATCATTTCGTATCTTACTGTAAACGGCGCTATAGAGCCTAGTGTGCTCTTTGAATCACCATTTACAAATGCAAATGACAAAGGTTTATTAGGGGTTTTTGATGATAGCGATGCTCATAAAGTAATCAGCATAATAGAAAAAATCAGTGAGAATGCTATGATCGGGTAAAGCAGATAGAGATAAATATCCTTTTTAGGAAAACAAAGAGGATGTTACAAATAGTCTACAACCTATTGTTTTTAAAGTCTTTGCGAATAACATAAGATGTAATTGAGGAAGAAACAAGACTTTATGTTAATAACTAAGTTTCCATAGTATTGTAAAATCATATAATTTTGCTAAAAAATAAACCTATAAGTTGATTTTATGAAAATAGTTCCTATATTTGCCCAAGAAAATAAGCAGGGATTATTTTCTATTCACTTTCTAGGAGAACCAGAAGATGAAGCAACTAAATGTATCGACCAATGGTTATTAGACCCTCAATATTTACACGATTTTTTCACTTTGCATCAAAACGATTTGAATAGTGGTTATTATGGAAAAACTATCAGCATTCAACAAGCAATTTCATACACAAGGGATGAAGCCTTATTTTTATTTGAAAGACTCAAAGCATTGGCAATTTCTGGAACAAAAAGTAATGACGAAACATTATCATTAGCTTTTAAACCGTTACGAGACGGTGACTATTCTCAAAAAGAACTTCAACAAGAAAAAGCCAAAACAAACAGCCAGAAGAAATGGTTACGTATATACGCCATTAGAATAGCACCCAATACATTCATAGTTACCGGAGGAGCAATAAAGCTCGTAGGCGCGATGAATGACAAACCACATTTACAAAAAGAATTACTAAAATTGAATGACGTTAGAAATTATCTAAAAGAAGAAGGAATTCTAGACCAAGATGATTTTGAAACGTTTGAAATTTAAAGCCATGACACAAAACGAAAGATTAGAAAAATTTGCAAAATTAGTAAGTAATGAACCATCTAATTTTCTTGCAAAGTTGGACCATTATAAAACCAACAAAAAAAGATTAGATCAATCAGCAAAAGTAGCAGTTAATGTTCTTGAAGCATTAAAAGACAAAGGTTGGTCACAAAAAGATTTAGCAGAAAAAATGAACGTTTCTGCGCAGCATGTGAATAAAATTGTCAAAGGCCAAGAAAACATGACTTTTGAAACGGTTGATAAGTTAGAAACCGCATTAGGAATTGTCTTGATGGAAATTATTGATTACAAACCAGTAAATAAAATTGAGATTAAAGCTCAAGTTATAAAAGCAGTTCAAGAGAGTTGGTCAGAAGATTTGGCTTCAACCAGCAATTCTTATTTTAAATCATTGAATAACTTTAAGAAAAAAGAAGGGTCAAATATGAAAATTGTTTATAACAAATTAAATCAAACAACTTTTCAACCTTTAGAAAAGGCAATGTAATGGAAGATAATAATAAAATTAGTTTCAGCTTAATTCAGATAAAAACTGAGCAGTTTGCTTTATTTCCAGAAAATTACTCTGAGAAAGATAAAATCAAACTAAATACTAACTTGACTTTTGGATTAAATTCAGATGACAAAAGATTTTCAGTTACAACGAAATTTACTTTTGAAATGAAGAAAAAACCATTCATGAGTATACAGGTAAGTTGTTTCTTTCAAATTGATGATTCAGCATGGAAAAGTTTTGCAAAAGAAGACAAAATGATTTTCCCGAAAAATTTTGTCGCTCATATGGCAATGCTTACTATCGGAACAACTAGAGGGGTTTTACACGCTAAAACAGAAGACACTACCTTTAATCAGTATGTTCTACCCACAACGAATGTTGCTGAAATAATTGATGAAGATGTAGTTTTTGATTAAAACAAAAAGATATAGCCATTATTAAATCAATAAAAAAGGCATACAATTCGGTAACATAAAAAAGTAAAACAACGTAAAGTCTTGGTTTTACTGCTAGTCACACTCCTTGGTTCGAGCCCAAGAGAGGGACCTTTAAAAGCCTGACAGCAATGTCGGGCTTTTTTTATGTGTAAAAATTAGCGCTTAGTGATTCTTAAATTTTCGAAGGGACCACTTTTATATAAAATTATTTTTTATTTCCAAATAATTGAATAAATTAGAGGTTGTAAATTCCGCACTATGAAACGACGTCAATTTCTTCAAAGCACTGCCCTATTTTCTGTAGCATCTTTAGTAAACGCAAATGAACTGTTTGCCAGAACTCCATTAATCAATAAAGTAGGCTTGGGTTTATTCTCTATACCAAAAATGCTAGAGAATGACTTTGATGGCGCTTTTGCTATGTTAGCTAAAATGGGATACAAAGAAGTGGAATGTTTTGGACCTTATGAATTCAGTACTGAAAAAGCAAAAGCTTCATGGAATTCCGTTACACCCCAATTAGGATTCAAAGGGAGTGGTTTCTTTAACAAAACAGCTTCTGATTTTTTTAAAGCAGCAAAATCAAATGGCATTACTATTCCTTCCATGCATACTGATTTAGATACACTATCAAATAATATGGGTCCATTGGCGGAAACCGCTAATTTAATTGGCGCAAAATATGTGGTACTTCCTTCCATTCCGGATGCTGAAAGAAAAAACCTAGACGATTATAAACGAGTAGCAGAAAAATTCAACTCGATTGGTGCTCAAGCCAAGAAAGAAGGAATTCGTTTTGCATATCACAATCATGGCTATGGCTTAAACAATGTGAATGGAGTTATGCCATTAGATATTATTTTTGATCAAACCGACCCTAGCTTGGTTTATTTTGAAATGGATCTTTACTGGACAATAGCCGGTGGAGCAGATCCCGTTGAATTATTCAAAAAGCATAAAGACAGGTATAAAATGGTGCATATAAAAGACATGAAAGAAGCAAAAAGATTTGCAGGAGATGGTGGTGATGCATCACAATGGATTAGCCTTTTTCCTTACATGACTTCATCTGGAGAAGGTGTACTAGATTTGCCTACAATACTTACTGCTGCAAAACAAAACGGTGTTGAGCATTTCTTTGTTGAACAGGATATGGTACAATCACCCGAAATAGCATTGAAAAAAAGTATCGATTATTTAAAAACCCTTTAAATTTATATAGGTTCTATTCTTAGAGAGAGAGCTTTTTTAAAAAGAGGTTACAGCAATAGAGGCCACTGAAAAAGTCTTTTTAAGAATTAATTTATTAATAAAACGGCGTAGAAACAGATCAATCCGAAAACCAGTACGTAAGCAAAAATTAAGCATAAATATTAGTCAGTCTGAAAAGGGAAACGCAATGCGAGTCTGTCCGTTTTTTTATCATACAAGTTCAAAACAATTAATATTCGACTAAAGAGATGAATATTTCTATTGGTTTTACTACGAACAAAAATCTATTGGTTTACATAAATTATTACCCATACCAAAAGGAACTAACTTTAAATGTTGTAACCTTCCAATTATAATGGCTGGATGCGTTTTAAATTTATTAGCGTAGCTAACAACATCATTTTCTGTTAAAGTATGATTGTTCGTTATTTCTTGTTCTTGTTCTTTATTCAAAAGTAAATTTGCTGAAAATTCATTTGCTTCATTTTCATAAACTTGATTTTCTCCATCATATTCAATATTTTCAATTGAAATGTATTTTTTACCGTGAAGTAAAATATGTCCAATTTCATGAAAAAAGGTAAACCAAAATATATCATTCCTTCTGTAACGTCCACTTAATTGTACTAATGGCACATCATTTAACCATCTTGTTGAACCGTGAATTGGTGCTTTTGGCAAACAAGGAGTATGTACTACTTTCACACCGGCATAGCTGCACAATACTTGTATCTGACTGAAAAAATCATTGGGTTGTGATGCCATAATTGTTTTTAGTTTAGGCAAAATTTCGTTTAATTTTTTTTTGTCAAATTCTGGAACATTAAAAGCATCAGCTTGAATTTCTCCTTGTCTTAACCAAGCTGCAATAGCTCCAGCATTTTCATTCTCTTTTAATGAAATTCTAAAGTTGACTAATAGTTTTTGATTATGATAAAAATCGTAATATCCTTTAGTATTAGAAACTTCAAAGTAGTCAAAAAGGTTTATAACCTTTACCTCTTTTTTCGTGGTTGGCTCAACCCAACCCAATAAAGCCATTTTAGCATAAGGAAAGGTTTTTGACCATTCAACTCCTTCTTCTATTGTTTTTTGATATTCAACTCTTGCTAAATATTCATCATAAGTTCTTTGCCTGTTAATCCAAAAATGAGCAGGAATTTTTAATACTTGTTCAAATAAAATTCCCATTTCAGGGGTAATCCCACTTCTTCCATTCAAAACATCTGAAATTGTTTTTTCAGGTTTTCCAGTTCTTACTGCGAATTCTTTTGCTCCCATTTCTTTCTCAGCTAAAATTTCTGACAAAGTAGTGCCGGGATGTGAAACTGACTGAGGGTAATATTGGGTAATTGTTGTCATTTGTTTTTTTGTTAGTGATAATCTTCAATTTTAATTATTTCAACTCCTTTTATCGCTATCCAGATATATTGACCGTCCTCATTGGTAGGGATTGGGTCTTCGTGAGGCTCAAAAATTAATCTATAAGGATGAACTAAATTACAAGCCCATTGTCCTTTTCTATTCCCAACTAATTCATGGTATTTGCCAGGCAAATGTCTAACATCCTCTAAAGTTTGTGCCGCTGCTAAATCATCAAGTCGCTGTTTAAAGAGTCCAGCTTCTCGTTTTCCAAGTTTATTTTCTGCTAATCTGTCATCATTAGCATACTTTCTTAATTTGTTATCATCAAACGTAATTTTCATGCAAATATATATTTTTTTGTTAACAGTAAGTGTTAATTAAAATTATTTTTTTGTTAATTTATTTTAACTCCAGTAGTATGTTTATCAAATACCAAAACTGTATTGATGTTCTAAAATTTCACGAGGCATACCTTGGGGAGGGGCCTATTTTGTTGTTATCAATCCAATGGAGTATAGATATAATCTCAACATTTTATTGAATCATAAAAATACTGTTATTTTTCAGAGTAAAGAGGGTAATTTTTTTTGGCTTTATTAGAAATATACAATTCAAGCCAACCTAACAGAATTGCAAAAAAAAAGAAGCTAACAACTGTAGCCTCTTTTAATTCTTTAAATTCTTTTAATTACCAAGTAGTAATTGTTGGCGGGTCAGTAAAATAATCAGTAAATCTTCCGCTACCGCCGGAATTCCACAAGCTTGCATAAATAAGCTCATTGTCAATGTAAAAATTAAAATCCCCTGACAAATCACTATTGATATTTGACACATAACGCATGGTGCCATAGTCTCCCATATTAAAAACCATATCAAAATTATAATTACCCGCATTGTTTTTAGTCCAATCAAAGTCAATATTAAAATTTGACGTAGATGGCACACCAACAACTGATAAATTTATATCGTAAGTCCAATGACCAGCTGTACCATTTGTGTTCTGCCATCCATTTATCGTTGCGTAACTATCCCCTTTTAAGGTTATCACATAAGTGTATTCATATTTCTCCCCCATTAGTTTATAAGAATAATCTACAACATAGTCACCAACACTCCAATTATAAATTGATGCCGAAAGAGAAAGCTTACTTGTTAATGACTTAGCTGTTTTTTTTGTATTGGACTGGTTCATAAACATTCCTCCCATATTCATATATGCTTCCATAGCACTAATCTGCTCCCAAGTCACTGGCGACTTAGATTGCAAAGAAGTGGGGACTTTTGCAGTTAAATTTAGAGTCGTAATTGCAGGTTTAAAATCACCAGAATCCTCAGAGGATCCATCACTACAACTTGATAATACTAATGCTAATAATAAAAAAGTTAACAGATTTTTCATAATCGGAAGAGTTTAAGTTAAACGTAATGAAAAAACAATAAAAGTAAATTGTTCCCTGTAAATAAACTCATATTAACTTGTTTATACAATACCCACTTTTAGTGATATTACCACCTATTTTTTTTTGTAACAAATAGCTGTTTTTCAACGAAGTAAAGTTTATTTCTGATAGTCATTTTGATTGATTCTCTTTCAAATTCTAATGCTATTGTACGAGCCTGAGAGCTTTCTTTTTGACTTACATAGCAACACTAAAACCTTCTTTAAATAGCTATTTACGTTCTGGTTGATGAAATAGTATTTATGAGTGCCATTTATAGACCTCTCCTCTTTTATACTTACTGACTGACAGCTACATGCTTTTTGTAATTAGGACAAAAACAAATTGCCGCTCAAGGAGAACAGATTATTTACACTAGTTGAAAACTTAGCGACAGAGATCTTACTGTCTTCTAAGAAATAAACCGTTCCGCATCAATAATCGTCGCAGCTATGCCTTAATGGTCAATATCTTGTTTAATGTTGAGTCAATCAAGATATTCTACAATTTTCTGTTAGTCCATTCTCTTTTCTTTTCAGTTTACCATAACGGATTACACCTGCCTGACCCTATGGTGGTTAATTACATTTTTCTTAATAAATACAGGATTTTATTAGTGAATTTTACTTTATTAATAATTTTTTATTAGAAAATTTTAATTTTTTAATTAAATAAAACAGGATAGCGCAGGATAGCCTTAACATAAATTTATGTGAAATTTGAAATAATGAGCACATCAAATTCTCTTTTAAACATAATTACGAAATCGAATTCGTGATTTAAATATTAATTTAAAAACAGGCGGCCTATAGAAAATAACGATCTCATTTTAACAAACTACACGATTACATTAATTTTTTTTAATTAACCAACAACTAACTATGAAAATAAATAAAATAAAAATTAAATATTATTTCTTTTTTTTTGGAATACTATTTTGCTTTCCAATCTATGGTCAAACAGTATTAAATATCAAAGGAACGGTTTCAGATGCTAAATTAGGAGGTTCTTTGCCAAGCGTTTCTATACTTATCAAGGGTACTCCTAAGAGTACATCTACAGATTTTGACGGGAATTATAGTATAAGCGCTAAAACCGATGACATTTTGGTTTTTAGTTATATGGGCTACAAAACAATCGAAATGCCCATTGATGGAAAAACCAATATAAATATAAGTTTAGATCCAGAAAACAATGTATTAAATGAAATTATAGTAGTAGGTTATGGTACGCAGAAAAAATCAGATGTGACCGGTGCAGTAGTGAGGGCAGACTTGGCTACCTTTAGGGAACAAGGAAATACCAATATTTTACAATCGTTGCAAGGATCTGTAGTGGGTCTAAATGTCGGAGTTAGTACCTCTGCGGGAGGTAATTTAAATGTGTCATTAAGAGGCAAAAACAACTTAGGAGGATCTGGAGTTTCAGATACTCCCCTAATAGTTGTTGATGGTATTATCTTTAGAGGAACCCTTCAGGATATTAATCCAGATGACGTTCAATCAGTAGATGTTTTAAAAGATGCAAGTTCTACTGCGATCTATGGTTCGGAGGCATCTAATGGAGTTATTTTGATAGCTACAAAGTCTGGTAAAGGAAGTGAAGAAGGGAAACCAGTTTTTAATTACTCCACTCGTTATAGTATTAAAGAAGATGCTCATAAATTAGAATACGGTTCTGGTGAAGATTACTTAAATCAGATTAGAGCATATAACTGGCGATCCGCTTTCCCACAAGGGGATTTATACAATCCTAATTTTAACCCAATTACAGGGTTGGATCCTGCTGAGGTTAAAGGATATAACAATGGCACTAATTTTAACTGGCAAGATCTGTTGACACAAAAAGGATTTGTTAATAATCATAATTTGAGCATATCAGGAAATGCTAAAAATGTAACCTATTTTATATCTGGATCTTTTTTAGATGAGGAAGAAATTATTATTGGTGATAACTACGAAAAGATCACTGGGAGGATCAATCTAGATGTAAAATTAAATGACTGGTGGAAAATTGGCACTAACTCATTTGTTACAACAGCAGATTACTCTGGGATAGAATTCGATAGAGAAAGCTATACTTATTCACCCTATGCATCTCCTTACGATGATAACGGCAATCTTATTTCCTCGCCAACGGGTCGTTTACAGTCCAACCCTTTACTTGCCGCAAGTGATATTGATGCAGATAAGAGATTGCACCTTAACACAACGCTTTATACGACTTTTGATGTCCCTTGGATAAAAGGTCTCTCTTATAGACTTAATTATAATAATAGTTACAGAACCCGAAGACATAATCAATTTCTTTATAAAACAGATGCACTTCCTTCACGAGCAAGAAAAAATTTTTTCCTGGAAAATGATTGGACTATGGATCATATTCTATCTTACAATACTACTATTAAAGAGGTTCATAATGTTAATGCTACTTTAGTTTATGGACGTGAAGAAAGATCCATTGAATCAACAGAAGTCTCAGGCTCAAATTTCTCAAACCAAACATTAGGTTTTAATGATTTTAGTTTAGCGGGTACAAAAGTCATTGAATCAGGTGCTGAAGACGAAAGCAGTATCTATCAAATGGCCCGACTTAATTACAATTTTGATAAGAAATATTTTGTTACCGGCACCGTAAGGCGCGATGGTTTTTCAGGATTTGGTACCCTGAATAAATTTGCAGTATTCCCATCTGTTGCTTTAGGATGGACACTCTCAAAAGAAAACTTTTTCAAAGGTCTTGATAAAACTATGTCTAATTTAAAGTTGAGGGCATCCTATGGAGAGAGTGGAAAAAGAGGAGTTGGAAGATATGAAACACTAGCGAGAGTAGCTCAAAATAATGCGTATGTTTTTGGTGATGGAGGAACAACAGCTTCAGGACAGGAAGTAAGTACTATTGCCTCACCCAATTTGAAATGGGAAACAACCAATGGTGTTAATCTAGGATTGGATTTCGGACTTCTGAATAACAGAATAACCGGAAATATTGAATACTACAACACTGACACTAAAGACATTCTTGTCGGAATAGATATCCCTTCTTTAAATGGTTTTTCTAAAGCCAGAGCTAATTTAGGTAAAGTGCATAACACTGGATTTGAATTTACTGTAAATTCCAGAAATATGACTGTGGGTGATTTTGAATGGTCATCAACAGTGAATTTCTCAACAAATAAAAATAAAATAGTTTCCGTTTTGGGTAGAGATGATAACGAAGATGGAAAAGAAGATGATTTACCTACGGCTGGTTTGTTTATAGGAAAAGAATTAGGAGCTATATATCATTTTCAAATTGACCCCAACAATCCAATATATCAAATAGGAGATCCTTTGTTACCCGGTTTTCAGACCGGATTTTATAGATTAGTGGACCAAAATAAAGATGGTAAAATTACAAGTACGGATGACAAGGTGATACTAGGGAGTAAAGACCCAGCCTATCGTTTCAGTATAGTCAATACTTTTACATATAAAAACTTTAAACTAAGTGCTTTTATAAATGCAATTCAGGGAGGTAAAAACAAATATCTCGGAGAAGATAATTACTGGAGAGTATCCAATTGGGATGCAGGAGGTAAAGGGAAGATTCAAGGATTGTTACCTAAAGTGGTTGATTATTGGACGCCCGACAACCCGAATGCTGAATATCCTGTTATTAGTTATGGCGGTATCAACAACCCTTCAGAGGCAATTTTCTTAAGAGACAGAAGCTTTGTACGATTACAAGACGTTAGTTTAAGCTATTCTTTTGATGAAGCTTTAATAAAAAAAATGGGACTTAAACATCTGACTTTAGTAGCAAGTGGTAAAAACTTGGCAACATGGACCAAATGGAAAGGTGTTGATCCGGAGGCTACCGATGATCTTGGAAACCCTGTAGGAATTTCTTTTGGAAGACCAGTGATCCGTTCGTATACATTTGGTGTAAACCTGTCGTTTTAGTATTTAGAAAATTTTAAATTAAAAGAATTATGAAACATATAAAATATATTTGTTTATCTATCCTGTTTATAGCTCTAAATGCTTGTAATGAAGATATGATTTTAGAAGAAATCCCAAAAGATTTTACAACGGTTGAAAACTCTTTTACAACTCCGGCCAATTTCAAGGCGTCAGTAGCTCAATTATATAGTCAAGCGCGACGTTATTTTGCAACTGGGACTTCTGGGTCTCCTGATGATTTAGATTTGCTACTTGGTACAGATGCGGGATGGCAAGCTAGAGATTTTAAAACAAACGTATTTTCTCAATATACTGCTTTTGGATCTGATAACACTGATGTTCAAGAGAGATGGGAGCGAGCTTATAAAATCATTTCTAATGCCAATACTATTATAGCTAGAATTGACAATGTACAATTTAGTGATGAAACACAAAAAAAGACGCTCCTCTGTGAAGCAAGATTCTTTAGAGCATATGCCTATAGGTCGCTTGTATATTTGTTTGGAGATGTTCCGCTTGTCTTAGAAGAAATATCTTTTCCAAGAAGGGATTTTGTTAGAGCACCAAAAGCAGAAATTGTCGCTGCCATCATCGATGATCTTGAGTTCGCAAGGGCCAATTTACCCGATGTTGACAATGTAGAAGAGAATGGAAGAATATCCAAGGATGTTGCCCGTCATTTTCTTGCGGAAATATATATTTACAAAGGTGAAAATCAAAAAGCGGTAGAGGTTGCTTCTGAAGTTATTGATGGAGGGAAATATTCACTAATGAACAGTCGCTTTGGCTCAAGAAAAGATAAACCTGGGGATATATATGGGGATTTATTCCAGCTGAATAATCAAAATAGAAAGTCTGGTAATACAGAAAGTATTTGGGTGTATCAGGTTGAATTTTTAACTTTGGGTGGTTATGGTGATCCAATAGGTGATGCAAATTTTTGGGAAAGACTAATAGGTCCGGAATACAACAGATTTGAGGCCAAAAATGAAAATATTGGTGTGCGAACCTTTATTTATGAATCTACCTATCATGCTGGTAGAGGACAAGGTTTTTTCAGACCTTCAACTCACGTAACCCATGGAATTTGGAAGAATGTTAAACCTCAAGATTTTGATAACGACATTCGAAATTCTGATCATAATATATTACGTAAATGGTGGATAGACAACCCGCTATCAAAGTATTATAATCAAACCATTGATTTACGTACTAACAGTAAATTGGCATATCAGACGTATTTAAATGCTGCCGTAATTGAAAACGATTCAAATCGAAAACTCTACCCTGTATTTTTGAAATATACTCAAATTAACAACCATTTCTCAACAGATTTAATGACAGGTAGCGCCAATTCTCTTACGACAGCACAAGCAGCATTGGCAACTCAGGCACAAAAAGATTTAATAGCAAGTTTTGGAGGTGTAGGACCTATGATGTCTGCAAATGCAAGAAGACTTTTTACGGATATATATGCAGCCAGACTTCCTGAAACATTACTTTTGAGAGCAGAAGCAAATATGAATTTGGGGAAAAAAGATCTGGCGGCAATTGATATTAATAAAATTCGAACAAGAGCCAATGCATCGCAAATATCTGGTGCGGAAGTGACCATTGATTTTATTCTTGACGAACGTCTTCGAGAATTGTATCTGGAGGAACCTAGAAGATTAACACTAAATAGGCTTGGTTTACTTTACGACAGAACAAAACGATATAACTTCTATTCCAGTAAAAATGTACAACTGCATAACAATTTATATCCTGTCCCTAGCAAAGAAATTCAGAACAACACACAAGCTAAATTAACTCAGAATGATGGGTATAATTAACAGATACTAGGCACTGTTATTAAATTTACAACTATTGAGATTAGGGAATACACCACTTTTGGAGTATTCCCTTTTTTTATTTCCCTCAAATTGGTTGACTTAATTAAAAATGATTAAAGTCCTATAGTAAAGCTTGCAAATAGTTTTCTTAGGTGAACTAGGTCTTTCTATCGACATTCTATAGGAAACGGTCGATTTTCATTTTAGGACTTATTTTATTGCTTATATTTATTTTTAATTTGTAGCCAATGAAACCATTTTCAGTTAAAGATATTTCGATTTTTTCAAAAGCTTTGCTCTTTTTTGGACTGCTTATAGTCCAAAGTATGCCTCTATATTTGAATATTAGCTTTCCGATTGAATTTTGGTTAAAGCAAATTTTCATGTATATTGTATGGGTTGCAGTGTTTTATCTTACCTATAAAATAGCTGTACCTAAACTATTATTTCAAGGAAGGAACGGATTTTTCTTTATTTCAATATGTTTTCTATTACTGGCGGTTCTGTACATTAGTAATACGTTCAACACAGTATTAGATCTTGATCAAATACTAAGAAAGCATTTTAAAATTTCGGAGAAAGACAACATGCACAGCAGCTTGATATCAAATTTAAGCGAAATCATAATAACCCTGCTAATGGTGGGAGGCAGCACAGTAATAAGCGTTGCAAAAAAACTTCAGACTGAAAATCAAATGCGACAAAATCTTGAAAAGGAAAAAGTTATTTCGGAATTGTCATTCCTTAAATCGCAAATCAATCCTCACTTTTTTTTCAATATTCTGAATAGTATTTATGCCTTAGCAGGTACAGAAAACCAACCTGCTCGTGAAGCTATATATACACTGTCACACATGATGCGGTATGTACTTTATGACACCAAAAACAATCTGACAACGCTAAGTAAAGAAATAGGTTTCGTAGAAGATTATCTTAAACTTATGGAATTGAGAATAACAGATAAAGTGCAGGTAATATTTGAAAAGCCTACAATTATTAAGGATGTCGAAGTAGCTCCTATGCTGTTTTTGCCTTTTATAGAAAATGCTTATAAACATGGAATCAGTGGGATTTACCCAAGCTATATTTACATAGGAATTAAACAGTCCGAAAAATATATACAAATTGAAGTACGCAATTCAATATTTGATAATCAAACCATAAACAAAGAAGAAAGTAACGGGATTGGTTTAATTAATACCCGTCGAAGACTCGATTTGATTTATCCTGGCAAGTACGAATTAGTTACTAATGAAGATCCCCTTCAGAAGGAGTACGGAGTAATCTTAAAATTACAAATCTCATGATATTAAAATGTATCGCGGTTGATGATGAGCCTCTGGCATTACAAATTATAGTTTCCTATATAGAACAAACCCCATCCTTATTATTAGTAGGGCAGTTTTCGAACGCCATTGAAGCATTAAAAGCAATTCATGAACACGATATTGACCTCCTATTTCTAGATATTAGAATGCCAGACATAAATGGAATTGAACTCGCAAAGATTGTGGAACAATATCGTGTAAAAGGGAATTTAAGAATCATATTCACCACTGCTTTTGATCAGTATGCGCTTGATGGTTATAAGGTTGACGCTCTCGATTACCTCCTTAAGCCTTTTAGCTTTGTTGATTTCAGTAAAACTGTTGCAAAGGCTCTTGCTTATTTTGATTTAATCCGAAACCCGGAACAGGAAATAAAAAGCATCAATCCGCCAATTCCCGAAACTGAAGTAAGTTACATTTATCTAAAATTCGAATATCAGCTTGTTAGAATAGCAGTAGATGATATCATCTATATCGAAAGCATGAAGGATTATGTAAAAGTATTTAGACTTAGTGAGGACAAGCCACTATTGTCACTAACAAGTATGAAATCGCTTGAAGAAAAACTTCCTGAGAATAAATTTATGCGAATCCACCGGTCGTATATTGTATCATTGGATAAAATAAAGGCAGCTACAAAAAATTCAGTACAGATTGGTAAAGTTACAATTGCGGTCACTGATCAATACAAGGACAATTTTATAAAATTTTTCCAAGGCTGGTCTTAGATCTTAATTACTAAAATTCCGTCGACGTTCTCCGCCTCTCTGTCGAATGTTCTGGCATATGTTTCTATTAAGATGTTGCTTTGTACGGAATCCAAACGAATTGATTGAAACAATTCCAATGGATTCGGAACTTAAAATGTCTTAAAATGAAAAAAATTGTCCTCCTTACAGTATTACTTTTTTCTGTTTTTTCTGTAAAATCTCAAACTTTTACAGGAATGAATAGCTTAAAGGGAAAAATTTCTGGTACCGTCATTGATTCGATAACAAAAGCCCCTGTAGATTATGCTTCAGTAAGCCTTTACAAAATTAACTCCACTAAACCCTTGACTGGTGTTTTGACAGATGCGTCCGGAAATTTCAAATTGAATGAAATTCAAGCGGGAAGCTATACCGTTACCATTTCATTTATTGGCTACAATGACAAAACGATTACATCAGTAACTACAACTGATGCAAAGATGGATATTGAAATTGGAAAAGTGGTTCTTAGTCCTGAAACAAATTCTTTAAAAGAAGTTGTAGTAGTAGGAAAAACACAACAGGTGACTAACAAGATTGATAAAATTGTTTACAATGTAGAAAAAGACTTGACGGCAAGTGGTGGTAATGCTACTGACGTATTGCAGAAAGTTCCTATGGTAAATGTGGATATTGATGGTAAAGTTTCCATCCGTGGAGATGGAAATGTGCGTGTTCTTATAAATGGAAAACCATCAGGTGCAACATCGGCCAACCTTTCCGATGTGCTGAAAACAATACCCGCTGACCAGATTAAAAACATCGAAGTTGTCACCTCTCCATCTGCAAAGTATGATGCCGAAGGATCTGCCGGAATAATAAACATTATCACCAAACAGAAAAATACTTCCGGGGTAAGTGGCTCGGTAAGCGGCGGTATTGGCACAAGACAAAACAATTTTAATGCCAATGTTAATTACAATAAAAACCGTTTCAGTTTATCCGCAAATGTTGGATTCAACAATGGCTGGCCACAAGAGTCAACTTCCGAATCCAGTCAAATTTTGAACAATAGCACCGCCAATAGCCTGCAAACTACCGAAGGAACTAACGAGGTAAAACGCAGCGGCATAGTAGCATCTGTTACAGCAGGATATGATTTTAACAATTTCAACAGTTTAAGTACAACCTTCCGATATAATGAAGGAGGATTTGAGCGAAAAGGCATTAGTGATAATCAGTTTACTGATTATATGAATGATGCAAACAGTAGTATTTATACTGGACAAAGCAGTGCTAAAAATTCTTTTGGAGGATTTGACTGGAACCTTAATTATGCCCACAAATTCACAAAAGAGGGACACGAACTTACCTTTTCGTCTCAATGGAGCCACAGCATAGTCGATACCGATTACCAGAATATGTACTCTGATTTCTATACCAACCAAAAGGCAAATAATGACGGAACAAATAATGAATATACACTCCAATTGGATTATACCTTGCCGGTAACTGAGAAATTTAAACTGGAAGCTGGAGGTAAAACAATCATCAGAAAAATTTCGAGTGATTTTCAAAATTATGTTCCTGATGCACAAAATGCATTTGTTTTTGATCCTGTTAGTTCGAATTTATACAATTACGATCAGGATGTTGCGTCTCTTTATACAGTAGGAACGGTAACTTTACCCAAAGGTTTTACTGTAATGGCGGGTGCGCGTTTTGAAAACACGGCTATAAAAGGAGATCCTACCAATGCGCTACAAACAAATTTAAGTCCATTCAAAATTGACTATGGGACCTTTATTCCAAGCTTTACACTGCAGAAAGCACTTTCACAATCTTCTTCTTTAAAATTAACGTACAGCAAACGTATTTCAAGACCCAGCTTTACATACCTCAACCCATTTATTAATAAATCAAATATTCAAGCACAAACACAGGGAAATCCAACCCTAGATCCTGAAGTATCACAAACCGTAGAGTTTGGGTATTCAACATTTTCACAAAAGCGCAGCCTGAATATTTCCGCGTATTATAAATATACATCTGACCTAATTGAAGGTATTGCAACACCTTTAACAGATGAGACAGGAACAATCACCAATTATCAAAATATTGGAAACAATAAATCTTTTGGAATGAGTTTTTTCGGTTCTGTAAATCCATTTAAGATCTTAACCCTACGTGGAAACTTTAATGCCTTTACTTACAAACCAGATCCAACCGGGGCATACAATCTGGAACAATCCACGAATGGCACATCCATACAATATTCTGCTTTCGTGAGTGGGACACTTCAATTAAAAAACGACATTTCAGCGGAAGCTTTTGTAATCCAAAACTCTTCTAAAAAAACATTGCAAGGCACCAGTCCCGCTTTTAATTTAATGGTGTTTGGAGTCAAAAAACAATTTTGGAACAAGGCTGCTTCATTGGGAGTTAACATGGTGTCACCTTTTAAAAAGGACTTGGAATTTAAACAGAATTCAAGCGGACAGGGATTCAGTCAAACCAGTACCTTCAAATTCCCAATTCGTTCTTTTGGAATTACATTCAGTTATAATTTTGGTTCAATGAATTTCACTGGCGCTAAAAAGAAGGGCATTAATAATGATGATCTTAAAGAAGGAGATCAAAACAATCAGGGAGGTGTCCCAATGAAATAGAACAATACGAAGTGGAGCAACACCCGAAAGGTTTCAAGATAGCATCTTGGAACCTTTTTTTATAGCGTACGATTTTATTAAATATCTAAAAAAAAACTTTCATTAGGGGATTAATTGCTCTATCCGAAGCTATTCAAACAAATAAAGGAGCTATTTTGTCTTTTTTTATCTTTTAAATTTCGATATTTACCTTTTAAAATAAATAAATTGATGATACGTAGAAGATTTATTGGTTCCGCAGCTTTATTTGGAGTTGCAGGTATTATGGGCTTTGCAATGCGTCCAAAGAAAAAACCCTTGTTGCACCATGTGTTTTTTTGGTTAAAAAACCCCGAATCAGAGGCTGATAAACAGCAATTGATTTCCGGTTTGAAAACCTTAGCGGCAATTCCAACTATTCGTCAAATTCATGTGGGCGTTTTAGCTTCTACGGAAAAGCGCGAGGTAGTAGATACCTCTTGGGATGTTTCAGAACTTATGTTTTTTGATGATGAAGCCGGCCAAAAAATATACCAGGACCACCCAATTCATCAGGATTTTATAAAGAACTGTTCCCATTTATGGGAAAAGGTACTAGTTTATGATGCTATAGATGTATAAATAATGTAGCTTTTAATTCATCGTTCTGTATTTATAAGGGGAATAACCTACCCGTTGTGTAAATAATCGAGTGAAATGTTGTGGGTATTTGAAACCCATTTCATAAGCAATCTCGCTAATTGATTTATTGATATCAAAAAGTTTTTCTTTGGCGAGAGCTATCACTTTTTCTTGTATGTATTCCTGAGCTGGTTTTCCGGTTTCTTTCTTCACCAAATCTCCAAAATAGTTTGCCGATAAGTGAAGTTCTTCAGCAAAATACCGTACAGAAGGTAATCCTAGCGTTTGTGGTTTATCAGATTGGAAATAGTCGTTCAATAAAGTTTCGAACCTCACTAGGGCATCTTTATGAATGTTTTCTCTCGTTATGAACTGTCGGTCATAAAAGCGGACACAATAATTTAAGAACAATTCAATATTGCTCACAATTATAGATTTACTGTGTTTGTCAATTGGATATTCTAATTCATGCTTTATTTTGTTAAAGCATTCCAAAACAATTTGTTTTTCTCTTTCAGAGACATGCAACGCTTCATTTACATCATAGGAGAAAAAACCGTAGTCTTTGATGCTTTTAGCAAGCGAAGATCCCCGTATCAGATCAGGATGAAATGCTAATGCCCATCCATTTGGCTGCATAATTTTAATATCCTTTTCAAATCCCAAAACCTGTCCTGGTGCAATGAAAAGCAGCGTTTCTTCTTGGTAGTCATAATGGGTGCGTCCATATTTGAGTTCCGCACATTTCAAGTCCTTAAAAAAAATGATATAAAGTTCTGAAACAAAACGGGTTGCTGTAATGGGTTTTGACAGTGATTGATCCAGAACACTCACCTTGGGGTGTGAAGTCTTCTGTCCTCGCTCAGAATTAAATTGTGTGATACTTTCCAATTTTACTATTTCTTTCATGACTCCTAAATTCAATTGATTCAAAATTAATACAAATATTTATTGCTTTTTTATTTTTATCTTTAATCAGTAATAATGGTAAGATATACAGTGATTTATATAATTCTCTGATAAAAAATAGAAAGAAATTTGCATATCAGATAATCAAAGTGGTACAAATTAACAAAAAGGATTATGAAAGCAAAAAAATGGAAATTTACAGTAGCGACTTTTTTAGTTTCAATACTAATTGTGCAGGCACAACAACCTACAAATAGTACGCAAAGTACAGTAACAGAAAAGAAAGAGAAAAAATATCAGGCTCGACCGGGAGAAACACAAACTTTTGGTGCAGAGGCTTTTGACGAATCTGATAAAACCACGCTAAGATGGCTGGGTATGGCTGGCTTTTTTATCAATAGCCGAGGTACTATTTTGATGGTTGACCCACTGCTGAAAGGTTTTGATATGCCTCTTTTGATAGATTTTCCTATAGCGCCAAAAGATGTCCTTCGATTAGATGCAGTATTGGTTACGCATGCCGATAATGACCACTATAGTATTCCTACCAATCGCGACCTTTTGCGTGTAACGAAAGAATATCATTCTACAATATATGTTGATTCACTAATGAAAAATGAAGGGTTCAAATCATTTGGACACTCTATCGGAGATCAGTTTAAAATAGGGCGTCTAAAGATTAAACTGACTCCCGCTGATCATGCATACCAAAATGCTTATCCGGGCATGAGTAAACGTGTCTTTAAAAATGAAGACGCGTGTGGGTTTTGGATTGAAACACCTGATGGCA
The DNA here is from genome assembly GCF_048286515.1 of Flavobacterium rhamnosi. NCBI lineage: Bacteria > Pseudomonadati > Bacteroidota > Flavobacteriia > Flavobacteriales > Flavobacteriaceae > Flavobacterium > Flavobacterium rhamnosi. The sequence goes on along the minus strand of NZ_JBLVPS010000008.1, from coordinate 10,481 downwards.
CTATTTGGGCACCAGGCGATTCTCGATTGATGAAAGAGCACCTTGAATTCCCAGCTCCAGACGCTATTTTGTTTGATTTTTCAGATAGCGAGTGGCATTTTACTTTAGAAGGTGCGGTGAAAATTGCAAATGCATATCCAAACACGCCGCTACTGCTTAATCATTGGGGATCAGTGGATGCACCTGATTTTGCGCCGTTCAATGGTGATCCTGAAAAATTAAAAAAACTGGTGGTTAATCCACAACGCATATATGTGCTTGTTCCTGGAGAAGCATTTATACTTAAAGAAATCACGAAGTAAAGTGAAACACACTAATTTTCAGTATTGGCGATCTGAAAATTTATAAAAATAGCCAGTATGTAAAGATGGGTGGAAAAGAAGGCCTATTAACCTTTTTTCTGAAGAAATTAAGCAAACCCTAAGATCAAAAACAATGAAGAATCAAGATGTATTATATCAAATTGTAGCAATGATAATAATGACAACCCTTTTAAGCGGCAGTGTATTTGCTCAAAATAAGAACATGGTCATACGTATTGCAAAACTTGAAATTGATGTGGCTCAGCTGGAAAACTATAAAAGGATATTGAAAGAGGAAATGGAAACTTCGGTTCGTGTAGAGCCTGGAGTCCTGTCACTGTATGCGGTATCGGATAAAGCTAACCCTGCCAGCATCACCATATTTGAGATATACGCTAATGATAATGCTTACAACACCCATGTACAAACCTCTCATTTTAAGAGATATAAGAACAGTACAATGGAAATGGTCAAATCCCTGGAACTCTTAAACACAGACCCTATTGCCCTCGAGGCAAAGAAGAAGTTACAATTAAAATAGTCTGTATTTTGTAAAAATTAGACAGCGAGGCTGGGCTTTTTTGGATTTTGCAAAAAATTTTAAGGCGTTAAACGATCTAAAATGCGTATTTTTAGTGTGTTATGTAAATGTTTTTAATTTCATTGTGTTGTTGTGACGCATTATTTTATATATTTGAAAACGTTTTCGTTGTACAACGAAGAAAATTTACCTGTTTACATACTAAAAAACAACCAAAAAATGAAAAAAGGAATACTACTCCCTGCGCTAATTTTACTTGTTGGAACGCAAACCTACGCTCAAAAAAAATGGACAGAAACCCCTAAAGGTTCGCATAATATTGTTCAAAACCAAGGAGGGCAAACGTTAGGATATGCACCCAAATCCGGAGTCAAAATACTACAAGCAGATGGATTAGCCTTTAAAGACCTAAACAAAAATGGAATCTTAGATATTTACGAAGATTGGAGAAAACCGGTAGCGGAACGTGCAAAAGATCTTGCTTCTAAAATGACGGTAGAGCAAATGTCCGGATTAATGTTATACAGCAGACATCAAGCCATACCAGCTCAGGAAGCAGGGATGTTTACCGGGACTTATAGTGGAAAGCCATTTTCTAAAAGTGGTGCAAAAGCTTCCGATTTGTCCGATCAACAAATTGCATTTTTAACTAAAGATAATTTGCGTCACGTACTGATGACTTCGGTTGAAAGCCCAATAGTTGCAGCAACATGGAACAATAATATACAAGCACTAGTCGAAGGAATTGGAGTAGGAATACCTTCTAACAACAGTTCTGATCCAAGAAATGGAGCCAATAAAGATGCCGAATACAATGCAGGTTCCGGTGGAGCCATATCACAATGGCCTGAGGAATTGGGACTGGCAGCTACTTTTGATGCTGCTATTACAGAACAATTTGGTTCTATTGCAGCAAAGGAATACCGAGCCATGGGAATTACTACTGCCCTATCACCACAAATTGATTTGGCGACAGAACCGCGATGGAATCGTTTTGTTGGTACTTTTGGCGAAGACCCCAAATTAGCAACGGATTTGGCAAAAGCGTATGTTGATGGATTTCAAACATCGCCAAAATCCATTGCTGCTTATCAAGGGTGGGGTAATCAAAGTGTCAATGCCATGGTAAAACACTGGCCAAGTGGAGGGCCGGAAGAGGGAGGGCGCGATGCTCATTTTGCATATGGAAAATTTGCAGTGTATCCTGGTAATAATTTTGAAACGCATCTAAAACCATTTGTAGATGGCGCTTTTCAATTGAAAGGTGCTACTAAAAAAGCCTCTGCGGTAATGCCTTATTATACAATTTCTTATGGTCAGGATAAAAAATACGGTGAGAATGTTGGAAACGGATTTAGTAAATACATTATTACTGATTTATTAAGAGACAAATACGGCTATGATGGAGTAGTTTGCACAGATTGGCTAATTACGGCCAATGAAGGTCCTACTCCAGATGTCTTTGCGGGAAAGTCTTGGGGTGTTGAAAATTTAACTGTCGCCGAAAGACATTATAAAGTGCTAATGGCCGGGGTAGATCAATTTGGGGGTAATAATGATATCAATCCGGTTTTAGAAGCCTACCAAATGGGTATAAAAGAACACGGTGAAACTTTTATGCGAAAACGTTTTGAGCAATCAGCTGTTCGTTTGCTTTTGAATATTTTCCGAGTGGGACTATTTGAAAATTCGTATTTAGATCCTCTTGAGACGAAAGCCACCGTGGGCAAACCTGAATTTATGAAAGCAGGGTATGATGCACAATTAAAGTCTGTTGTGATGATTAAAAATCAAAATAAGACCTTACCAATTCAAAAAGGAAAAACGGTTTACATCCCGAAAAGAGTTACTCCAGTGAGTATCAATTTTTTTGGTCAACCCTCTCCTGAAAAAATCGAGTATCCTATTAATTTAGAATTGATTAAAAAATACTATACCGTAACAGAGGATCCGAGCAAGGCTGATTTTGCCATCGTATTTATCAAAAGCCCGATCAGTGGTGGATATAGCAGAGCCGACAGAGAAGCAGGCGGAAATGGATATGTGCCAATTAGTTTACAATTAAAAGAGTATACCGCAGTTGAGGCCAGAGCCCAAAGTATTGCAGCCGGAGATCCTGTGATTGACCCGACGATTACAAACAGATCGTATCTGAATAAAACATCAAAATCAAATTCGTACCCGGATTTAAATACGATTCTGGAAACTAAAAAAGCACTTAATGGAAAGCCGGTACTTGTAGCTGTAAATATTTCGAATCCGATGGTTTTCGGCGAATTTGAAAAAGAGGTTGATGCAATAGTGGGAGAGTTTGGCGTCCAAGTTGAAGCTTTAATGGATATTATCTCCGGAAAAACAGAGCCTTCAGGATTATTGCCTTTACAAATGCCATTGAACATGTCTACCGTTGAAAAACAAATGGAAGATGTTCCTCACGACATGACTCCATATGTAGATACTAACGGAAATGTGTATGATTTTGGTTTTGGTTTAAACTGGAAAGGTGTAATCAAAGACGCCAGAACTGCAAAATATAACGCTAAGAAGTAATCCTAAAGTTATAATTGAAACCACCTACAGCGCATGTAGGTGGTTTTTTTATTCCAAATTCCCAAATTTTTGAGTTGCTTGAATGGTTATCTATTTTCAATACCTTTCTTCAGACAGACTTATTCATTCCATCACATTAGTTTTTAATTTGCAATAGACAAAAAAGAAGACTATTTTGATAAGCGGTAATTTTATTCTTCCAATTTTGTTAAAAAACAAAAATAATTAAGGATTAAACAAAAATAATTTTGAACTAAGCAGGATACTTTAATCAAGAGATCTTTATATCTTTCGCCCTCTGAATTATTAATTAATTTTATATAAATATTTTCGTAACTGATAATGCAATCGATTACGCAAAACAAGGGTGTTTCTAATAAATTAAAATCGGTTACTGTATTTTATTCTTTTCATGCGTTTTACAGGACAGTTTAGATTAATGTTGCGAAGGTAGTTTAAAGATAATGTAAAGTCACACACCTGGAATAGCTCGAGAAGTAGTTAAAATTTTAAATCTAAGAAAAAATATGTTTTCATTACAAAATAAAAAAGCAGTAGTTACCGGTGGAGGTAGCGGAATAGGAAAGGCAATTTCGGCCTTATTTGCAAAACAAGGAGCTGAGGTACATATCATTGAACTAACTGATGAAAGCGCTCAAACAGCGATATCGGAAATACGCGCAATGGGTGGGAAAGCATTTTCACATGCTTGTAATGTGGCCGATCAGCAAGAAGTATTGGCAACATTTGAAAAAATTGGCAACATTCATATTCTTGTCAATAATGCTGGAATAGCCCACGTAGGCAAGGTGGAAACTACACCAGAAGCCGACTTTGACAGAATTATGAGTGTAAATGTAAAAGGGGTTTACAATTGTTTGCATGCAGCAATCCCACAACTACGCCATTCAAATGGTGGAGTTATTGTGAATATGGCTTCTATAGCGGCTTGGGTAGGCATTCCAGATCGATTTGCTTATTCCACAGCTAAGGGAGCTGTAATGGCTATGACTTTATCAGTCGCCAAAGATTACATGGCCGAAAATATTCGTTGTAATTCCATTTCTCCTGCAAGAGTACATACACCATTTGTGGATGGATTCATTTCTAAAAACTACCCAGGAAAAGAAGCGGAAATGTTTGATAAACTGTCCAAGTCACAACCTATTGGTCGCATGGGAAAACCGGATGAAGTAGCCGCTTTGGCGCTATACTTATGCAGTGATGAAGCTGGTTTTATTACAGGCTGTGACTATCCAATTGATGGCGGATTTATTAAATTAAATAACTAAGATCACCTTATTAATATTGATACAATTATTAAAGAATCATACTAAAAATAGATAAAATGAAACTAATACGTTTTGGAGAGGCTGGTAAAGAAAAACCAGGTATTTTAATTGGAGAAAAAAGATTTGATGTATCGGCAATTGTTGCAGATTATAATGAAGCATTTTTTGATGAAAATGGACTGGAAACATTAAAAGCAGCTTTAGAAAACAATCCTGTTTTGCCTGAAGTTGATGCTTCGGTACGTTTGGGCTCGCCAGTAGCAAGACCGTCTAAAATAATATGCATTGGATTAAACTATGTGGACCACTGTAAAGAAACTAATGCACCAATACCAGAAGAACCGATTATCTTTTTTAAATCCACTACTGCCCTTTGCGGGCCGAATGACGATTTAATAATTCCTAAAAACAGCACTAAAACAGATTGGGAAATCGAATTGGTGTTTATTGTAGGAAAAAAAGCCAGTTATGTTGAAGAAGCTGATGCTATGGATTATGTTGCAGGCTATTGTTTGCATAATGACTATAGTGAAAGAGCCTTTCAATTAGAACGTGGAGGACAATGGGCGAAAGGAAAAGGCTGTGATACATTTGCACCACTTGGTCCCTTTATGGCAACAAAAGATGAAATTGCAGATGTAGATAATTTGTCGATGTGGTTGACCGTAAATGGGAAAAAATTCCAAAATAGCAATACATCAAATTTAGTTTTCAAAATTCCTTACCTGGTGCATTACCTGAGTCAGTTCATGACATTGCTTCCAGGTGACGTTATCAGTACAGGGACACCTCCGGGCGTTGGTTTAGGAATTAAACCAGAACCTATCTATCTCAAAGCGGGAGATGTTGTTGAATTAGGAATGGAAGGTTTAGGTACAAGTAAACAAGTGGCGGTTGCATACAGCAAATAAATTATAAAGAAAAAAGGTAAGAGATGAAATACATTGTATGCGAAAAACCCCATGAGTTTAAGTTAAAAGAAAAACCTATGCCGGTGCGCAAGGACGGTGAAGTATTATTAAAGATTAGAAAAATTGGTGTTTGTGGCACAGACATCCATGCCTTTGGCGGAACACAACCCTATTTTGAATATCCACGTATTTTAGGTCATGAGCTTGCTGCAGAATACATTGAAGGCGAAGCTCAAGGTTACAAGCAGGGCGATAAGGTAACTTTTATACCCTACTTCCATTGTGGTGAATGTGTGGCTTGCAGAAATGGACTTACAAATTGCTGTGCAAAAATTAAGGTTTTCGGAGTTCATATCGATGGAGGGATGGCGCAATACATTACCGTTCCTGAACAGTATTTATTGCATGGCGAAGGACTGGATTACGATCAGCTAGCACTGGTTGAGCCGCTTGCAATAGCTGCGCATGGTGTACGAAGGGCTGCAGTAAATTCAAATGATACGGTACTTATTATGGGAGCCGGTCCTATAGGAATTGGTTTGATACAGTTTGCCAAAATAGCAGGTGCAAAAGTAATCGCCATGGATATAAACGAATACAGGCTTCGTTTTTGCAAAGAAGAACTTAATGCTGATGCTACCATAAATCCTGCAAATGAAGATGTCACAGCAAGACTTATGGAAATCACAAACGGAGATATGCCTACTGTTGTTATAGATGCCACTGGTAACCGCAATGTTATGAACAGTGCTTTTAATTACATAGCCCATGGTGGAAGATTTGTTTTAGTAGGTCTGCAAAAGGGAGAACTCAGCTTTAGCCACCCAGATTTTCACAAAAGAGAATCAACACTAATGAGCAGCCGCAATGCAACAAAAGATGATTTTCTTTATGTGATGGAATGCCTTAAAAACGGCAAAATAGACCCAAAAAAATACATTACCCACAGGGCCGACTTTACCGAGATGATAACTGAATTTGAAAAGTGGATTGATCCAAAAAATAACGTTATCAAAGCATTGATAGAACTGGATTAAACTTAATAAATAAAAGTAGTATGGATTTAGGATTAAAAGATAAAATTATAGTTGTCTCAGGATCGGCAGGAAAACCAGGAAGCATCGGTGAGACTATTATAAAGAGATTAGCTGATGAAGGCGCCATACCTGTACTTGTAGACCGTAACGACAGAGGTTATGGCTATGCCGAAGCACTTCAAAAAAGGGGTCTGGATTCAATATTTGTGCAAACGGATGTAACCAATCCAGAGCAAATGGAAGCTGCAGTAAAAAAAATTATTGAAAAATACGGAAGAATAGATGCTGTTATCAATAACGTCGGGGTAAATGACGGTGCAGGATTAGATGCCAGTTATGAGGAGTTCATGGACTCTTTAAAACTGAATCTGGTAAGCTATTTTTTACTAACCAAATATGCCCTTCCATACCTTAAGGAGTCCAAAGGTAATATACTTAATATCGGTTCTAAAGTTGCCTTAACGGGTCAAGGAGGAACTTCCGGATACGCAGCTGCAAAGGGTGGCGTATTGGGTCTTACCCGAGAGTGGGCGGTCGACTTAATCCAATATGATATACGTTCTAATGCTATTATCATCGCGGAAAGTCTGACTCCAGCTTACGAAGATTGGTTAGAAACTTTACCAGATGGAGAAATGGTACTGGCTAAAATAAATAAAAGCATACCTTTTGAGGCAAGGATGACGACTCCTGAAGAAATAGCAGATACTGCACTTTTTATTATCTCTGATCGTTCTTCACACACTACTGGACAATTCGTTTTTGTAGACGGAGGATACGTGCATCTGGACCGGTCATTAATCAACGATATAAATTAGTAGAGTTTTATGCATAAACGTATTGATGCCCATCAGCATTTTTGGAAGTTTGATCCTGTTAGGGATAGTTGGATCGATGAATCTATGCAGAAAATTCAAAAAGATTTTTTGCCTGAAGATCTTCTGCCGTTACTGACAGAAAATAAATTTTCAGGCTGTGTTGCGATTCAGGCTAGCCAATCGGAAGAAGAAACTAATTTTCTGCTTGATTTAGCAGTAAAAAATGATTTCATCAAAGGTGTGGTAGGATGGGTAAATTTGCTGGATAAAAATACCGCCGACCGACTGGCTTTTTTTTCAACCCAAAAAAAATTAAAAGGCTTCAGACATGTAGTACAAGGAGAATCCGATGATTTTATGCTAAGAACAGATTTCCGTAACGGTATCCGGGAGCTAAAACCGTTTAATTACACCTACGACATACTCGTTTTTCATCGACAGTTACCGGCAGCAATAGATCTTGTTAATCGTTTTCCTGATCAGGCCTTTGTATTAGACCATATTGCCAAACCAGATATAAAATCGGGAGCAATTCAATCCTGGAAAGAAGGCATCAAAGAATTAGCAAAAGCAGAAAATGTGATGTGTAAAATTTCAGGAATGGTTACAGAAGCGGATTGGAATACATGGAAAGCAGCTGATCTAAAACCGTATCTCGACGTGATTTTTGAAAATTTTTCGAAAGAAAACCTAATGTTCGGTTCTGATTGGCCTGTTTGCAATCTTGCCGCAAATTATGCGATGGTTGTAAAAACTCTTGAGAACTATATTTCGCAATTATCCGCAGAAGAGCAACAGCAGATTTGGTGTAAAAATGCCAATACTTTTTACAGACTGGATTCCTAAAATAATAGTATCTGTAATCAAAAAAAATAGACTCCTGTATGGGAGTAGTTATTTTATTTATTAAAAAGACTATCAGTTGATGGTCTTTTTTTTTGCTATAGATAAAATAATACCTAATGTCGTTTTATTCGAAAGATGGGTTATGGATTTAAAAACTATGATAGGTTAAGATAACAAAATTAGCCGACAGTAGTTAACAAGTAAAGTCTCGAGGCACTCATTCGTAAAAAAAATGTTTACGAAACACTATAAGAAAGCAACCTTTAAATCGAGCTAGTTTGTTAATTCTAAGCAAAATTAAACACTTCCCTCCCTTTTTAACTCCTCTTTTACTATCTTTAAAAAAGATTTCTGTTCAAAAGGGACCTAAAGATCAAACTCATGAAAAAAATCAAACTAGTCTGCCTTTCTATTCTCTCTTTCATTTTTTTTAGTTGTGATGCACAAGTAAAATCAAATGATATTCCTTTAAAAGAGGAAGCGAAGAACTATACTTTCGAAACAGTTGCTTCCGGTATTGCAATACCATGGGGAATGACTTGGCTACCTGACGGATCAATGTTGGTTACCGAAAAAAGTGGCGTGCTATATCAAATTAAAAATGGTACTAAGACTGAAATAAAAAATGTCCCTAAAGTTTATTCTCGTGGACAAGGGGGTTTATTAGATATCGCTTTACATCCTGATTATGCGAAAAATGGCTGGATTTACATAACCTATTCCTCCGATGAAGGTGAAGGAACTGGCGGTCACACTAAACTCATAAGGGCAAAATTAATTGATGGAAATCTGACGCAAATTGAATCGCTTTATAAAGCTACGCCCAATACCACAAAAGGACAACATTTTGGTTCCCGAATTGCCTTTGACAACGATGGTTATTTGTACTTCTCTGTGGGAGAACGTGGCAATCATCTCGAAAACCCACAAGACATCAAAAGGGATGGCGGAAAAATATACCGTTTAAATGACGACGGAACCATTCCTAAAGACAACCCATTTGTAGGCCAGGCAGGAGTCAAAGAAGCCATTTATTCTTACGGCCACAGAAATCCGCAAGGAATGGCAAAACATCCTTTAACGGGCGCTATTTGGACACATGAACACGGCCCTCAAGGCGGGGACGAAATCAACATCATTAAAAAAGCAGCCAATTACGGATGGCCTGTTGTTACCTATGGCATCGATTACGACGGAACAACCATTAGCAAAGAAAAAGAAAAACCAGGTATTGAAAAACCAATCTATTACTGGGTACCTTCCATCGCCCCTTGCGGAATGACTTTTGTTACCGGCGATAAGTATCCCGACTGGAAAGGACATTTACTGGTTGGTTCCTTAAAATTTCAATATCTTGAATTGGTGAAATTAAAAGGAAACGAAGTGACAGAAAGACAAAAAATTGCCACAGACATAGGACGCATGCGCAATGTAGCACAAGGCCCGGACGGTTATATTTACATAGCTGTCGAAGAAAAAGGGATTCTCAAAATTATACCTAATTAATCTATGTTGACTATTAAACTATTTTTTGCACTAGGCCCGTTTTTATTGGGCGGTTTTTTCTTTGAAAACCCATTTTATCAAGACCACTATATTGAAGCAAATACAACCAGCACAGTAACTTCGAAATTCCAAACACCAGGAAAAGAAATTTATGTTGATTTTTGCATACAATGTCATGGTGCCAACGGCAAAGGAGACACTAAAAATTTTCCGCCATTGGCTGGCTCTGATTGGCTTCTAAATAAAAGAATCCTAAGCATTGCAGTAGTAAAATTTGGACAAAGTGGCGAAATTATTGTCAATAAAATGAAGTACAATAGCAGTATGCCGGCGATGGGACTTTCTAATCAGGAAGTAGCCGATGTGATGAATTACGTTATGACATCCTGGGGAAATAAACAAACTAAAATTGTTACTGAAAAAGAAGTGGCAGAAATTAAGAAATAAAAATTACGATAATTTTTCAAGAAAGCCCCCATACACTTGGGTCTTTAGACAGGGGATGAATTGAAAATGCAAATACTTCTAATCATTTTAGATATAAAAGTGACAATTAAATACTTTTTTTATATATTTGTTTAATGGAAAAGCGATGGAGGAAAAGCAGAAGTGCTACATACAATATAGCCTATCATTTGATATGGTGTCCAAAATACCGTAGAAAGGTATTGATTAACG
>NZ_JBLVPS010000007.1:0-178137 GCF_048286515.1 Flavobacterium rhamnosi | reverse complement strand
TACGGTATTTTGGACACCATATCAAATGATAGGCTATATTGTATGTAGCACTTCTGCTTTTCCTCCATCGCTTTTCCATTAAACAAATATATAAAAAAAGTATTTAATTGTCACTTGTATATCTAAAATGATTAGAAGTATTTGCATTTTCAATTCATCCCCCGTCTAAAGACCCAAGTGTATGGGGGCTTTCTTGAAAAATTATCGTAAATATTCTTTTGCATTTTATATGTAAACACCAGAGTTTTCATCGTATCTATCTAAATCTACACTAGTTTTGAATATTTTGAGTATTGAAAATGGGTATCCATCCTCGGATGTTCTTTATACCATAAAACACGGTTTCTTATAATAAGAAACCGTGGGTATTTTACTATTTGATTTGGTAAATTATCTCGCTAATCCTTTGATTAAAACGATTTGACTTGCTTGATCCTCATTTGGACGATTGGTCCCTCCATCAACTCCTTTGTATTTTGTACCTCTCCAAGTATGAGGCTGAACACTCAATAAAAAGGTATCTTCGATTCCTAATTGCTCTGACACATCAATCATTGCTCCATATTCCCAATCTCCAAATGCTGAAGTTCCACCTACATTATACTTCGCAGCATCGGTAGCCGTGCGGCGATGATCTAATTCCAATACCACTTTCAATTGTTTAGTAGCGATATTGTATTGGTAAATATAAGCGTCATGGGTTTCATCACCATATCCGTTAGCATCTTCCTGAACATAAACGTAGTTTTTTGTCACACAAATGTTATCCGGATTTTGGAATTTTCCTGCAATTCCAGTACGGTTATCACCATCAAGAATTACTTCAAGTGTTCCTGCCAAAGGATTATTTGCATCTAAGTTCAATTTGTAAACTCTACCATATTTCGTTCTTGAAGCATCAGCATTTGCTCCCGTAGTATTCTGACCTGTAACGTTAAAATAAATTTCTCTTGCTCCGGCATCAGTTCCTTTTTTATAATCCAAATCCTCTACTCTTCCAAATTTGATTCCTTTCAATGTATTCACAGATGCATTTATAGCGGCTCCGGTCATTGTAGTGTGGTTCTCAATTTTCACAAAAGAAATACCGTACGTTTGATTGGTTACCATATCTTTTTCTCTCTGATTGTTATCTGTTCTTTTCATCATATATAAAGAACCGTTCGCTAAATCACCAACAGTGTTTGAAACATACATAAATACCTGCCCTCCATTTGTCCCTGAATCATCATCCCCAATTACAACCACCGTTTTCCCTGAAAAAGCAGCTGTTTTCAACGGCAATGCGTTTTCAGCACTTAGTCTTCCTAAACCCGGTAATTCTTTAGAAACAGACGCAGAACCAACATCACCAAAAGGATTAATAGCATGTGTGCGTGATTCTTCTCCAGATTCACCACAAGTCAAATACAATGGTCCAAAACCATTCTCAGCAACTGTAGCCATCGATGCACCACATAATCTCCAAGTTCCTCCATTAGAATTCAATAAATATTCTCCTTTTGTAGGCTTGAATGTTTTGTCAAAAGTCACTCTTGAGACAGCAAAATTGTCTTCGTGGTTCACCAAAAAAGTAAAAGTCTCATCTGCATTTTTCAACAAACCAGATCCATCCGCTGAACCGCCAAAAACAAAATTTGGGCTTCCGGCTAAAACATCATCTGAGGCAATCAAAGAAAAAAGCTCTAAGTTCTCAAAACCCGTCTGCTTTTTCAATAATACAGGGGTAGCTGATTGATTCGCTAAAACAACACTTGTCGTTTCATTAGAAGATTTAACATCGTTCTCACAGGAGATTAATGAAGCTAAAAATAACACTGGAAAAATAATTCTTTTCATTTGGTTGATTGTTTAAAATTTTCAGCAAAGAAATACGCTGAATTTAAACTTTCAATGAATAGAATATTAATAAATAGCCAAGAGTTGCCGAACTATAAAAACAATAGAAACACTAAATTTACATACTAACAGTACCGTAACACAATGATAAACTTCCAATAATTTTCCTGATAAAAACATTTAAATTACTGTTCTTTCTTCAACATATCCTTATACATCTCAAAATTAGCTTTTACTTTTTCATCTAATTTTGGTTCTTTTATATCGGTATATTTTTGCATTTCTTCCCAGATAATTTTAGCTACAATATAACGAGCCATTTCCTTATCATCAGCAGGAATGACATACCAAGGCGCATTTTTAGTGGCTGTTTTATTAATCGCCTCTTCATAATAGTGCATGTATTCGTCCCAATGTTCGCGCTCTTTCAAATCACCGGGTGAAAATTTCCAATGATGTTCCACTTCTTCCAATCGTCTCAACAAGCGTTTACGTTGCTCCTCCTTACTCAAATGAAAGTAAAATTTCAAAACAATCGTACCATTTTGTGAGATGTGTTTTTCAAAATTGTTGATTTGCTCCAATCGGTCCTCCCAAAACTGGGGCGTAATATCTTCCACCTTTTCAATTCCCGGCAAATTTTCATTCAAAATATATTCTGGATGCACGCGAGTAACCAAAACATTCTCATAATGCGTCCGATTAAAAACCGCAAACTTTCCCTTCTCAGGCAAAGCCAAATAATGCCTCCATAAATAATCGTGCTCTAATTCCGTTGAATTGGGCGTTTTAAAACTATGCACCTCAACGCCACGGGGATTAAATTCCTCAAAGACCTCGCGAATCAAACTATCCTTCCCCGACGTGTCCATCCCTTGCAAACAAATCAAAACACCATATCGATTATGTGCATACATCACATCCTGTAACTCACTCAATTTCGCCTGCACCTTATCTAACTTCTCTTCTTTATCATCCTCACTGGATTCATTGAACAAATTAGTAGGGATTTTAGACAATTCAACTTTACCAATTACTTTAAAATCGTTGGGATCTATAGACTTCATAAGAAATAATTTATCTTTGTAAACTCAAATATAGCAAAAAAAAGGTTTGCTCCCGATACCATACAGAACGGAGTTTAAGGAAGGAGTGTTTTCCTGCTGTACACTTATATCTTTCCTTTTTTTAAAGGAAAATGGAAAAGGATAGCGTTTCAATCGGGAACTAAATGCTCGTTTTTTAAAATAAATACAATGGAAAAATTCAAACTCGATTTATTATTTCAAATCATTGGAATTGGTTCTGCTTCAGGACTTATTTACAAAGACAATTCCCTTTTAATCATTGGAGACAACAGTGGTTTCCTTTACGAATACCAAATTGATTCCAGCGATTTAAAACGGCATCCGTTACTAGAAAATGCAACAGAAAACATTCTTAAAAAAGAAAAACCGGATTTTGAAGCCATAACCCATTTTGGTGACAATATTTATGTTTTTGGTTCCGGTTCTACCGAAAAAAGAACCAAAATGGTACAAATCAACTCCAAAGACAAAAAAATGATCGCCACAACTGATCTCGTGGACTTGTATTCAGTTATGCAAAATTTTGGGAAATTAAAACCGCAAGATTTCAACATCGAAGGTGCTATTTACAATGGCGAAAGCTGGTTTTTATTCAATCGGGGAAACGGAAGTTCCAATAAGAATATCCTTTTCACAATCGAAGGAAAAAACCTGACCAACGAATTCAATATTCTTTCAAACGAATACAAACTCCCTAAAATAAAAGGAGTTCGCAGTAGTTTTACCGATGCTGTTTTAGTCGATAATACTATTTATTTTTTGGCAACTGCCGAAGACACCGAATCTACGTATGATGATGGCGAAGTTTTAGGAAGTCTTATTGGCAGTATCAACTTAAAAACCATGAAAATTAATTTTACGCAAAAAATCAGTGATAGCCATAAATTTGAAGGATTGACTTTATTTGAAAACTCCAATGAAAAAATACAGTTCTTACTATGTGAAGATAAGGATACTGAAATTTTAGAAACCGATATTTACAAATTAACATTAGATAAAAATAAATGACCGACTTAAAAAATAAAAATGCCCTAATTACGGGTGCTGGAAAAGGAATTGGAAAAGCCGTAGCGATTGCTTTGGCAAAAGAAGGCGTAAATGTAATTCTGCTTGCCCGAACACAATCGGATCTAGATGAAGTAGCCAAAGAAGTAAACGCTTTGGGAGTAAAATCAGTAGCATTATCCGCTGACGTTGCAGATATCAATTCTGTAAATACTGCCATTGAAAAAGCTTTAGCCGAATTTAAAACCATTGATATTTTAATCAACAATGCAGGAATTGCCGCTTTTGGGAAATTTTTAGAACTGGAACCGGCTGCCTGGGAACGCATTATTCAGGTGAATTTAATGGGAACTTACTATGTAACACGTGCTGTTTTGCCAAATATGATTGAAAGACAGGCAGGTGACATCATTAACATTTCCTCGACAGCAGGACTTAGCGGAAATGCTTTAACGAGTGCCTATAGCGCCTCAAAATTTGCCGTTCTAGGATTAACAGAATCGTTGATGCAGGAAGTTCGTAAACATAACATTCGTGTAACTGCATTAACACCAAGCACCGTTGCTACAGATATGGCCAAAGAACTGAAACTTACTGATGGAAATCCTGATAAAGTCATGCAATCTGAAGACATGGCTGAATTAATCATCGCGCAACTTAAATTAAACCAACGCGTTTTTATCAAAAACAGCAGTATTTGGTCTACGAATCCTTAAACTGTAAACTGTTGCTGTTAAAATAACAAAACCCCTTGAAAAAAGGGGTTTTGTTATTTGTAGAAATTCGTCTTGATCTTAAACTAAAACATTTACAAAATCCATTCGTACACTTCCGTCTTCATCAATTTTAGTCAAATTGATTTCACGTAAGGTATTTACCAATTCTGGATTCCACGGCGTTTTTACTTTTACATAGTTTTCGGTAAAACCGTGAATATATCCTTCTTTATTTTCACTTTCAAACAAAACAGTCCTATTAGCTCCCAATTGACTTTCGTAAAAAGCACGACGTTTTTTAACCGATAAAGCGCGTAACATCTTGCTGCGTTTCGCACGCACATTAGCAGCAACCACGCCACCCATTTCTGCAGCTTCCGTATTATCTCGTTCCGAATATGTAAAAACATGTAAATAAGAAATATCCATATCATTTAAAAAATGATAGGTTTCTAAAAAATGTTCATCTGTTTCACCAGGAAAACCCACAATCACATCTACACCAATACAGGCGTGTGGCATAACTTCCCGAATCTTATTCACTCGTTCAGTATATACTTCACGTTGGTAACGACGCTTCATCAACTTTAAAATAGCATTACTTCCGGATTGCAACGGAATATGAAAATGCGGTACAAAAGTTCTACTTTTTGAAACAAATTCTATTGTTTCATTTTTTAATAAATTAGGTTCGATAGATGAAATTCGAAGTCTTTCGATTCCTTCCACTTTATCTAATTCCTGAACTAATTCTAAAAATGTATGTTCGTGTTTTTTATTTCCGAATTCTCCTTTTCCGTAATCTCCAATATTTACTCCGGTAAGAACAATTTCCTTAATATTTTGTTTTGAAATTTCAGATGCATTTCTTAGCACATTTTCGAGTTCATCACTTCTCGAAATTCCTCTTGCCAACGGAATCGTGCAATACGTACATTTGTAATCACAGCCATCTTGTACTTTCAAGAAAGCGCGGGTTCTGTCCCCGATCGAGTAACTACCTACATAAAAATCGGCTTCCGCAATTTCACAAGAATGCACTTCCCCAAAATCATTTTTAGACAAATCATTAATATAGTCAGCCAATTTAAATTTTTCAGTTGCACCAAGAACTAAATCCACACCATCAACTGCCGCTAATTCTTCCGGTTTCAATTGCGCATAGCAACCCACCGCCGCAACAAATGCTTTATCATTCAACTTCATTGCTTTTCGCACGACTTGCTTGAACTGTTTATCTGCATTTTCAGTAACTGAACACGTATTAATCACATACATATCAGCTACTTCCTCAAAATCTACCCGATCAAAACCCTCATCTTGAAGATTACGAGCAATAGTAGAAGTTTCTGAAAAATTCAGTTTGCAACCAAGCGTATAAAAAGCAACTTTTTTTTTATTTCCCATAATGATAATCAACTACTTACGTATTTTCTTGTTATATTTACATTAATACAAGTATAGTTTGCAAATTTACAAAGAAAACCCTAGAAATAAAAAGATAAATTTTTGTACCCATTTTTCAATATTAACTAAGCTCTAAACAATTTAAAACTTTATTTTATGAAAAAACAAACCTTATGCCTATTTGTATTCTTCATCAGTATTAGTAGTATGATGGCTCAAACTGAAACAAATCAAACTACAGTTCCCATTTTAGACAGGGAATTATTTTTTGGTAATCCCGAAATTTCCGGCGGAAAATTGAGCCCGGATGGAAAATGGATTTCTTTCATGAAAGTATATGAAGGAATTATGAATATCTGGGTTAAAAAATTTGACGAGCCTTTTGAAAAAGCACGTCCTCTTACTAATAGTAAACGTCCAATGTATGGCTATTTCTGGTCAAACGACGGCAAATATATCTTGTACGTAAAAGATGAAAATGGGGATGAAAATATTAATGTCTTTGCCGTTGACCCAATGTCAGCAACAGAAGCAAACAAGGTTCCAGTTTCTAGAAACCTAACTCCCTTAAAAGAAGTTACAGCACAAATAAACTTGGTTAGTAAGAAAAATCCAGATTTGATGATGATTTCTTTAAATGACAGGGATAAGGCCTGGCACGATTTATACCAACTTAAAATATCTACAGGCGAACTTACTCAAATATACGAAAACAAAGATAGAGTCACAGCATATGACTTTGACTGGGATGAAAATTTAAGAGTATTATCTAAAACCGATAACAAAGGAACTACTGCAATATTTAAAAAAGAAGGAGACAAACTGACTCAGATTTACGAAACATCGGTAACGGAACAAGCTTATATTACCAGTTGGACACCGGACAACAAACAAGCCTATTTTGTAACCAACAAAGGGGACTTAAATCTTTCAACACTCTTTTTAATGGATTTAGACACTCAAAAAATGACTAAAATAGAAAGTGATCCAAAAAACAGAGTCGATTTCGGTAGTCTAAAAGTTAGTGAGGTAACCCGAAAATTAATTTCTACATCCTATACAGATGATAAAACCATTTATACATGGAAAGATAAAAAATGGGAAGAAAATTACAAATTCCTACAATTAAAATTTCCAGGTAGAGAAGTAGATTTTCAAAGTAAAACTACAGATGAAAAGAAATTTTTGATAGCAGTTTGGGGAGATAAATATGCGCCTGAAGTTTATTTTTTTAACTCAGAGACCAAAGAATTACTATCACAATATGTACCAAGACCTGCTTTAAAAAAGGTCGAACAATATTTAGCTCCAATGAAATCTATTCGTTATAAAAGTAGCGATGGTTTAGAAATTACAGGATATTTGACTTTACCTGTTGGAAAACAAAATCTGAATTTACCAACAGTAATTTTAGTTCATGGTGGTCCAAAAGGACCGCGAGATACTTGGGGTTATGATGCCGAAGCACAATTTTTAGCTAATCGGGGATATGCTGTTCTACAACCTAACTTTAGAGCTAGTGGCGGTTATGGAAAAGAATTTTTAAATGCGGGTGATTTGCAGTGGGGAAAACTGATGCAGGATGATATTACCTGGGGCGTTAAGTATTTAATTTCTAAAGGCATTGCAAATAAAGACAAGGTGGCTATTATGGGCGGAAGTTACGGAGGTTATGCTACTTTGGCTGGTCTCGCTTTTACACCAGATTTATATGCATGCGGTGTTGATATTGTTGGACCAAGCAATATTTTCACATTATTAGAGTCAATACCTGCTTATTGGGAGCCTGCCAGAGCATTTTTATACGGAATGGTTGGTGATCCAAATACGGAAGAGGGCAAAAAAAGAATGCATGAAGCAAGCCCCTTATTTAGCGCCGATAAAATCGTAAAACCATTACTAATTATTCAGGGCGCCAACGACCCAAGAGTTAAAAAAGCAGAAGCAGATCAGATTGCTATTGCTTTGAGAGACAAAGGAAAACAAGTTTCTTATCTTTTAGCCGATGATGAGGGTCATGGATTTGCAAAACCGATAAACAGAATGGCAATGTATGCTGAAACCGAAAAATTCTTATCAGGAGTTTTAGGTGGACAATTTCAAAAAGAAATGCCAGAAAATGTTGCAAAAAGATTAAAGGAAATTACTGTTGACATTAGCAAAGTAACTTACAAATCTAAAAATGAATAAAATCATTTAAACCAAAAACTACAAGAAGGAGTTATTTTATAACTCCTTCTTCATTTTTTAATTTCTAATCTAATTGTCTGTCATTAAAAACAGGTTCTTTAGAGTATTATAAACTGTTGTTCAAAATAAATCGTCGCACTACTTCAGCTACGCCATGATTATTATTGGAAGCCACAATAACATCTCCTTTATCTCTCAATTCTGGAGTTACATTGTCTACCCAAACTCCTAATCCCGCATATTCTATCATTGTCAAATCATTCCCTGCATTCCCAACAGCTATAATCTCACTTTGAAGAATATTCAGTTTTTCTGCTAAAATTTTTATGCTGGCTCCTTTATCAATTCCATTTTGTGCCACTTCAAGAAAAAAGGGTTTTGACATACTTACACTAAGATGTGGCATGGCTATTTTCAAGTCTTCCTCTACTTGCTTTAGATAACTTGGCTCTTCCAATAAAATGCACTTTACAGCTGAGGACTTAACCTCATCTTTAAAACTAAGCACTTTATTATGTTCTAAGCCTGTGATGTTTTTTTCAATTTCGATGTATTCAGAATCCGTCTCACTTACAATTTTTCCATCAAGGTAAGTAATAATATGTGTTTTACTTTTCAAACTGTAATCGTACAAATCATGGATTTGTTCCTGAGTCAAGGTTTGCTCAAAAATGACTTTACCTTCCTTTAAATCGGTAATAACAGCCCCGTTATATGATATCATATACGAATTATCCAATTGCAATTCTTTGGCATACGAAGTCATCGCAGGTGTCGGTCTACCGGATGCCAAAATAACATAAATACCCAATTCCTGTGCCTTAGACAGCATTTCTTTATTCTCGTTTGAAATGGTATGGTCATCGGTCAACAAAGTGTCATCCATGTCCAAAACTAACATTTTATATTTCATTCTATTTTTGTTTCGAATACGTTAAATACTCATTCTGAATTCTTCAATAACCGGATTCACTTTTGCAAATTCCGTTTCCTGAACAAATAATTCTACTGCTAAATCTGAATTTCCAAAACCTCCTAATCGAGCTGACTGTATGTTGTTTTTTAAAACGGTATCTACTCCTATCGCTTCAATTCGCTGTTGTAACGCCAAAGCTAAAATTTCACTTCCCGAAAACACTTTCATTAATCCCATCTTATTCTTTATTTAATTATTTATTGCCATTTTCTTCATCTCCTTCTTGCTCCTCGAAGTCATCTCCGGCTTCAGGTTCAAAATCTTCGTCTTCTTCAAAATCTTCGTCTTCTTCGTCCTGATCATCTTCTTCTTCAATTTCGAATAAAAAAGGCTCCACCAACATTTTTTCAGCAAGAATTTCGATTCTCTCTGTGAGTTGCTCTGAGAAAATAATACGTTGTGTCTTAGTTATACTATTCGAAATACGCATAATTTTCGTTTCATGTCGCAATTTCAAAATTGGATCTGCGTCATCCAAAATAAACATTTTTAGTCTGTTCACATTAAAACCTGCTGTAGTGAACATCTCGCTTAACTTGTTTGGAGTCCCAATCAACACATCAATTCCTGTTGAAATATAATTTTTATCATATTCCATATCACCCTTATCATGTACCCCATACACGCGCAAATCAGTATAGTTTCCAAACTTTTCGAAAAGCTCTTCCATTTCCAATACTTTAGCTTTGTCTTCAACGATAATCAAAGCACGAGGCGATTCCTCACCTTCACGAACCAGCTGTTGAATTACATTCAACACAATTGTAGTAGATTTACCGCTTCCTTTTTCCGCAATAATAATGCAATCGGCACCACTTTTTAAAGTCGAAAATGTTTCTTGTTGCATTGTATTGGCTTCCGTTAAACCGTTTTCAATTAATGCCTGTTGCAACTTTTCGTTTATTTTTTTTAGTTTCATTTCTTATGATTGAAAGATTAAAAATATAGTGATTTAAACTCTTAAATCACTCCATTTTCAAATCATTAAATTAGTTTTATTTACTCGCGAACAATTTTACATCATTTTCAGAAATTTCGCTTCCACCCAGGATAATCAAGCGTTCCACTACATTTCGCAATTCGCGGATATTTCCTGTCCAATCGTATTCTTGCAATAAATTAATAGCTTCTTTTGAAAACTTTTTTATAGCATTTCCCTGCTCTGATGCAATCTTATCTGCAAAATGCGAAATCAACATCGGGATATCATCTCGCCTGTCATTCAGCGACGGAACTTTTATCAGAATAACAGCCAAACGATGGTATAAATCCTCGCGGAAACGACCTTCGGCAATTTCCTTTTTCAAATCTTTATTGGTTGCGGCAACGACACGAACATCAACTTTAATGTCTTTATCTGCTCCTACTCTTGTAATCATACTTTCTTGCAAAGCACGCAATACTTTGGCTTGCGCTGAAAGACTCATATCGCCAATTTCATCTAAGAAAATGGTTCCCTTATCAGCTGCCTCAAATTTTCCTGCGCGATCCTTCACTGCAGATGTAAAAGCCCCTTTTACGTGACCGAATAATTCACTTTCTATCAACTCAGATGGGATAGCGGCACAATTCACCTCAATTAACGGAAAATTTGCTCTTTCGCTCCTTTCGTGCAATTGATGTGCCACAAGCTCTTTTCCGGTTCCGTTTGGCCCCGTTATTAAAACTCGGGCTTCAGTTTGCGCCACTTTGTCAATCATAACTTTGATGTGATTGATCGCTTCACTTTCACCGATCATTTCATAGTTTTTACTGACTTTTTTCTTCAGAATTTTATTCTCAACTACAAGTTGTTTTTTGTCTAAAGCGTTACGAACTGTATTTAACAATCGATTTAAATCTGGTGGTTTAGAAATATAATCAAACGCTCCCAACCGCATCGTATTGATAGCTGTTTCCATATCGCCGTGACCGGAAATCATAACCATTGGAATTTCAGGTTTTATTTTTTTTACTGCTTCCAACACCTCAACACCATCCATTTTTGGCATTTTGATATCACACAAAACCAAATCGTAATCGTTGTTTTTTATTTTTTCAAAACCAGCAGCACCATCTTCTGCCTCTTCAACCTGATAAGTGTCGTTCTCTTCTGTGAGTATTTTTGTAAGTACTCTTCGAATAGCGGCTTCATCTTCTATGATTAGTATTTTTGACATATTTTTATATTTTTGCCCCGATTAAAGTGAAAATTATTTTTATTTTTTCTTTAAAAATAAAAAGATTGCAACAGAAAGCGGGAAATCGTTCCATAAATTAATTATATTTTAACGGATACTGAAATAAGCTCCCCATTAATATTTTAACCATCGGTACATTTCATTCCATGTTGGTTTTTTACCATACATAAGTATTCCTATTCGATATATTTTTGCTGCAAACCAAACTACGGAAAAGAACGTTGCAAATAATAATGCTACTGATATTGCAATTTGCCACAAAGGTACGCCAAACGGAATACGCATGAGCATAACAATTGGTGACGTAAGTGGAATCATTGAAAAGACAACTGCAATTGTTCCGTGCGGATCATTTATAACCGTAAAAAAACCTATATAAACACTCAACATCAATGGCATAATGATCGGTAAAAGAAATTGTTGTGAATCCGTTTGATTATCTACTGCAGCTCCAATTGCAGCATAAAATGAACTGTAAAGGAAATAGCCTCCTATGAAATAAATCACGAATCCAATCAAGATATTTGCAATAGGTAAATTCCATAATTCCCTGATATATATTTGCGCAGTTCCCGTCATTTCTTGTTGTGCCGCTTGCATCAATTCAGGTGAAATTCTAGCCGTTGGCCCCACATTTACGCCAAAAAATACAGAAGCAGCAAACATTAGCGACAGTCCAATAACTGCCCAAATAACGAATTGTAGCAATCCCGCTAATGCAGTTCCTATAATTTTCCCCATCATCAGTTGAAATGGTTTTACGGAAGAAATAATGATTTCTACAATTCGGCTTGTTTTTTCTTCGATGACGCTGCGCATCACCATGTTTCCATAGATGATAATAAACATCATAATAAGATATCCAAACGCTCCTCCAATTCCTATTTTGATTTCGTTAAGCCCTTTTACACTCTCTTCGCCTGATGCCTTTGTTAAACTAATATTTACTTTTGACTGGGCATTTTTTATGGCTAATGTATCCAGATGTGCTTTCTCCAAATTATCTTTAGTGAGCTTACTGGCAACTATATCTTGAATATTTTCTATGAATGAAATACTTGGACTGTCGTTCGAAATAAACTGTATTTTATTTTCGAAGTCTTTCGAATTACTTTCATTTTGAATGTAGATCAATCCTTCATAACTTTCGTTAGTAATACTGTCTTTTAGAAATTTCAAATCTATTAAAGATAAATCAAGGTACTTATATTCACTCGTTTTACTATTTAGTGAAGTGAATTCTTTGACAAACAAACCCGATTCATCATGAATGGCGATTCGCTTGGTATCGGCTTTCATAGAACTTAGATAACCCACAAACACTGCTATTCCCACAAATAGTAATGGACTTAAAAAAGTCATAACAATAAAAGATTTATTGCGCACTTTAGCTATAAATTCTCTTTTTATGATTAATGAAATGATACTCATTTTTTAGGCTGCTTAGATTTTTAGATTCTGTTGCTGTTGATTATTTAAAACGATTAGATTAGATTAGAAAATTGCAAAAGTCCAATAATCTAAGAATTTCAACAATCTATTGTGTTACTGTTTTTATAAAAATATCATGTACGCTCGGTATTTTTTCTACAAAGTGCGTTACCTGTCCACGTTGAGTCAGTACATTCAACAACTCATTTGGTGTGGCATTTCCAATCTGAACCTCCAGTTTTAATTCGTTGTTGAGTGATTTAAAATTAGCTGGTCCTACAGTGAATTTTTGTGTAATATCATACATCAGACCTTCTACATTATCTGATAAAATGCCCACTTCAAAACTATTGGTTTTAAATTGTCTTTTTACATCTTCCAGTTTTCCTTCAATGAGTTTATTCGATTTATGAATCAGGGCAATATGGTCACACAATTCCTCAACGCTTTCCATTCTGTGTGTGGAGAAAATTATAGTAGCTCCTTCTTCTCTTAATGCCAGAATTTCATCTTTGATAATAGTAGCATTTACAGGATCAAAACCAGAAAATGGTTCATCAAAAATCAACAGTTTGGGTTTGTGTAAAACACATACTACAAACTGAATTTTTTGCGCCATTCCTTTAGAAAGCTCTTGTATTTTCTTGTTCCACCACCCTTGTATTTCTAATCTATCAAACCAATATTCGAGTTGTTTTTTTGCTTCAGCTTTAGAAAGCCCTTTCATCTGAGCCAAATACAAGCATTGTTCGCCAACTTTCATTGTGTTGTACAACCCTCTTTCTTCGGGTAAATAACCTATGTACTGAACATGTTTGGGTTGCAGTTTTTCACCGTCCAGAATAATTTCGCCACTATCAGGTAAAGTAATTTGATTTATTATTCGGATAAGTGATGTTTTTCCAGCTCCATTTGGACCTAAAAGCCCGTAGATACTTCCTTTGGGAACAGTTAATGAAACTTCATTAAGCGCTACGTAATCAACGTATTGCTTCACAATTTTATTAACCTCAAGTATGTTACTCATGCTTATTTTTTAATTTGTGTAAAAGTAAATAATTAGTACCGAAATACTTAGAATTGTTATATAAAAAACCCATCCTTATTTTAACAAGAATGGGCTCTAATTTTTCAAGATGCAACAAATTACTTCGCTACTTAAAAACTTTATTTATTATGAAAACATATCTTTTACTTTCTCGAAAAATGATTTGTCTGATTTTTCAGGATTTGGAATAAAATTCTCATCGGTAAGATTTTTTTCAAAAAACTGTTTTTGGTCTTTGTTCAGCGTTTTTGGTGTCCAAACATTCACATGCACCAGTAAATCTCCGTTACCATATCCATTTAAACTCGGAATTCCTTTTCCTTTAAGCCTCAAGATTTTACCCGACTGAATTCCTTCTTCCAGTTTAATTCTTACTTTTCCGTTTATGGCTTCGATATCTTTTGAAATACCCAAAACAGCTTCTGCAAAACTGATGTATAAATCATAATGCAAATTCTCGCCTTCACGTTTCAAAAATTCATGCTCGATCTCTTCGATAGCTACAATTAAATCCCCTGGAATACTATTCCCTGGAGCGTCATTTCCTTTATTAGAAACTTTTAATTGCATTCCGTCAACAACACCAGCTGGTATTTTTATTGAAACCGTTTCATCTTCAAGAATCATTCCCTGTGAATCCGCGTTTGCCGGTTTTTTATCTAAAATCTGACCAGAACCATTACAAGTTGGACATGTTGAGGCAGATTGCATTCTACCCAAAATTGTATTGGTAACCCGCATAACTTGTCCTTGACCGTTACAGGTAGAACATGTTTTATAACTAACGCCAGGTGCTTGAACCTTGCGTTTTACTTTTACTTTTTTCTCTACACCATTGGCAATTTCTTCCAATGTCAATTTTACTTTGATACGAAGGTTGCTTCCTTTAGCACGACGAACTCCGCCGCCTCCGCCGCCTCCGAAACCACCAAAGCCGCCTCCGAAAATATCACCAAACTGACTGAAAATGTCATCCATATTCATCCCGCCGTGACCACCACCACCAAAACCACCTGAACCATCAAATGCTTGATGTCCATATTGATCATATTTTGCTTTTTTCTGAGGATCACTTAGTATTTCGTATGCCTCGGCTGCTAATTTAAACTTTTCTTCTGCCGATTTGTCTCCAGGATTTTTGTCAGGATGATGCGCTATAGCTTGCTTTCTGTATCCTTTTTTAATTTCGGCAGCATCAGCACTTTTTGAAATGCCTAATATTTCGTAAAAATCTTTTTTCATTTTTATTTTTTCTTTTGTTGAGTCACACAGCGGTGTTCCTCTACGCGTGATATAAAGACGCGATTAATCGCGGATCTACTACTGCCCAATAACAACTTTTGGAAAACGAATGATCTTGTCTCCCAATTTATATCCTTTTTCAAGAACATCAACAATTTTACCTTTCATTTTGTCCGAAGGTGCAGGAATCTGAGTTATTGCTTCAGCAAAATCAGCATCAAATGCATCGCCAGCTTTAACGTCAACTTGCTCCAATCCTTTAGAAACTAATGTGCTTTTTAATTTTTCGTGAATAAGCTCCACACCTTTCAATAGCAACTCATCTTCTGATTTGCTAATTTCAACCACGGCTCTGTCAAAATCATCTAAAACGGGAAGCATTGCAAGTAAAACTTCTTGATTTGCTGTTTTAAACAATTCAATACGCTCTTTTGAAGTTCTTCGTTTGTAATTTTCAAATTCAGCAAATAATCGTAAATACTTATCTTTCTCTTTAGCCAAGTCTTGAGTTAATTGCTCTTCAACACTTAGTTCCTCAATAATAATCTGCTCACCATTCGCATTTTTTTCTAATGTTAGGTCATCTATTTCCTGATCGATTTCTGTATTTTCAGTAGTCATATTACTTATATTTTTAAAAATATTCTTAAACTTCATTTTTCTATTCTTTTCTTTGGATTGCAAAAGTACTGCCAATTCTTTTAAAATGTCAAATTGTCATTCTTTTTCGATTATGCATTGTATTTTTTAATGGTAATAGCAAAATACAATCTCGTTTCACCTGGTAAAAATTTAATATAATTTTAAGACTATTTCGATTTAGTTTGAATAAGTTTGTGATGGTAATTTTCCTAAATTTAGGTATTCTAAAAACAAAACGAACTTAAGGTTAGCTTCAAGGG
Source organism: Flavobacterium rhamnosi (assembly GCF_048286515.1). Classification (NCBI taxonomy): domain Bacteria; kingdom Pseudomonadati; phylum Bacteroidota; class Flavobacteriia; order Flavobacteriales; family Flavobacteriaceae; genus Flavobacterium; species Flavobacterium rhamnosi. The sequence continues at coordinate 162,113 of NZ_JBLVPS010000007.1, read as the reverse complement.
CTTCAAAATAATTATTAATTCACCATTACCTTATATTAAAAAAAGCTTCGTTTAATAAACGAAGCTTTTTTTATGCTTTAAAATTAAATTACAACAGCGCATTTTTTAAACCTTCAAAATCCAACGAAACCTGTTCGCCTGTAACTAAATTTTTTAGCGAAAAAGAATTCGATGCCATTTCCTGGTCACCTATAATTACAGCAAAAGGAATGCCTCGTTTATCCGCATGCTGAAACTGTTTGGCCACCTTCGCATTATCAGGATACAATTCTACTTTAACGCCTAAATTTCTCAATTCTTTTATTGCTTTCATAGCATAAAAAGCTTCAGAGTCTCCATAATTAATAAATAACGCCTTGGAAGTTTCCGTTACGGTTTCAGGAAATAAATTTAATTCTTCAACAACCAAATAAATGCGATCCAATCCAAAAGAAATCCCTACACCACTCATGTTTTTCAATCCAAAAATTCCTGTCAAATCATCGTATCTTCCACCACCACCAATGGATCCCATGGCAACTGATTTTGGAGGAGCCACTTCAAAAATAGCTCCAGTATAATAATTAAGTCCTCTTGCCAAGGTTACATCTAAATCTAAAACTGCCGTTGACAATCCTAATTCAGTAACATTATTACAGATAAAACGCAACTCTTCCACTCCTTTCATTCCTTCTTGAGATTGATCAAGCAAAACCGAAAGTTGTTCTATTTTCTCTGAAATAGTTCCCGTAAATCGGAATAACGGCTTAACTTTTAGAATAGCTTCCTCAGAGATACCTTTCTCGATCATTTCTTTTTTTACTCCGTCCTCGCCGATTTTATCTAACTTGTCCAGTGCAACGGTGAAATCTATTAATTTATCTGATGCACCAATGACTTCCGCTATCCCAGATAAAATTTTTCTGTTATTAATTTTTATAGTTACACCGTTTAATCCCAAAGCAGAAAAAACAGTATCGTATAACTGAACCAATTCTACTTCTTGCCACAACGATTTAGAACCTACAACATCAGCGTCACATTGAAAAAACTCTCTAAAACGTCCTTTTTGCGGTCGGTCAGCTCGCCAAACCGGTTGGATTTGGTATCTTTTGAATGGGAACTCAATTTCATTTTGATGTTGTACCACATACCGAGCAAACGGTACAGTTAAATCATAACGCAGGGCTTTCTCGGAAATGCTTGATGTTAATTTAGTACTGTCTTTATTTTCTAAATGAGTTGCATTAGCTTTCGCCAAATAATCTCCAGAATTCAATATTTTAAAAATTAATCGATCGCCTTCTTCTCCGTACTTACCCATTAAAGTTTCGGAATTTTCGAATGAAGGGGTTTCTATAGGCTGAAAACCAAATTTCTCGAAATTACTTTTTACAATCTGAATGATATATTGACGTTTTGCCACCTCAGTTGGTGAAAAATCTCTAGTCCCTTTTGGAATGCTCGGTTTTGATGCCATTATTGCTTTACGAATTATGAATTATGAATTACGCATTTTAAATAGTACAATCAACTAATGCAAAATCGCAGAGCGAAATTCTAAATTGTAATTCTTTGCAAATATCTTATTTTTAAAATAAATCTGTTTACATATTTTCGCATTTTATTGCGGGGAGGACTATCCCTGATTAAATTGATACTATGGAAGTGAAAAATAATATTATTTTCATACCTGAAAAAAGAAAAAGAAAAAAAACATTGCCATATTGCAGCAAAAAGCTGGAAATGGATTCTCATACGATTTAATTTAAAACAACCGCAATAAATGTTGTCTTATTACTTTTTTAAAAAATAAACACTGGCAACATTAAAAAAGAAAAATTGTAACAAAAATTGTATTTTCGTGTCAAACTCGTATTATGCTAAAATTATTCAAAGAAAATATTAGAATTGCCTTTGGTTCTATTAGAACACAATTGCTGCGAACCATACTTACAGTGCTGATTATTGCAATAGGCATCACTGCTTTAGTTGGGATCCTAACCGTTGTTTCTGCTTTAGAAAACACAATTTCATCTGATTTCGCTTCAATGGGAGCTAATACTTTTAACATTAATCAATATGAAAATGAAGTGCGAAACCGTGGCGGTCAGGAACGAGAAATTATAAATCCAATCATTTCCTATCCTGAAGCTATTGCTTTCCAAAACAAATTTAACTATCCTTTTACTGAAACCTCACTTTCTTTTACCGCAACTTCTACTGCCGAAGTTAAATATGAAGCCACAGAAACCGATCCTGAAATCAGCATCTTAGGCGTTGACCAGCATTTTATAACTAATTCAGGTTTAGAAACCAGTTTGGGACGAAATTTTACCGGATTTGATATTGACAACAACTCCTATGTCTGCGTTGTGGGATCTGATTTTGAAAAAGGATTACTAAAAGATGTGAATCCTATTGATAAAATAATTTCTATCCGCGGTGCTAAATTTAAAGTTATCGGAGTGTTAAAAGAAAAGGGATCTACCTTTGGAAACAGCCAGGATCTAAGAGTTTTAATTCCAATTCAAGTGGCTCGTTCTCTGTTTACGGCGCCTAATATCAATTACACTATGAGTGTCATGGTATCAAAAAAAGAACTACTGGATCAAGCCATTGATAACGCAACAAGTACTATGCGCAGAGTTCGTAAATTAAGTCCTGTGAAAGACAGCAATTTCGGCATTGTTCGAAGTGATGATCTTATTAATAGAATCTTAGGAATTACAAAATACCTAGGGCTTGCATCATGGCTTATTGGCATTATTACTGTTCTTGGTTCTTCAATCGCCTTGATGAATATCATGATTGTTTCAGTAACGGAACGTACCAGAGAAATTGGGGTTAGAAAAGCTTTGGGAGCAAAAAAAACTACGATTGCTTTTCAGTTTTTCATTGAAACATTACTTATTGGACAATTAGGCGGTTTAGTTGGAATTATCTTGGGAATCTCAATCGGTTTTGCTTTAGCCACAGCAATGGATTTTGTATTTGTAATTCCTTGGGGTGCTATTATGGCAGCTTTCATAACAAGTTTTATCGTAGCAATTGTTTCTGGCTTATATCCAGCTATAAAAGCAGCTATGCTTGACCCGATTGAAGCGTTACGATACGAGTAACTTAGTTTGCAGCTCACTAAAAAAAACGTCTTGATTCCTCAGGAGACTTTTAATCTAAGTTTTACAAAAAATGTTTGTCATTCTTAAAGCAATCTCTTATTTCATATCTGCCTTTGTCATCCTGTCATTCCCGTAAATATCTTTGCGTAGTTCAATGTTTTTAAAATTCATTTTTTCCAGCAAAGCAATCATTTCTTTCCCTAAATACTGGTTTATTTCAAAATACAATTGTCCGTTTGGCAAAAGGTTTTTTTGAGCTAAATCAGCAATTTTTTTATAAAAAATTAACGCATCATTATCTTCTACAAAAAGAGCCAAATGAGGTTCGTGATCTAAAACATTTTTCTTTATTTCAACTTTTTCTAAATTTCGAATATAAGGAGGATTAGAAACAATGATATCAAATTGCTGCTCTAAATCCTCAGCTTCAAGAATATTTTTCTTTATAAAAGTAACTTTTACACTATTGATTTCAGCATTTTTTCTGGCTGTAGTCAAAGCTTTTTCAGAGACATCTATTGCAAAAACCTTTGCATTAGGAATATTTCTAGCCAATGATATAGCAATACAGCCACTTCCTGTTCCTATGTCCAAAATTTTCAAAGCATGCGATTTTTCGCTTTTTGAAGTAGCTTTAATAATCCATTCAACTAATTCTTCAGTTTCCGGTCTTGGAATCAAAACATTTTCATTGACTTCAAAATCCAATCCATAAAAACTGGTTTTCCCTAATAAGTATTGTATTGGAATTTCCATTTTTAATGGTTCCAAAATAGAATTCCAAATTGTCATTTCCTCTTGCGAAAAAACCAAATCAGGATGCAATGCCAAATCAATTCTTTTGAGCTGATTCTTTTCTTCTAAAATCAAATAGAAAAAGCTCTCGGCTTCTTCCACATCATAAATCGGAGTGAGTTCCTCAATAAATTGGGCTCTGTATTCTTTTATTTTCATTTTAATAGTATCTGGGTTATCTGAATTAATACCGTTAATTTATAACTTACAAATCTTTCAACATCCAAACGGGACAACTAGTATGACCGGTACTTCCCATTGGGGAACAGATATATTCAAACCCTACTTTCTTGTATAATTTTTGGGCATCATGCATAAACGGCATGGTTTCAAGATAACATTTTTTGAAACCAAAATCTTTTGCGCTTTGCAAACATATTGACATCATTTGGCTGCCAATTCCTAAGCCACGAGTTTCCGGAAGAAAATACATTTTTTGCAACTCACAAATAATTTCCGTTTCATTTTCAAGCGGAGCTATTCCAGCTGAACCGATAATTTTTCCGTTTTTTTCAACAACGTAATAAACAGATTTGGGTTTATTATACTCTTCAAACATTAAATCTAAATAAGGATCTTCGTAAGCAGTTCCTATTTTGGGAATGTTCAACTCATCAAATACGGCACGTATCAATTGCGCAACCGCTTGATTATCTTCTTTTTTTATTTTTCTAATATTGAAACTTTCCATTTTTATTCTATTCTGATGTTAGATACAAAAGTAGAAATTGTTTAGTACTAATTTTGAAAGATCCAAAATAATCCCGAAGATTCGGGCTAAACTCAAAAATAACTACTTTTGTGTTGTGAAAAGACATGAAAAATATATCAAACGTTGCATCGAATTAGCCAAAAATGGCTTAGGCACAACCTATCCTAATCCTTTAGTCGGCAGCGTAATTGTTTACGCGGACAAAATCATTGGTGAAGGCTGGCATAAAAAAGCTGGAGAGCCACATGCCGAAGTAAACGCTGTAAATTCCGTAAAAGACAAATCTCTTTTAAAAAAAGCAACTATTTACGTGAGTTTGGAACCTTGCAGTCATTTTGGAAAAACACCTCCTTGCTGCGATTTGATAATCCAAAATAAAATTCCAAATGTGGTTATTGGCACTGTCGATCCAAATATAAAGGTCGCAGGAAACGGAATCAAAAAACTTATTGAGGCCGGAATACAGGTCACTGTTGGTGTTCTGGAAGCAGAATGTCATGAATTGAATAAACGCTTTTTTACTTTCCACGAAAAGAAAAGACCCTACATCATTTTAAAATGGGCCGAAAGTCAAGATGGATTTATTGCCCCTGAAAAGATTCTTCGTTATCCCGAAATTTCGAAACAGAGCGATACTAAAAAAAAACCGGTTTGGATTACAACTGTTTATTCAAGACAGTTAGTACACAAATGGCGAACCGAAGAACAAGCAATTCTGGTAGGTACGCAAACCGTTATTGATGACAATCCACAGCTAAATGCACGAGATTGGCATGGAAACAATCCAATTCGTTTGATTATAGACCAAAACAATCGTATTCCCGAAGACAGTCACATATTTGACAATCAGATTAAAACTATCCTATTTTCAAAATCGAAAACAAAAATTGAAAAAGAAAACACTATCTTTGAAGTAATTGATTTTGAACAAAACATAGCAAAACAAATAATAAAAGCGCTATATCAACATCAAATTCAATCCGTAATTATTGAAGGCGGAAGACAAACCATACAGACTTTTATTGATACCAATCTCTGGGATGAAGCGAGAATCTTTATTGGAAACGTTCAATTTACTGCAGGTACAAAAGCCCCAATATTAGATAAAAATCCGTTCGAAAAATATTCGATTGGAAATGATGAACTTATAATTTCTAGAAACCATGATTAACGCTATCATTTTTGATTTTGGGGATATCTTTATCAATTTAGATAAACAAGCTACTATGGATGCCTTAGAAAAACTAGGCTTATCCGAGTGGAATGAAGACTTAGATTATTTAAATATTCAGTTTGAAACAGGTCAGATCTCGCGTGAAAAATTCCTTCTTGGTATTCAAAAACACGTTCCAAATGCTTCTATAAAAGAAATTTTAGCAGCCTGGAATGCGATTCTTCTTGATTTTCCACTGTACCGATTGGAATTCCTTCAAATGCTTTCCAAAAAATACCGCCTGTTTTTATTGTCCAACACTGATTCCATCCACATAGAAACTTTTGAGCAAAAAAATGGGATTTCATTTTACAGCGATTTTTATCAATGTTTTGAGAAAGTATATTTTTCATTTGAGGTAGAAATGAGAAAACCCAATCCGGAAATTTTCAATTACCTGGCAAACAAACATGACTTGGCTCCAAAACGCACTTTATTCATTGATGATAAAAAAGAAAATACGGATGCGGCACTCGCATTAGGGTTTCAAGTCTGGAATTTACAAGTTGGAAAAGAAGATGTCGTTAATTTATTTGACAAAAAAATAATTTAGAAAACACTATTCTTTTGGAATTTAAAGACACTTACAATACTATTGAATTTCCTTCTTCAGAAGTATTATTCAAAGAAAAAAACAGTAAATTCTTTGGTTATGCTTACCCCATTGAATCGGAAGACGAAGTAAAACCACTAATCGAAATTTTACGAAAACAACATCCCAATGCAGGACATTTCTGTTATGCTTACCAAATCGGCACCGATACTGTAACCTATAGAGCCAATGATGATGGCGAACCCAGCAACACTGCAGGCACCCCTATTTACGGGCAAATTCAGTCTTTTTCTGTAACCAATGTATTAATTGTGGTTGTTCGAATTTTTGGTGGCGTAAAATTAGGCGTTGGAGGATTGATATCTGCATATAAAACTACTGCACAAACGGTTCTTGAAACTTGTAGAATAATCGAAAAAACCATAAATATTCATTTTTCAATCTCATTTGATTATAAAAATATGAATAAAGTAATGAGAGTAATCAAGGAGAAAAGGTTAGAAATTGTAACCCAAGAAATGGAAATAAGCGAAGATTCAGGACTTCCAATTGGCAAAATAGAGCTAAAAACCAGAAAAAAAAATGCCGAAATGGTATTCGACATTTTTAATCTGATGTTTGAAATCGATATAAAACGACTCTAATTTCTGCTTGAAATTACTGTTTTTATAATTTATTCTATCCTTTTTAACAAATCTAAAATATAATCTGGAGGAGCTGTTGGACGACCTGTTTTTAGAGACACAAAAACCAAAATAAATTGGGCAGTTGTTAATAACTCATCAGACTCATTATAAATAGCGCAATCAAATTCAATCTTTACAGAGCTCTGTGATTTAAAAGTTGTATGAACGGTTAGCAACTCGTCATACCGAGCCGATTTTTTATAATTTATATTCATCGAAACAATCGGCAACCCAATACCACTTTCTTCCATGCTTTTATATGAAATCCCTTTGTCTCTAAGCCATTCCACCCTTCCTATCTCAAAATAGGGGATATAATTTCCATGATATACAACGCCCATTTGGTCCGTTTCTGAGTAACGTACACGAACTTGAATTTGATGATCTTTCATTAATTATGTATTAAAAATTATAAATTTAAAAAGCGCCTTACAACAATAATTCGTAAAATTATTACCCAATATATTTTTTTTTACAGAAATTTGTTCACATATTTGTTACCCCGAAAAACAATAGATTTTCACACTTTTTTTAGTAAGATAATAATTACCGAATAAAAATAATTTAACAGAATATATGAACAAAACTGCTCAATCAGTATGGGAAAACTGTTTGTCTTTTATAAAAGACAACATTCAGGATCAAGCTTACAAAACTTGGTTCGAACCAATCAAATCAGTTGAACTTACCGATAACGCATTATATATTCAAGTTCCAAGTAAATTTTTCTACGAATGGTTAGAAGAACACTATGTAAAATTATTAAAAGTGGCTCTTACCAAAGAACTCGGAAAAAATGCAAAGTTACTCTATAAAATCAGAATGGAAAACACTTATGGCAACAAACAACCGTTTACGGAACAATTGCCAAGTGCTAATAGAGTACCTATGAAGCCCCAAGAAGTTGATGCTCCATTTAAAAATCTAAATCCGGAATTAAAGAATCCATTTGTAATTCCAGGAATTCGCAATTTAAAAATTGAATCACAACTTAATGCAAATTACAGTTTTGATAATTTTCTTGAAGGAGACTCTAATAGATTAGCTCGTTCTGCTGGTATGGCTGTTGCCAATAAACCAGGAGGAACTTCATTTAATCCATTATTAATTTTTGGAGGAGTTGGTCTTGGAAAAACCCACTTAGCACATGCTATTGGTGTGGAAATAAAAGACAAATATCCAGAAAAAACCGTTTTGTATATCTCTGCTGAGATTTTCACGCAGCAATATATTGATTCGGTAAAGAAAAATAACCGAAATGATTTCATCCACTTCTACCAATTAATTGATGTTTTAATTATTGATGATGTTCAATTCCTTTCTGGAAAATCAGGAACTCAGGATGTCTTTTTCCATATATTCAATTATTTGCATCAAAATGGCAAACAGGTAATCTTGACATCTGACAAGGCACCCGTTGACATGCAAGACATTGAACAACGTTTACTATCTCGTTTCAAATGGGGATTGTCTGCAGAATTGCACCAACCGGATTATGAAACCAGAATTTCTATCCTCAAAAACATATTGTATAGAGATGGTGTAGAAATACCGGAAGAAATAATCGAATACGTTGCTCGTAACATCAAATCAAATGTACGGGAATTAGAAGGAGCAATCATTTCCCTAATTGCACAATCTTCTTTCAATAAAAAAGAAGTCACTTTAGAACTGGCTAAAAGTGTTGTTGAAAAATTTGTGAAAAATGTAAAGCGAGAAATTTCTATCGATTACATTCAAAAAATTGTTTCCGATTATTTCCAATTGGACTTAGAAACCCTACAATCAAAAACTCGAAAGAGGCATGTTGTGCAAGCGAGGCAATTAGCTATGTTTTTTGCTAAAAAATTCACAAAAGCATCTTTGGCGAACATTGGTTCACAAATTGGAGATAGAGATCACGCTACAGTATTACATGCATGCAAAACCGTTGACAATTTAGTTGCTACCGACAAACAATTCAAAAAATTTGTTGAGGATATCAATAAAAAATTAACGCTATAAGAGCATCATGTCTATAAAAATTTTAATGGTTTGTTTAGGAAATATTTGTCGGTCTCCCTTAGCCGAAGGTATATTAGCTTCAAAACTCCCAAAAAATAAATTTAGAGTTGATTCAGCAGGAACAGGTCCATGGCATATTGGTCATTCACCAGATGTTCGCTCCATTGCTGTTGCGAAAAAAAATAAAATAAACATTTCAAATCAAGAAGGCAGACAATTCAGCAAATCTGATTTTGACACTTACGATTATATCTTTGTAATGGATAATTCTAATTACGAGAATGTTGTTGCATTGGCTGAGACTAAAGATCAAAAAGAAAAAGTGCATCTTATTTTGAATGAATTATTCCCAAATGAGAATGTAGATGTACCTGATCCTTTTTTTGGTTTACCAAACGGATTCGAAATAGTTTACAATATGCTTGATGAAGTTTGTGAGCTTATTGCTAAAAAATTAATAGCCAAACATCAATAATCTATCGGCTTCAAAAATTAATTTTCGAAGAATTTATTCTCTATTAAAAAAAGTAATTCCGGTTCCAAAAAAATTTAACAAACAATTTACTTTAAAAACATAAAACCAAACTGATGAAATCAATCCCTCTTTTAGGAAAACTCTATTTAATACCAACTACATTGGGAGATAGTAATCCTATGGATGTCTTGCCACAAACCATAAAAAGAAGTATTGATTTTATTGATTATTATATTGTTGAAAACGAAAAAACAGCCCGAAAATCTATCAAAGGAGTTAGTCCCGAAAAGAAACAATCGGAGCTCAAACTTTTTGTTTTAAACAAACATACCGAGACTAAAGAGCATCTGGATTTCATCAGACCTTTATTAGAAGGGAAAAATGTAGGATTAATGAGTGAAGCTGGTTGTCCTGGCGTTGCTGATCCTGGCGCAGTAATTGTAAAACTGGCACATGAAAAAGGAATACAAGTTGTTCCACTTGTAGGCCCTTCTTCTATTCTTTTGGCGATGATGGCTTCTGGAATGAACGGACAAAGTTTTACATTTAATGGGTATCTACCAATAGAAAAAGGAGAAAAGAAAATGGCTCTTAAAACGCTGGAAAAACTTTCTCAAGACAAAAACCAATCCCAAATCTTTATAGAAACTCCTTACAGAAACAATAAAATGTTGGAGGATATTTTACAAGCCTTAAACCCTGCAACCTATCTTTGTATTGCAACGGATATTACTTTGCCAACAGAATATATCAAAACTATGCGAGCCTCTGATTGGAAAAAAACACAAGTGGATTTACACAATCGTCCTACTATTTTTATAATTCATAAAATGTAGACCCCCCAGATTTTAGAATTTAAAGTCATGCCAAAGCGTTGCTCTAAAAAATCAACATACCAGAATCAGACGTTACAAAACAGCTACACTGCATAAATAGCAAAAATAGCACGTGCCGAAAGTTTATTCCTTATTGGAAATAAAAACGACAATTCCTCTTTATTTCATAGTGCACAAGAGGATTTTCTTGCTAAAAATCATGACAAATCCTCCTCTGATATTAACGTTATTTACAGAAAAAATTAACCCTCTCACTTTAAAAAAAACACTAATTTTACTAGTGCCCAATATCGTTTTTTGATTTAAAATTCAAAAAAGCAAAACCGCTAATGTTTTTAAACTATTATGATTTTAAAAATCTAAAAAAAACAAAAAGGGTCATACAATTATAACCTTGACATATATATTTTAATCATAATAGTAGCCTGACTTGATTATAATTTAAAAACCTTAATGTCATGAAACGTTTTATTATTGTTCTGTTATTTCTAAGCATAATCACTGCGTCTTATTCTCAAGAAAAAGAGAATAGCTCCACAGATGGAAATATAAGAATAGAAGAATTACCAGGAGTTGTAATTAAAAGTGCCGGAAAAGACTTTTCTGTATATTTACCAGATAGAAATCCAGATAAAGATGTAAGAGCTCTGGAAGAAGAGTTTATAGCTTATGATTTGGGGAAAGATTACGAAGGATATGAGACCTATTTAGTGGTTATGAAGACTGACAAAGGCTCTTTATCTGCTACTTATAATGAAAATGGAAAATTAACAAGTGTTGTAGAAAACTATGAAAATGTAAGACTTCCCAGTAGTGTAATTTATTCTGTTTACAAAGCTTTCCCTGGATGGAAAATTGTAAATGACAAATTTTTATATTCTCAAAAAGAAGGTGATATAGTTAAAAAAGAATATAATCTCAGAATAAAAAAAGATAAAGAAACTAAAAAATTAGTTGTCAATGCAAATGGAGATATTGTAAAAGGAATCTAATTCCAAATAACTATAAAGTAAAAGCTATCGTTCGGGTAGCTTTTTTTTTGAAACAAATCCAACTATTTATCTTGAAGTTTTACAGCGTAAGCAAGTATTTTTAGTTGATACTAATAGTTCAATCAAAATTGTGATTAAACCAGTACTTTTATAACATAATAAATTAAAATCATTTTATGAGTAAACTACCAAATATCAGCACGAGTATCTTTACTGTAATGTCTAAAATGGCAAATGAACATAACGCAATCAATCTATCACAAGGTTTCCCAAATTTTCCTGTTAATGAAAGATTAACTGATATCGTAGCCAAACTTGCCAAAGAAAATATACATCAATACTTTCCGATGTCGGGATACCCGCCACTATTATCAAAAATCGCGACACTTATCAATAACTCATACGGCAGAATCGTTCAGCCTGAAACAGAAATACTGATAACTGCTGGCGCAACTCAGGCAATTTTCACTACTATACTGGCTTTGGTAAAAGCTAATGATGAAGTAGTAATATTAGATCCAAGTTATGATTGCTATGAGGCTCCGGTTTTACTTTGTAATGCTTTCCCGGTTCGGGTAGCACTAAACGATGATTATACTCCGAACTGGGAAATGATCGAAAAGGCATGTACTTCAAAAACGAAAATAATTATTATCAACAATCCCCACAATCCGACGGGGAAAATCTTGAATAAATTCGATTTTAAAGCATTGGAAACACTTTTAGAAAAACATCCTGACATCTTACTCCTTTCAGATGAAGTATACGAATACATTACTTTTGAAGAAAGACATATTTCAGCGCATACTCAGAAGAAGTTATTAAATCGCTGTGTGATGATTTCCTCTTTTGGCAAATCGTTCCATGTAACGGGATGGAAAGTGGGTTATCTGGTAGCGCCTTTACACTTAATGACGGAAATTAAAAAGGTGCATCAGTTTTTAGTTTTTAGCGTAAATAGTATTTGTCAGGCTGCCATTAGTGACTATTTGGATTTGGTTTCAGTAGAAGAAATAGGAAAATTATATCAGGAAAAACGAGATTATTTTCGACAATTATTAAAAGTGAGTCGTTTCAAACTCATGCCCTGCGAGGGAACTTATTTTCAGGTTGCTTCCTATGCCGCTATTTCAAATGAAAATGATGTTGACTTTTGCAAGCGTCTCATCATTGAACATGGTGTCGCTGCCATTCCAATTTCTACTTTTTATGCTGATGGAAAAGATCTGAAGTTAATTCGTTTCTGCTTTGCCAAAGACAATGCAACTTTGAAAGAAGCTGCTAAAAGATTGTGTGCTATTTAAAAGCTTTTATTTTATTTATTATGCATGCATACTATTTAATTTATTATATTTACATAAAAAAAATATAAAAATATGGGTTATACAGATAAAATGTTACGTGACGATGCTCTAAAAGGAAAAGTGATTGTTGTGACCGGAGGCGGAAGCGGCTTAGGAAAAGCAATGACTAAATATTTCCTGGAGTTAGGTGCTCAGGTTGCAATTACATCGAGAGACTTGGAAAAACTAAAAAATACTGCTTTAGAATTAGAAACTGAAACGGGCGGAACTTGTCTTCCAATTCAATGTGATGTACGTCATTACGAAGAGGTAGAAAACATGCTGCACGAAGTTCTGAAAGCCTTTGGCAAAGTAGATGTTTTATTGAACAATGCTGCTGGAAATTTCATTTCACCAACCGAAAGATTATCAGCAAACGCTTTTGATACTGTAATTGATATTGTTTTGAAAGGGACAAAAAACTGCACGCTTGCTTTTGGAAAACACTGGATTGACACCAAACAAAAATCATCTACAATCTTAAATATTGTAACTACTTATGCCTGGACTGGTTCCGCTTATGTAGTTCCAAGTGCCACTGCAAAAGCAGGAGTTTTGGCGATGACAAGAAGTCTTGCTGTAGAATGGGCAAAATATGGCATTCGCTCGAATGCGATTGCTCCAGGACCATTTCCTACTAAAGGAGCTTGGGACAGATTGCTTCCGGGAGATTTATCCGAAAAATTTGATATGGCAAAAAAAGTACCTTTAAAACGTGTTGGAGATCATCAGGAATTGGCCAATTTAGCAGCTTATTTAGTCTCTGATTTCTCAGCGTATGTGAACGGTGAAGTAGTTGTTATTGATGGCGGTGAATGGCTCAAAGGCGCTGGACAATTTAATATCCTGGAAGCTATTCCTGAAGAACTTTGGGATCAGTTGGAAATGATGATTAAAGCGAAGAAAAATAAATAGCATTATATTGATAAAGAGAGCACTTCGCTCTCTTTATCAATTTATAGTACGCTCCAAAGCAACTAAAATTTCACTTTGCAGCAATCCACTCCCACCACCATAATGCTGGACAATTATTATACTTGGTTTTTTGTTTTTGAAAAACACACACAAATCGTTTTCACTTTCTTTCTGAATTCCACAACCCAATAAAACAATAGAAAAATCATTTTTTTGAAAAATCTCCTTAGCTTCCTCATCATTCATCGCACCTACTCCATTCCAATTATCAGTAGCATTTAGTAATCGGACTACCGTTTCTAATATTTCAAGATGCCTTCCTATGTATAATATATTCACTGTTTCCATCGTTCCAGTTTTGTAAAAACAAACCTCAAAGATTTAAGGGCCCTTTGAGGTATTGAATTTGCTTCTATTTGAAATTTATTGTTTAACAAACTGTAATTCGATATGCAATCGAACTTCTTCACTAACTAAAACACCCCCTGTTTCCAAAGCAGAATTCCAGTTTAATCCCCAATCTTTTCGATTGATTTTTCCTTCTAATGAAAGTGCCATTTTGGTATTCCCCCATGGATCTTTCATTAATCCTCCATATTCTGCCGCTAATTTTACCGACTTTGTAACGCCATGTAACGTTAAATCTCCAACCAATTCATATTCCCCTTCATTAATTTTAATAAACGAAGTAGCGTTGAATTTAATTTCTGGAAACTGGGCAGCATCAAAAAAGTCGGGACTCAATAAATGAGTATCTCTATCTGCGTTTCCAGTAGTTATCGAATCAATTGCACCGGTAAATTCAATTTTTGCATTTTCAAAATCATTATCTTCTGCTTCAATCGAAGCATCGAATTTTAGAAACTTACCTGAAACATTAGTAAACATCATGTGTTTCACTTTAAAACCAATTTCTGAGTGTGTTGGGTCTATTACCCATTTAGTTGTTGACATATTATTATTGTTCTTATTATTATTAGTTATTTTATTCTTTAATTTATCGCATTACAATTTCATTGGCACTTCCATCAAAAGGATTTCTGCATCGGGTGAATTAGCCGTGATTGTAATTGTACTGGTATCCCAAATTCCTAATCCATCACGCTTATTTAGAGCGATGTCACCTACGTTAAAATCACCCTTTAAAACAAAAGCATAAATTCCGTTACCCGGCTTTTTCAGTTCGTAAGAAGTCGAAAATCCATTGTCAAATTTCCCAATATGAAACCAGGCATCTTGATGAATCCAAACCCCTTCATCCTCCGGATTCGGTGATAAAATCTGTTGCAACTTATTATGACGATCGTTCAGGTCTAAAGTAATTTGATCGTATCGAGGGGTCACATTTTTCTTATTTGGATAAATCCAAATCTGCAAAAATTTAACGGACTGATCTTTATTCTTATTGTATTCGCTATGAAAAATTCCGGTACCGGCACTCATAACCTGAATATCCCCTTCTTTAATAACAGTAGTGTTTCCCATGCTGTCCTGGTGCTCTAAATCACCTTCCAGAGGAATAGAAATAATTTCCATATTATCATGGGGATGCTTCCCAAAACCCATACCTTCATTTACCCTGTCGTCATTCAGAACTCGTAATACTCCAAAATTAGTACGATCCGGATTGTGGTAACTCGAAAAGCTAAAAGTGTGATATGATTCTAACCAACCATGATTGGCATGACCTCGTGTATTGGCTTTATGCAAAACCGAATGAGTAATTATTCCATCTTTTATTTTATCTGTATTTTCCATATCTGTTTTCTTTAATATTACAATACAAAGTTGCGTCAAAAAACAACCTTATGCATTGAACTAGGACAAGAAATGAAAAATAACGAGAATTTAGTGTTTGGCGATTTTGGTTCTTATCTTACTTAAAAACTCAGCAGAAATCCCTAGATAAGATGCAATATAATGTTGTGCGACTCGCTGTGGAAGTGTCGGATAGCGCTCTAGAAATTCAAGGTATTTCTCAGTAGCGGTTTTAGAAATAGTATTAAAAAGTCGGTTTTGCGTAACTGCCAAACTGCGCTGCATCAAGATCCTAAAGGCACGTTCAAACTTTGGTGCTTTAACGAATAATTCTTCTTTAGTTTCAGGACTGAACATAAAAAAGGCACAATCTTCTAATGTTTCTATATACACGCGACTTGGTTCGTCTTCATAAATACTAAAAGAAATATCGCTTACCCAAGCATTTTCGATAGCAAATTGAAGAATGACTTCAAAACCATTAGCATCAATATAATATTTCCTGACGCAGCCTTTGATAACGAAAGCTTCAAAATTACACATCTCCCCCTCATGAAGCATAATCGTTTTCTTTGAAACCGTTTTATACTCTAATAAAGCATTGAAAATTTTTAATTCTTCAGGCTCAAAAGTGACGTATCGACTGATGTTTTTATTGATTTGTGAATACAAAGTTTTTATTTTTTTGAAAACTAAAGGTAAAAAAAAATGTTAATTAATAACAGCACATAAATATATTAAATTAGCAATATTTCCTCAAAAAACAAAAACCACTCGCAATTAAATTCCTATTTTTGCTTTGATAAATAAACAATACATATTTTATGCTCATTATAGGAATTGCAGGTGGGACAGGAAGTGGAAAAACGACCGTTGTTCATCAAATTATGAATGAATTACCAGAAACCGAAGTAGGCATTATTTCACAAGACTCGTATTACAAAGAAAATCGTGGGCTGTCTTTCGACGAAAGAGCACTCATCAATTTTGATCATCCTCGTGCTATTGATTTCGAATTATTAGTTGCCCATCTTAAAGAACTAAAGGAAGGAAACAACATTAATCAACCCGTTTATTCTTTTGTAACACATAATAGAACGGACGACACCGTTTTTACTCATCCTAGAAAAGTAATGATTGTGGAAGGAATTCTAATTTTGGCAAATCCAGAATTAAGAGATTTATTTGACGTTAAAATATACGTACACGCTGATTCTGACGAGCGATTAATCCGCCGTATGAAGCGTGACATTGCGGAACGTGGCCGTGATATGCACGAAGTTATAAACCGCTACCAAACCACATTAAAACCTATGCATGAACAATTTATAGAACCAACAAAAGCATTTGCTGACATTATTATTCCTAACGACAAGTACAACACTGTAGCTATAGATGTGGTGCGTGCAGTAATAAATCAAAAAATTCTATAATTTATTTGTAATTTTAATCTATCAATAACAGGAGCTATTTCCGGCTTTACTCTTCACTCTTTGCTAAAATATTGAAATGTAAAGCGGGGCTAAAAAAATAAAAATGACAAATCCATACAAAGATAAATCTTGGTTTAAATTTTTGAGCAACAAATACGTCTGGGTCTTGTTGTTTTTTGTTACTTGGATGATTTTTCTGGATAACTATTCCTACTTCGGCCATCGTATTTTAGACAAACAAATTGAAGATTTAGAAGACAATGCCACTTATTACAGAGAGGAAATAAAAAAAGATCAGGAGAACATCAAGCAATTAAAAAATCCAGAGCAAGTAGAAAAATACGCTCGCGAGAAATACTATATGAAAAAAGATAGTGAAGATATTTACATCATTGAATTCGAAGGTGACACGATTGAAAAAAATAAATAATTAAAAATTTTAATTGTCCCAAATCATAATATAATCAATAAACAAAATGGCTGCTACTCTTTTCGATGATTTCAATCCCGTTTCCTCCAAACAATGGAAGCAAAAAATCCAATTTGAACTCAATGGAGCTGATTATAACGAAACTTTAGTCTGGAATTCACCCGAAGACATTCAGGTAAAACCTTTTTACCATAAAGATGAATTCACAAAAGCTTACCCAGTTAGTACAAAAGCCAGCCGATTCAAAATTTGTCAGAACATATTTATTTATGATTTTGAAAAATCAATAGAAAGAGCATTGGATTCATTAAAACGTGGAGCGGACAGCCTTCGGTTTACAATCGAAGAC
The DNA here is from genome assembly GCF_048286515.1 of Flavobacterium rhamnosi. Classification (NCBI taxonomy): domain Bacteria; kingdom Pseudomonadati; phylum Bacteroidota; class Flavobacteriia; order Flavobacteriales; family Flavobacteriaceae; genus Flavobacterium; species Flavobacterium rhamnosi. Next base: position 144,518 of record NZ_JBLVPS010000007.1, on the reverse strand, counting down.
GAAACTATCGACATTACAAGACTATTGGAGAAATTACCATTAGAGAACACTCCAGTTTACTTTCATTTGAGTTTTATCTCAATCGATTTCGTTAAAAGAATTAATGCATTTGCAAAGAAAAACAATGCTACAATTTTTTGTAATATGGATCCTATTGGCCAATTAGCCAAAGATGGAAACTGGTTTACAACCAAAGAAAAAAATAATTTTGAAACACTGAATCTACTTTCAAAAGAAGCGAAATCGGTTTCACTATTAAGTATTAATACCGCTTTGTATCAAAATGCTGGCGCAAACATGGTGCAGCAAATCGCCTATAGTTTAGGACAAGCTAATGAATATTTTAACCGAATTGAAACTATAGATCAACCGATAGTTTTTGAAGTTGCAGTTGGTACAAATTACTTTTTTGAGATTGCAAAACTGCGCGCTTTGCGATTGCTTTTTAATCTGATTGCCAAAGAATACAACCATAACCTGGATTGCAACATTATAGTTTCACCCACTAAACGTAACAAAACCTTATATGATTATAACGTAAATATGTTGCGCACAACGACTGAATGTATGTCTGCAATAATTGGCGGAGCGGATAGTATAGCAAATTTACCTTATGATGCTTTGTATCATAAAGACAATGAATTTGGAGACCGAATCGCTAGAAATCAATTATTAATTCTCAAAAACGAAAGTTATTTTGACAAAGTTAATAATCCCGCTGATGGTAGTTATTATATAGAAAACCTCACCAATCAATTAGCCGAGAAAGCGTTGGTCTTATTCAAAGACATTGAGTCTAATGGCGGTTTCCTGAAACAGCTTACTAGTGGAATAATCAAAAGAAAAATTCAGGAAAGTGCCGATACCGCACAACAATTATTTGATAGTGGTAAAGAAATTTTATTGGGAACAAACAAGCATCCTAATAAACAGGATAAAATGAAACATGACCTGGAATTGTTTCCTTTTGTAAAAGTAAAACCAAGGAAAACACTAATTACGCCAATAATTGAAAAACGTCTGGCAGAAAAAATGGAGCAGGAAAGATTGAATCTCGAATAGGATTCGATATTCAATTTTTTGGGTTAATTAAGATTGAAAAAATCATGGTAATTCGTGTAATTTTGGAACTAACAAATGAAAAGAAAAGATTTACAACATATTAAATTAGAAAGCCAGCAGTTGCAAGTTGAGAATGAAAATTCTTTGACGAATGCATTTCTAACCGCAGAAGGAATCAAACTCCGACCAACCTATTCGGAACACGATATCGAAAATCTTACCCATCTTGATTTTGGAGCTGGTTTTGCACCAAATTTGAGAGGACCATACGCAACAATGTATGTTCGCCGTCCATGGACTGTGCGACAATATGCAGGATTTTCAACTGCTGAAGAAAGCAATGCTTTTTACAGAAGAAATCTGGCTGCGGGTCAAAAGGGACTTTCGATAGCTTTTGATTTACCGACGCATCGCGGCTATGATTCAGATCATGAACGTGTGGTGGGCGATGTAGGAAAAGCAGGAGTTGCCATTGACTCTGTTGAAGATATGAAAGTATTATTCGATCAAATTCCCCTGGACGAAATGTCAGTATCAATGACCATGAACGGTGCCGTTTTACCCATCATGGCTTTTTATATCGTTGCAGCCGAAGAACAAGGCATAACACCGGAATTACTTTCTGGTACGATACAAAATGATATTCTAAAAGAGTTTATGGTACGTAACACGTATATTTATCCACCAACTCCTTCAATGAAAATCATTGCTGATATTTTTGAATTTACCAGTAAAAAAATGCCGAAATTCAACTCGATCTCAATTTCGGGATATCACATGCAAGAAGCGGGAGCTACTGCAGATATTGAGTTGGCATACACTCTGGCCGATGGATTAGAATACATTAGAACGGGATTAGCCACCGGAATGAAAATAGATGAATTCGCTCCACGCCTATCTTTTTTCTGGGCGATCGGAATGAATCATTTTATGGAAATCGCAAAAATGCGCGCCGGTAGAATGATATGGGCCAAACTGGTAAAGCAATTCGAACCAAAAGACGATAAATCATTAGCGTTAAGAACCCATTGTCAAACATCGGGTTGGAGTTTAACAGAGCAAGATCCTTTTAACAATGTAGCTCGAACTTGCATTGAAGCTGCTGCTGCCGCTTTTGGAGGAACACAATCTCTACATACCAATGCATTAGATGAAGCTATAGCTTTACCGACGGACTTTTCCGCTAGAATTGCCAGAAACACACAACTGTATTTACAAGAAGAAACTAAGATCACCAAAACCGTCGATCCCTGGGCAGGAAGTTATTATGTAGAAAGCCTAACGAATGAAATCGCTGAAAATGCCTGGAAACTAATCGAGGAGGTGGAAGAACTGGGAGGAATGACCAAAGCGATTGAATCCGGAATTCCAAAACTTAGAATCGAAGAAGCGGCTGCAAGAAAACAAGCAAGAATAGACAGTGGCCAGGATATTATTGTAGGCGTTAATAAATACCGATTACAAAAAGAAGATCCTTTACAGATTTTGGATGTGGATAACCAAATGGTACGCAAACAACAACTGGAACAATTAGACCGCATTAAAGCAACCCGAGATACCGAAAAGGTACAAAAATCACTCGAAAAATTAACGCTGTGCGCAAAAACAGGCGAAGGTAATTTGCTTGAAATTGCAGTTGAAGCTGCCAGAAACAGAACAACGTTGGGGGAAATTAGTGATGCGCTCGAAGCGGTTTTTGGAAGATATAAAGCACAAATTAAATCCTTTAGCGGTGTGTATAGTAAAGAAATAAAAGACGACAAAAGCTTTGAAAAAGCAAAAAAAATGGCAGATGCCTTCGCGAAACAAGAAGGACGCCGCCCTCGAATCATGATAGCTAAAATGGGCCAGGACGGACATGATCGTGGTGCAAAAGTTGTGGCTACAGGTTATGCCGATGTAGGTTTTGATGTTGACATTGGTCCTCTTTTTCAAACACCAGCAGAAGCGGCCAAACAAGCGGTTGAGAACGACGTGCATATCCTGGGCGTTTCTTCTCTGGCAGCTGGCCACAAAACGCTAGTGCCTCAAGTCATCGAAGAACTAAAAAAATACGGACGAGAAGACATCATGGTGGTTGTAGGTGGAGTCATTCCTGCTCAAGATTACCAGTTTTTATTTGATGCCGGTGCGGTTGCCGTTTTTGGCCCTGGTACAAAAATCAGTGAGGCAGCTATAAAGATATTAGAGATTTTGACAGAAAGTTCCGAATAGATAAACCTATCTTATCTTCCAATTTTTAAAACATCAATCGAACGATTGGTGTTTTTTTTTTAACCACCTCTTTTCTGATCCAAAATACACGCAACTATTCCTACTAAAAACAAGCACCGCACGGTGGCTTCTTTTAACATAAATTGTAGAATACATTAACTTAAAAGGCTAAATAAATTAACTAATTTTACTAGAGGTAAGTGATTTTTATTAAAAAAAATAAATTATTATTTTTTTTAAAATACTGATATACAATTAATTACAATAATATAAAAAAAGGGAAGAAAACAATAAGCCTTAGAATTTATCGATTCGTTATATTATACTTATTCAATATTAATTTAAAACCAAATATCATGAAATCTTTAATTATTATTTTGTTATTTTTAGGTTTAACTGTACCATCTTATTCTCAAGATGATGGAAAAATGAAAATTGAAGAACTACCTGGTGTTGTAATCAAAAGTGCCGGAAAAGATTTTTCAGTTTATCTTCCGGACAATAATCCAGATCAAGCCGTTAGAGCGGTAGAAGAAAAATTTATCGCTTATGATCTTGGAAAAGACAATGAAGGATTTGAAGAATATCTTTTAGTAATGAGTACCAAAAAAGGAACTTTATCTGCAACTTATGATGAAAATGGAAAATTAGTTCGTGTAGTTGAAGAATATAAAAATGTGAGACTTCCCAGTGAGGTAATTTATTCTATTTACAGAACTTATCCCGGATATGCAATTGTAAACGATCAATTTCTATATACCCAATCGGAAGGTGATGTTATTAAGAAACAGTATAATGTTAAGATTAAAAAAGACAAAGAAACTATTAAATTAGTAGTTCGTCCTGATGGCGAAATTCTAAAATCAAAATAATCGGATTTAATATAAAAACAAATAGGTTCTCAGAAAATAATTTGTGAGAGCCTATTCCTTTAGTGAATAATAAAGCTTATCTATTTTTCACTGTTGCATTAATATCGGCAACGATAAATGACGTATCATAACCTCCAAACGCTTTCATGTAACTTCTTATAGATGTACCATATGCATCTCTAAAATACCTTTTGCCTTTATTTTTAAAATATTTCCTTACTGAACCTGCACCTCCAAGATGTGCAGCAGCCAATATTCCGGATTCCGTTATGTGAATTCCGTTCATTATTGTTCCAGCATATTTTTCAATTTCCTTTTTTAATTCCCATTTGTTTTTTGCCAAAAGGGCAATAAATGCTTTTTCTTGCATTTCAGGGCTATTCAAGAAAGCGGAACTATTATGTACGCCGACTGTTTTTAGTGTTTCGATACCAAACTGGTATTTACCTAAATATCCGAGTGAATTAATTTTTTTGTATTTGCTTTCAGATTCTCTATATCCGATTGCTTCTCTGAAACCAATGAAGAAATTTCCAGTAAAAGGGATATTCAAATTGGTGTAATCTTCTTGTTTTTCGGATGGAAATAAGTAGTGTGATCCATCTTCTTCATGAACTAGAAACCAAGTGTTGGTGTCTAAATTAAAGGGTTTAAAACCCGAGCTTAAAAAAGCGATAATAATTGTCAAACCTGTATAAAAATACCATTTCTTTATCATAAATTGTTTTTCTTCAAAACGCTGTCCCGTTAAGAAATTTCTACATGCAAATGTACAACAAAAATAATAATGCTGATAATCAATCAGTTAAAGTTTTCTAAAAATAGATTAAGTGTAATTTAATATCGTTGAAGCGCACCATTTCAATCGTTGGAGCTGGTATTTTCACCACATTTAAAACTGAAAAAAGAGTCTTTAAAAAGTGGGATTTGGTGTCAATTTTTGTCAAATCCACATCAAAACTTAGGTAAAACTGTCTGTGTCTTTGCGCATTTAGCGTCAAAAATGAACTTCTATTTTGCGTATTTCCACTTATCATCCCGTCAGCTCCATAACCCAATGCAATATTGAACCATTTTGGTATGTTAGAGCCTTTAGCGAAGGAGTACAAATTAACTGAAAGCCAATAGGTTTGCCCATTATAATCTTTTAGAATTTGCTCTGTAAATGAAGTTCCTAGAACTTCTGGTCTTTGAGCAGCATATTGCGTTGTATGAAAGGAAAACTTGGGAATTATGCGTTGTTCTTTCCAGATTAATTCTTGCGAAACGTATAAAGCCGTTCCAGAAGCATTCGCGATTACATCACCTGAAGAGGCACCCCATTGCGAGGAATATCCATCCATGACCTCTACGGCTGTCAGAAAGACAAATCCCAAACCAGCTCCGTAAACCAGCTGGTCCTTTTTACTAGCTCCACTCCATTGCATTATTTCGGCACCAAACCTGCCTAAATGATACGAGGAGAAAGAATGTCCTGCTTTATCCATTTGCAGCCACTCCGAATTATCATTTATAAAATGAAAATCAGACTTAGGATAATCAGCATACCATAATTGGTTCAAACCTACCAAAATTCCTGATGCAACTATAGCTTCAGAAAGTACAGCGGTTTTTTGCCTTTTTTTATTTAAAGAATCTGCCGGTTTAAGAAAATTATCAATTGTATTTTGCGAAAAACCAAATTGATACCCAACCAACAACAGGAATACAAAAAGCAGTTTTTCAAATTTCAAAACTATCTTTTTACACCTTGACTGTTGATCCAATCCGAATATTTTTTGGCGTTTTTATTGTGCTCTTCTAAAGTAGAGGCAAATTCATGATATCCAAAACGTTCCACACTCGCACAGAAATAAATGAAATTATTTTTTTCCGGATTCAAAACTGCTTCAAGTGCAGTAATATCAGGCATCGCGATAGGTCCTGGAGGAAGGCCTAAATTCATATATGTATTGTAAGGAGAACTCATTGTTAAATCATTATAAAAGACTCTTTTGATAACTTGTTCAAAATTATTAGATTTCTTTTTAATGGCATAAATAACTGTTGGATCCGCTTGAAGTGGCATTAGAGCTCTTAGACGATTTAAATAAACGCCAGCAATTCTGGGTCTTTCATCTTTTTTAACTGATTCTTTGTGGACTATGGAAGCAAGAATAGTTGCTTCAATTGGGGTTAATCCTTGTTTTTTAGCTTTTTCTACGCGGTCTTTAGTCCAAAAATTTCTATATTCTTTAATCATTTTTTCGCGAAATTTTTCAGCCGAAGTATTCCAATAAATCTCATAGGTATTAGGAATGAACATCGCCAAAACATTTTCCTCGGTAAATCCATTTTCTTTCAAAAAAAGAGAATCTTTAAATGTTGTGAGTAATGATAAACTGTCAGCTTCAATTTGAGAACCTACACGACCCGCAAAATTCTCTAACCGCTCCTGATTATTAAAAGCCAAATTTACCGGTACATTGATTCTCATTGCTTTCACCAATTCGTAACTATTCATTCCTTTTGTGAATAAAAAACGACCTGGTTTTACATTTTCAGGATAATCTCTTTTGTTTGCAACCGTTTCAAAACGATTCATGTTTTCTATATAAGGAGCAATTATTTTTTTCACGTCATCATACTCTGAATCTGTTGGGATGAATACATAAACCTCCTTGTCAGAAAATTTTGTATTAGCAGAAAAAATTTGACGCAACAAAATAAATCCGTAAATCATTAATACGGATATCAAAACGACAGATACGATTGTTATAATTTTCTTTAAGTTCAAAATAATTATTTTTTAAAATTGCTTCGCCAGTTCGCTGACGGTTCGTGTTATTATTTTATTAATTGAAAAACAGCTTCATCTTTATAAATGCCATTGACTAAATTCCAATCTTTTTTTATTCCTATACTTTCAAATCCAAATTTAGTAAAAAGAGCTATACTAGCTGCATTTTCGCTACCTATATTTGCATATAATTGATGTAGGTTAAGATGATGAAAAGCATATTGAATTAATAGTCCCAATGCTTCCGAACCAATTTTCTGATTGCGATTTTCATTACCTTGAATTACAATCCCTACCCCAGCCCTATTATTCTTTGGGTCAAAATCGAATAAATCTATTAATCCCAAAGCAGGAAAGTCGTTATCTTGGCAAATTGCCAACCGCAATTGTTTGGCTTCATAAATATCCTGATGTGCATTTTCCAAATATTGTCTCACCAAAAACCGGCTGTAAGGCGTGTTTGTATTGCTAACTTCCCAAATACTCTGATCATTTTCTATTGCATACACAAACTCCAAATCATTGGGCTCTAATGCACGAATATAAATGTTTTCTCCTTTTAATGTTATCATTTAGGTATTAGATTCTTGGTTTTGGTTTTAGTTATATCTCAATCGTTCCTTTAAATACAAATTCAGCAGGCCCTTTCAAGAAAACATTGGTAAACTTATCTTCATCCTTATCAAAAGAAACAACTAATTTTCCTCCTTCAACATTCAAATCAATAGAGTTGGATTTAGTTTTCCCTAATGCATTCATCGCAATTGCAGCTGCCGTAGCACCCGTTCCACAGGAAAGAGTTTCATCCTCCACTCCTCTTTCATAGGTTCTCAGTGAAAAAGTAGTTGCGTCAACTTGTTTTACAAAATTGATATTGCTCCCTTGTTTTCCATACAATTCACCGTATCGAATAGCAGCTCCGTTTTCTTTAACATTATAATGTTCTAAATCCTCAACCAACTGCACATGATGTGGCGAACCAGTATTTAGAAAAACATGATTCGGAGTGATTTTTACATCTGTGACATCTATCATTTGTAATGAAACTATTCCATTGTCAGCAATTGTCGCATGATGCAAACCATCTGTGGCAATAAAAGTTGTACTATTTTGAATTACGTTAACCTTTTTGGCAAAAGCCACTAAGCATCTTCCACCGTTCCCACACATGGAACTTTGGTTCCCATCCGAATTATAATATACCATTTTGAAATCGGTTTCAGAATCATTTTCTAATAAAATAAGTCCGTCTGCCCCTATTCCAAAACGTCTGTCGCATAAATGGGCTATCAATTGGATATTGTCTTTTGGAAAAATTTCCTGACGATTATCAATCATCACAAAATCATTTCCTGTTCCTTGGTATTTATAAAATTCTATTTGCATTTTCTTTGAATTGAGATATACAAAAGTACGAACTATTAATGAAATGTTAATCATTGTTAAAGAGCGTTAAACTCTTTTTCAAAAAAACAATTTAACGCTATTTTTACCTTAAAATAATTTAAAAATGAATTCTAATATGAAACGATTTTCAACACTGTTTTCAATATCATTACTGAGCGGAGCCGTGACATTAGGCTCTTATAAATTATTATTTGACAATGACGGCTATTTTTCGCGCAACAAAAACCCAATCGTAACAGTTGCCTCAGACTCGTATGGAAAAAGCGTAGGACTATCCGCTGAAAATGTTGATTTTACCGAAGCTGCAGAAAAGACCATTCACACAGTAGTTCACGTAAAAAATGTATCCCGTAAAACTGTCAGTAACCCAATGCTTGAATATTTCTATGGTTATGGAGGACAATCACAGCAAGAACAAGTTGGAACAGGTTCCGGCGTAATTATTTCTGAAGACGGTTACATTGTTACTAATAATCACGTGGTGAAAGATGCTTCGGAAATTGAAATAACATTAAATAATAAAAAATCATACAAAGCCAGACTCATTGGAACCGATTCGAAAATGGACATTGCCCTATTGAAAATAGATGCTGATGAAAAATTATCGTATACCGCTTTCGCCAATTCTGATTCAGTGAAAATTGGAGAATGGGTTTTGGCAGTAGGAAATCCCTATAACTTGACATCTACGGTGACCGCAGGAATTGTTTCGGCGAAAGCCCGAAACCTTGATACTAGTGGAATCCAATCCTTCATACAAACGGATGCCGCTGTAAATCCGGGAAATAGTGGTGGCGCACTGGTAAACACCCGCGGAGAATTAATTGGAATCAATACGATGATTTCTTCCATGACAGGTTCTTATGTTGGTTATTCTTTTGCTGTTCCATCAAATATAGCCCGAAAAATCATTGAAGATATTATGGAGTTTGGTAATGTCCAAAGAGGTATTCTTGGGGTTGAAGGTGGGGAATTAAACGGAACTGCTTCAAAAGAATTGGGTATTTCCCAAACGCAAGGATTTTACATCAATAGAGTTACCAAAAATTCCGGTGCCGAAAAATCGGGCCTTCAAAAAGGAGATATCATCGTCCAATTAGATGACCAAAATGTAGCTACTTTTGCCGATCTATCCGGTTATATAAATACCAAAAGACCGAATGATAAGGTTCAGGTAACTATTTTAAGAGATGGCAAAAACAGAATCATACCAGTTATTTTGAGTAAAAATGAATTTTTCAGCGCCGAATTCAAAGGACTGGAATTAGAAAACATAAATGCGGCTGACAAAAAGAAATTCAATCTGGACTACGGTGTAAGAATTAGATCCATAACCAATCCGAATCTGAAGCAATATGAAGAAGAGCTCAAAGGAAATATTATTCTGAGCATCGATAATGTAAAGGCTAAAGATATTGAAACAGTATCTAAATTTTTAGACAAAAAAGAGGAAAATCAAAGTATCCGAATTGAAATGATCAATAAAAACGGAGAAATTATAAAAATTATTATCTGATATTTATAATCTCAAAAAATGAAAGCCATCTTGTAAAACCGAGGTGGCTTTTTTATTTTAAAAATAAATTGAAAAATAGGCTACGAAATCGATTGAAATGGGTAATTTTGCGCAAATTTTAAAAATTAATAATTTATTTTACAAATTTTCACATGAGCATTACATACGAAAAAGAAGTTTCTTTTCAAGCCGACAGACGACGTGCAGGAGTAGAATTGATCAAAATCATCAGTGATTTATGGTACGACAAATCGATTGAAATGGTTTTATTTAGAAATCAACTAATTGACAAAAACGTAAGCGAAATCATCAACTTACATGATTATGCAGGAGAATTTGTGAGCAAACCAATTTCTGTATTTGATTCTGTAGAAATTGCCAGAGCTGTTTTGGAATTGGATTTACCGCCTTCAAAACTGGATATTGGCAAACTTACTTATGAATATCGTTTGGAAGATGAAAAATATCCAGACACAAGGCATTTTGTAATAGCCAAATTAAAAGATGCCAAAAAGTTCGAGGAAATTCAACCCAAAAATGTAGTCTTATATGGTTTTGGTAGAATTGGAAGATTAGTAGCACGTGAATTACTTTCGAAAACTGGAAAAGGAAATCAATTGCGATTGAGAGCCATTGTAACTCGCGATAAAAATGACGCGACTTCGCTGGAAAAAAGAGCTTCATTGTTGCGTTATGATTCAATTCATGGTGATTTTCAAGGTTCTGTGGTAGCTGACGCAAAAAACAATGCTTTAATAATTAATGGCACAACCGTTCACATTATCACCGCAAACGGACCAGAAGAAATTGATTATACCTCATATGGAATTGACAATGCTTTGGTGATTGATAATACTGGTGCTTTTACTACCCATGAAGCTTTAAGCAGGCATTTAGTTTCAAAAGGAGTAGATAAAGTCTTACTTACCGCTCCTGGGAAAGGTGTTCCAAATATCGTTCATGGTGTTAATCAAAATGAATACAATCCCGATGAAATCAACATTTTTTCAGCGGCCTCCTGTACAACCAACGCAATAACACCAATCCTCAAAGCTGTTGAAGATACTTTAGGCATTGTAAAAGGGCATTTAGAAACCATTCATGCGTATACTAACGACCAGAATTTGGTCGATAACATGCACAAAAAATACCGTCGTGGTAGAGCAGCTGCTTTGAATATGGTAATTACTGAAACAGGGGCAGGAAGTGCAGTTGCAAAAGCATTACCATCACTTGAGGGAAAACTAACTTCTAATGCAATCAGAGTGCCGGTTCCTAACGGTTCACTAGTTGTTCTGAATCTTGAAGTTTCAAGAACAACTTCGATTAAGGAAATTAATGCCATCATGAAAAAATATGCTTTGGAAGGGGAGCTGGTAGAGCAAATCAAATATTCGCTGAATAACGAGTTGGTTTCTTCGGATATCGTAGGCACCTCGGCACCATCGATTTACGACAGTAACGCTACGATTGTTTCAAATGATGGAAAAAACATCGTCTTGTACATTTGGTATGACAACGAATATGGCTATAGCCATCAAGTCATCCGCTTAGCAAAATATATTGCTAAAGTAAGACGTTTCACGTATTACTAGCATTTAGCTTACAGGTTGTAGTTGCTGTTTTTAGTTTTTAGTTTTTTTTAGTTTTAGAGAAAGCAACCCAACCTGAATTAAATAGAAAATCCGTCTCATTTTGAAACGGATTTTTTTTTAAACATATTTAGTTAAAGTGGCAAAACGGTTGTACTCTTCACTTCGGCAATAATAAAAAAACTATTAATCAAAGAAACCTCCGGTAAAACCGATAATTTTTTTTGATGAAAATAATGATAACTTTCCATATCTGGCAATACAATTTTTAACATATAATCAAAATTTCCAGAAACAAAATTACACTCAACAACTTCAGGCATATTTAGAATCGCCTGATTAAATCCTTCTGAGATATCATAATTTTGTTTTACGAGTGTCACCTGGCAATAGACCGTCAGATTTTTACCCAGTTTCTTTTTATTCAAAATAGCAACATACTTCTCAATAAAGCCTTCTTTTTCCAAACGCTTTACTCTGTCATGGACCGGTGTCAGTGAAAGGTTGATTTGATTGGCGATATCTTTTAAGGTCAAATGTGCATCTTCTTGAAGAAGACGTAAGATTTTTTTGTCGGTTTCGTCCAGTATCATATTTTTTTTAATTTTTTCTTAAGGTATAAATGCAGTCTTTTTTTCTTTTTGGAAATATAAAAAAACATTTATAAAGAAATATTTAATGCTAAAATACAAAATAAAATTAATATTTTCTTAATTTAATAGCTTATAGCCATAATATTTTCTTTATGCATAAATTTGTAATGCAATTAAAACCAAACCTTTAAACACATCACTATGATAATCGGAATTCCTAAAGAAATCAAAAATAACGAAAACCGTGTAGCGCTTACTCCTGCAGGTGTTGCCGAATTCAAAAAACAAGGCCATATCGTTTATGTGCAAGCGAGCGCTGGTGAAAACAGTGGTTTTAGTGACAAAGCCTATGCTGAAGCTGGAGCTGAGTTGTTGCCAACAATAGAAGACGTGTACAGCATTGCTGAAATGATAATTAAAGTAAAAGAGCCTATAGCTTCTGAATATCCTTTGATCAAAAAAAACCAATTATTATTTACCTATTTTCACTTTGCTTCATCGGAACCATTGACTCATGCTATGATCGAGCGTGGCGCAATATGTTTGGCTTATGAAACTGTTGAAAAAGCAGACCGTAGCTTGCCTTTATTGGTACCAATGTCAGAAGTGGCGGGTCGTATGTCAATTCAGGAAGGTGCTAAATATTTAGAGAAACCATTGAAAGGTAAAGGAATCCTTTTAGGCGGAGTTCCAGGAGTTCCTCCTGCTAAAGTTTTAATCTTAGGCGGTGGAATCGTAGGAACACAAGCTGCAAAAATGGCTGCAGGATTTGGGGCGCAAGTAACCATTATGGATGTAAGCTTACCACGTTTACGTTATTTGTCTGATGTTATGCCAGCTAATGTTACCACTATTATCTCAAACCATTATAATATCCGTGAAGCAATTGCAACGGCTGATTTAGTTATTGGAGCAGTTTTAATTCCGGGAGCTAAAGCACCGCATTTAATTACTCGTGATATGCTAAAATTAATGGGCCCGGGAACGGTAGTAGTTGACGTAGCTGTTGATCAGGGAGGTTGCATTGAAACCTGTACTCCTACAACACACGAAAACCCAACGTTTATTATAGACGATATTGTACATTACTGTGTGGCAAATATGCCGGGCGCAGTTCCTTATACTTCTACATTAGCTCTTACAAATGCTACTTTACCTTACGCGTTGCAATTAGCAAACAAAGGATGGCAAAAAGCGTGTGCTGAAAATGAAGAATTGAAAAAAGGATTAAACATTGCTAATGGAAAAATCCTTTACAAAGGAGTTGCCGAAGCTTGGAATCTACCTTTTCATGAAGAGTTAGTGTTAGAAAACGCAGTTAACTAACATTAAACAAGTGCTTACTACACTAGAAAAACCCGTCTTGTTGCAAGACGGGTTTTCTGTTTTTATTCTATAAACTATATTGAGCTGTGACCCTCCGTAAAAACTTGGGATCAGACTATTCGTTGCAATCTTTACTCCCCCAGGCTTATAAAAGGTTTCCGCTGCAAATGAAACACACTGAACTCCAGACAAAATAAAAATATTTCCAGTTAATCCCACCAGCAAACAAGAAATCAAATTACAGTATTTAGTGTTCAGCCTAAGATATCAGTAAACTACTCCTTCGGTTTTGTCATGTAATAAACAGGAATTCCTGTTAACATAATCAACACTCCCCAACCACACGTTGAGAATTTAGTCAACAATAAGGAAATACATATTGCTGACGCTATAATAATATATAAAAATGGAAGAAAGGGATATCCAAATGCTTTGTATGGTCGTTCTGCATCTGGCATTTTCTTGCGAAGAATAAAAATCCCGTAGATAGTTAAAATGTAAAAAATCAATACAATAATAATTACAAAATCTAATAAATCTCCGTATTTCCCTGTCAAACATAGTAGCGAAGCCCAAACACACTGTATCCATAAAGCCCATGCCGGAACACTGGCGTCATTAAGCACTGCAGCTTTCTTAAAAAACAAACCATCTTTTGCCATTGTATAATAAACTCTGGCGCCTGCCATAATCAATCCGTTGTTACATGCGAAAGTCGAAATCATAATCATCACTGCAATGATAATTGTTCCCATATCGCCAAAAGTATATTGGGAAGCCACAACCGCTACTCTATCAGATTTTGCAGTAGCAATTTCATCGAAAGGAATTACGGCGAGGTACATCAAATTGGTAAGAACATAAATAATCGTTACGATGAAAGTTCCCAAGAACAAACTTAAACCAACATTACGCTTTGGATTTTTAATTTCGCCCGCAATAAAAGTAACTCCCACCCAAGCATCACTGGAAAACAAAGAACCCACCATCGCTGCAGAAATCCCGGTTAACAAAGCCGTTCCTCCGATTGGCATCCAAGAACCACTTTCTGTATTAAAGGCTCTGGAACTAAAGGCATTTGTCCAGTTAGCATTCCAAATTTCTGCTTTAGCAGCAAGAATAAAACCAAAAACTATTAATCCAAACAGCGATAAAATTTTAACCATAGTCAAAACTGTTTGCATTATTTTACTGTTTTTCACACCACGACTATTGATATAGGTTAGTAAAACAATCGTGATTATAGAAACAATTTGCGCTGCATTAAGCTTGAATGAACCTATCTCATACAGAATATTTTCATCACTTAAAGGCGGAACCAAATAGGCTGCAAACTTTGAAAAACCCACACCAACTGCAGCAATTGTTCCCGTTTGAATCACTGCAAAGAAACTCCAGCCGTAGAGAAAGGCAATCAGTTTATTATACGCTTCTTTAAGATACACGTATTGTCCACCAGCTTTAGGAAACATGGCACTCAATTCACCATAACTCACCGCCGCAATAATGGTAATCAATCCGGAAATAAGCCAAATCAAAATCAGCCAACCTGCTGACCCCACTTGTCTGGCAATATCAGCACTTACAATAAATATTCCGGATCCGATCATAGAACCCACCACAAGCATGGTCCCATCGAGTAATCCTAACTCTCTTTTAAAATCTTCTGGTTTTTGGTCTTCCATATTTTTTGGTTTTGGGTTTTAGTTGGCTAAAGATATACTTTTTTTATAAATTTCAAAAAACAGAGAAATGGAGGCCTATAAGGATTAATAAAAGGAACTCCTCTACGTGAAAATTCCAGATCAGCTTTGGTTGCTGGTAGTTCTGATCTATAGAACTATCTAACACACGCTAGCCTCATCTCTCTCGCAAGACAATGTGATAATCCTGAAGTTTACTTTGAAAGTAAAATTTTTTATAAGATTATTCTTATTTACTACTCTATCAGAAACAAACAGAACTCTTCCTGACTTTTATAACTTATTGGAATTACGCTCAATATTCAATTCCCTCTATATTGCTACAACAAGGAAATAGCACGAACGAAAAAAGCTACACGTATATGTAGCTTTTTTCGTTCGTCCTTTTAAACTATAAACCACCATTCAAAACACAAAGCAGTCCAACACAATCTTAGTATATTTTTTACATTACAATGAAAAAACAGTTCTCTTTAATTGGTTTTCATTGGTGGCAAGTCAAATGCCGCTGCTTCATGTTCAAAATTGTTACGATGGGAACCATCACAAAAAGGCTTGTTCGATGATAATCCACAACGGCAAAGACCCAACGCGGTTCTGCCCTCTAATCCATAAAGTTTGCCTTCAAAATCCATTATTTCGAAATCACCTTCTATTTTTATAGATCCATTGCGATTAATTATTAGTTTTGTCTTGCTCATAATGCTGTTAAATTTTTTTGACTCCAAAGATTGTAAAATATATCCTGACAGTTTAGAAATAGCGATTTTATATCATGCAAAAGAGCTAATTTACATTAATTCTATATTATGCAGAACTTAGATGTGAAAGCAATAGTAGCCAGCAAAACAGGAATTCTGGTTACGCTTTTATTTTATAGCATACACAAAATGGTTTACATCTATATTGTACATTTGCCAAGTACGGTACATTTTAGGTTGTGTCTGAATATTTTATGTTTTGCAACAATAACCGCGACCTTTTTAATTTTAAGTAAAGAAGAATTCAATACCAGATAATATTTCAAAAGCATGACTATCTTAAAAAAAATAAATGTATTCAGAAGGATTTTAACGCACGGTCTGACTAAAAACATTGGCAGTTCACAAAAGAATCAAAAAATTGATTTGACCCAAAAAATTGAAATTACAAGAGTTTTAATTTCAAGGCCAAATCATCGATTAGGAAACCTATTACTGATCACGCCGCTGGTCCAAGAAGTAATCGCCTCTTTTCCGCAATGTAAAATTGACCTATTTGTAAAAGGAGGCTTAGCTCCAATTGTTTTTCAAAATTATGAAAATATCAATTATATTATAGAACTCCCTAAAAAGCCATTTAAAAATTTAATAGATTATTTTAAGGTTTGGATAAAAATCAAAAAACAACATTATGATATTGTTATAAATGTTGACAAAGGTTCTTCATCTGGAAGATTGTCTGCTCAATTTGCTAATGCAAAATATAAATTTTTTGGAGAGGTTGACGAAAGCATTCAATTGAAATATAAGGATTATGAGCACATTGCAAAATACCCAGTATATGAATTTAGAAATTTTTTAACCAAATTAGGTTTTGAAAACAGTAAGAATCCAGTTCCTCCACTAGATCTCAAGCTAAGCCTTGCAGAAATTGCCGACGGTCAAAAAATAGTACAGGAAATAGTGAATAACGGCAAAAAAATTATTTCCATTTTTACCTACGCTACTGATGACAAATGTTATTCAGAGTCTTGGTGGGAGGAATTTTACGATCGATTAAAAACGGAATATCCAAATTACAATATTATTGAAATTTTACCGGTTGAAAATATTTCACAAATTGGATTTAAAGCACCTACCTTTTACAGCAAAGACATTCGTGAAATTGGATCTGTGATTGCAAATACCGTAATTTTTATTGGTGCTGATAGCGGTATTATGCATTTGGCCAGTGCTTCACTAACACCCACAGTCGGCTTATTTTCACGTGCTAATCATAACATATATGCGCCATACAGCAACAATAGCGTAGCCATAAACACCAATAGTAGTAACACAAATGACTGTATCAAAATCATCAATCATATTCTTACCTCCAACTAATTCAGCTACGTTTTCTTTATCTATAACCATAATTAAACAACCATGAAAAAAATACTTTTCCTCCTTCTTACACTTGTATGTACTGGATCAGTTGGGGCACAAGCCACCAGCTCTTTTTCTTTAACGATGAATCATGCTGCGCTTTCCGTAAAAGACCTGGATCGTTCGGTTGATTTTTACACAAACGTTTTGAAACTATCTGAAATCACCAACCTCACCCGAAAAGAAGGCATTCGTTGGATTTCCATGGGGGATGGAAAAGAGCTACACTTAGTTTCTACAATTAAAGAACCTGTCACAGTAAATAAAGCGGTGCACATTGCTTTTAAAGCCATCAATTTTGATGAACTGGTAAAAACATTGGAAAATCAAAAAATCGTTTATTCAGATTGGCAAGGAATTCTTCATAAAATCAACATTCGAGCTGATGGCATTAAACAGATTTATTTTCAAGACCCTGATGGGTATTGGATTGAAGTAAATAGTGTGGAATAAAAACATCTTTAAAAATGAAACTCCCCAGCTATCTGATAGCTGGGGAGTTTCATTTTTAATGTCAAAACACTAAATTATTGCACCACTCGATTTATTTGAGTGAAATTTTTCTCGTAATATTTTTCTTTGGTAGAGGAGATGATTACTCCGTTACTCACTGAAGAATGAATGAATTTAATTTCTCCTTCGCAAACTTCAACTACCATTCCTACATGATTAATTTGACTTCTCCCATTGGTCTTAAAGAAAATTAAATCCCCTTTTTGAGCCTCTTCAGTATTGATTCTAGTCCCATAATCAGATTGTTCTCGTGAGGTTCTTGGCAACTTAATATCAAAAGCTTCAAAAGTGGTACACATCAAACCGGAACAATCAAATCCAGCTTTAGAGGTGCCTCCTGTACGGTATCGCGAGCCTATATTTTCTGAAGCCCGTGCTATCAATTGATCTAGGAATTCATTACTAAAAGTTGGTCTTGAAAATTTTTCAGTTTCTACATTATTACTATCGGAAATTGTATTTTTGAAGTGATAATTTCCAGATGCTTCATCTCTGTTTTCAGTGTTTAAAGCCAGGTGATTATTTGAAGAATCGTCTTTACGAATATTTAATCTATACCCTACCGGAAGAGAGTTCTTAATCTCTGGGTTTTGTTTTTCCAATTCCTGAACCGTCATTCCGTACTGTTTTGCAATACCATATTTGGTTTCTTTCGGCAACACTTCCCGAACGATCAATTCTGGTATTGAATTCATCCCATTTGGCTGAGGAATAACAACCAAATCTATTTTTAGTAAATCATTTTTTGGTTGAACAGTTGCTGCTTCAATTTTCG
The DNA here is from genome assembly GCF_048286515.1 of Flavobacterium rhamnosi. Classification (NCBI taxonomy): domain Bacteria; kingdom Pseudomonadati; phylum Bacteroidota; class Flavobacteriia; order Flavobacteriales; family Flavobacteriaceae; genus Flavobacterium; species Flavobacterium rhamnosi. The sequence goes on along the minus strand of NZ_JBLVPS010000007.1, from coordinate 126,040 downwards.
ACACAACAGCAGCTTCATTAGGAATAACCACAAGCTGTTCTTTTGTCTCTTCTTTGCTTTGTCGCGCAACAACAGCCATTTCGGTTGCTACTGATCCATTTCCGGGAATATTGATTTTTTGACCAACTCTAAGCGATTTAACACCTATTGTTGGATTAGCTTTATCAAATTCCCTGATTGTAATCCCGTACTGTTTGGTGATAGAATACTTAGTTTCTTTCGGTAGTACTTCTCTTGAAAATTTTTCTGAAGTCTCACTTACAGTTTCACTCTCTGGGGAAACAGCATCAATTTCTATTTTTGCTGACGCTTTTTTTGATGGAAGAAGAACTGCTATTTCTGTTGAAGATGCGTTTACAGGAATGTCAATTTTTTGACCTATTTTCAATCCTGAAGATCCTAAGGTTGGATTGGCTTCGTTTAATTCTTTTAATGTAATTCCGTATTGTCTTGCGATTCCGTATAGTGTCTCTTTGGCAAGCACTTCGTGTTGCTTCTGGGAATTGTTTATTGCAATCTTAGTTTTAGAATTAGTGTTTTTTGCAGCAGAGATAGGAATTAATACTATAGAATTAAGTTTTAATAGATTCTTGGCTTTTGGATTTAATTTAAAGATTTCACTTTGCTTTACATCATATTTTTCAGCAATACTTGAAATAGTCTCCCCTTTTACGATGGTATGTTTCTTAGTGCTTTCCTGAGAAAAAAGTATAATAGTATTAAAAAAAGCCAGTGTTACAATAAATCTTAAACTCATATTCATTTATTTCAAATTACTTACCCCATTGTATTCCCCTTAGTAATTTCGGGATATAATTATTAAATCTCACTAAGGTTTTCTACTCAACTTCAATTCAAAAAATTCTTATCTCTTTTGTAAAAAAGAGGGCAAGAAGGATTTATTTTAAAATCGAATTGAATTTGTTCTTAAACAGTAACGCATTACGTACCTAAGGTATTGTTGCGTTGGAAATAAACATTCTAATGAAGTGATGATTTGTATTTACAATCAAAAAAAGCTTCGCTGAAAAATTTATCTACAAAAAAGCTAATTTAAGTTATAAAATTAAAAAAACAATGATTTTTTTTGATTTTAACGTCTTAAAAAAACAAAACAGCTATTTTTCGGCATTTTTCAGTGCTTTTTAGAACAAAAAATTACATTTTTTATAAAAATGGTTCTACCGTTAATTTCACAATAGTGAAATCTAATGAAATTCGTGTACTTTATTTCTAGTTCCCACGGGAACCTAATGCCGGTATAGAATCACATTTTTCCTCAGGAAAAAATGCGCTAAAAGAACTAAAATTTGATTGAATTAAGCAACTATACGTGAAAAAATAATATTAATTTTAAACTTATAAAAACCTTTTAAATGAAAATATGTCTTTTAAAAAAATAATTTTAATCTTAATCCTCTCTCCTGTATTTTCGATTGCCCAAAATATAAAAGGTATCGTGATTGCCCAAAAAAGCAGGCTACCCATTGAAGATGTTAATGTAGCTGTGAAGAAATTTAATGTAAGCTCAGTAACCGATAAAAAAGGTGAATTCAACATAAACATTTCAACGGGATTCCAAGAAAACGACACTTTATACTTTTCTCATGTTGGCTATTTAACAAAAAAGGTTTTGTTTTCAGAATTAAAAAAAAATAATTTTTTGATTTCTATCGATCAAAATATAGAATATTTAGATGGTATTACACTTTCCGCTAATAAAAAACTAAAAGCAAAATTATCCTTTACAAAATTGACTCCGTTAAAACATGCACTGTCTTCTTTTGGTTCAATTTTAAAAGACAGCAAAATCTACATAATCGGGGGTGATGCTTCGTTTAAAACTGATGCGTGGAAAAAAGTAACTTATGAAAATCCTGATCCAACTATGGAAGACTATTTGAGAGAACTCCGTTTTCAGTTTTCCGGACAATCGTATAAAGGCGACCTACTAGTTTATGATATAAAGACAAATCATTGGGAAACATCAACACTGAAATTTAGAAAAAGAGCGCATCATAACCTTAATTACTTCAACAACACAATATATGTCATAGGAGGTAAAAGAACATCTAAAAATGGCAAGTTTGAATTTTTGGATGATACAATTGAAGTATTTAGTATGGATAAAAAATCAATTGCTATTGACAACACCAACCCTCATCAAGCAGCCGACTTTTCTTCATTTACTTATAATGACAATATAATTGTATTGGGAGGCTCACTAAAAATGAATGATAATGGAGCAAAAGTATATTCTAATAAAGTCCATTCTTACAATATAAATTCTGGTTACTGGTATCAGTTAACAGACATGCCTACAGCGAAAGAAACTGATGGAGTTCTGATTAAAAACAAAATCTACCTCATTGGAGGCTTTAATACGAAACCCTTGTCAACCATAGAGAGTTTTGATCTACTTACAGAAAAGTGGCAGACTGAAGGCGAATTATTTCGTGGAATGGAAAAACCTGCAATTGCTTATAACGAAACAACTATCTATTTTTTTGAAAATGAAAGGATATATACATACAATATTGAAACCAAAGAACTAAAGGAATACCTAATCAGTTTACCAATGAAAGCCTCTAAACTGCATCTATCGGATAACAAATTATTTTTACTTGGTGGTTATATTGAAAACGACTATTCTAAATACCCCTCACCGAATCTTTTCAGCATTGATATCAATGAATTTGAAAACACAAACCCAAGTAGGTATAAAATTTTATAAAGCAATCATAAAACAAAAAACTCCCAAGTTACCTTGAGAGTTTTTACTATAAATATTGAATTTACTTATGCATTACTGGCAGCAGCAATTAAATTTAATGCTGAACCGGCTACGAACCAGCCAATTTGCCCTTCGTTGTAAGTGTGGTTTGCCAAGATAACATCCTTGGTTCCATCAGCATGAACAAATTCTATTGTTAGTGGTTTTCCTGGAGCAAAATCTACTAAATCCGTAAAGTTAATAACATCATCTTCCTGGATTTTATCGTAATCTGCTTCGTTCGCAAATGTCAATCCTAAAAGACCTTGTTTTTTAAGGTTTGTTTCGTGGATACGAGCAAATGATTTTACTAATACCGCTTGAACACCTAAGAAACGAGGTTCCATAGCCGCATGTTCACGAGAAGAACCTTCGCCATAGTTATGATCTCCCACAACAATAGATGGGACTCCAGCTGCTTTGTAAGCACGTGCTACAGCAGGAACTGCGTCATATGTTCCCGTTAATTGATTTTTAACTGAATTTGTTTTTTCTGTAAAAGCATTAACTGCTCCAATCAACATATTGTTTGAAATATTATCTAAGTGACCACGGAAACGTAACCATGGACCAGCCATAGAAATATGATCTGTAGTACACTTTCCGAAAGCTTTGATCAATAATTTAGCTCCTGAAATATTTTTACCGTCCCATGGCTGGAATGGCGCTAATAATTGCAAACGATCTGATGTTTCGCTTACAGCGATTTGAACTCCTGATCCATCGGCAGCCGGCGCTTGAAAACCTGCATCTTCTACAGCAAATCCTTTTTTAGGTAATTCATCACCAAAAGGAGCGCTTAATTTTACCTCTTCACCATTATCGTTAATCAAAGTGTCTGTCAAAGGATTAAAATCTAAACGACCCGATATTGCTAATGCAGCAACCATTTCTGGTGAAGTTACAAAAGCGTGTGTATTTGGGTTACCGTCAGCACGTTTAGAGAAGTTACGATTGAAAGAGTGTACAATAGTGTTTTTCTCGCCTTTTTCTGCTCCAGCTCTGTCCCATTGTCCAATACATGGCCCACAAGCATTTGTAAATACTTTAGTTCCCATTTTTTCAAAAGTAGCAATAATTCCATCTCTTTCGATAGTATATCTAATTTGCTCAGAACCTGGGTTGATACCAAATTCAGCTTTTGGGCTAATTCCTAATTCAACAGCTTGATTCACGATAGACGCAGCACGTGCCATGTCTTCGTAAGAAGAATTGGTACAAGAACCTATCAATCCCCACTCTACTTTCAAAGGCCATCCGTTTGCTGCAGCTTCCTCTTTCATTTTAGAAACCGGAGTTCCTCTGTCTGGAGTAAAAGGACCATTAATATGTGGCTCTAATTCAGAAAGGTTAATTTCGATTACCTGATCAAAATAAGCTTCTGGATTTGCGTATACTTCCGGGTCAGCCGTTAAGTAAGAAGCTACATTGTCAGCAGCATCAACTACATCTTGACGACCTGTTGCAGAAAGATATCTTCTCATAGACTCGTCATAACCAAATGTAGAAGTAGTAGCTCCAATTTCAGCTCCCATATTACAAATAGTTCCTTTTCCTGTACATGACATTGAAGTAGCTCCTTCTCCGAAATATTCAACAATAGCACCTGTTCCCCCTTTTACAGTAAGAATATCGGCTACTTTAAGGATAACATCTTTTGGTGCAGTCCAACCTGAAAGTTTTCCAGTTAATTTCACACCTATTAATTTTGGGAATTTTAATTCCCATGACATTCCTGACATTACATCTACTGCATCAGCTCCACCAACACCAATAGCTAACATCCCTAATCCACCTGCATTTACTGTATGTGAATCCGTACCAATCATCAGACCTCCTGGAAAAGCATAATTCTCCAAAACGATTTGGTGAATAATTCCTGAACCTGGTTTCCAAAAACCAATTCCATATTTATTAGAAACTGAAGAAAGAAAATCAAAAACTTCTTTTGATTGTGTATTTGCTACTGCTAAATCACTTGAAGCTCCAACTTTTGCCTGGATCAAGTGATCACAGTGAACTGTTGTAGGCACAGCAACTGTTTTCTTTCCTGCATGCATAAATTGTAATAATGCCATTTGAGCTGTTGCATCTTGACAAGCAACTCTGTCTGGAGCAAAATCAACATAATCAGCACCTCTTGTAAAAGCTTTAGATGGAGTTCCATCCCAAAGGTGGTTATATAAAATTTTCTCTGTTAAAGTAAGTGGGCGACCAACTATCTCACGTGCTTTATCAACACGAGTTGTCATGTTGTCGTACACTTTTTTAATCATTTCAATATCAAAAGCCATAATATATAGGAATTGTTTGTTATTTGTAAGGCAAATTTAGGAATTAAACACGAGAATTAAAAAGAATTTAATAGAAGTCATATTTTGAAAAATTATTATTGCAAAATAATAATTTACACTGCATTAAATTAATAAAATAATAGATTTTTATACCAAATAATAAACAATCGACAATATAGCATCTTTTTTTTAACAAAGTCGAAATTGAATGTTATATCAATAAGCCCTTATCCCACTATTTCACGCATAATACGTTTCTAAAATAGCTAAATACTGATCATATCAATTTATTGATGATCATTTCTTCTGTAATTCCTTCTGCATCAGCTTTGTAATTTTTAATGATTCTATGACGCAAAATTCCAGTTGCCACCGCTTTCACATCCTCAATATCAGGAGAGAATTTTCCGTTGAAAGCGGCATTAGCTTTGGCAGCTAAAATTAAATTTTGCGAGGCTCTCGGACCAGCTCCCCAATCCAGATAGTTCTTTATAAATTCATTAGATAACGGATTATCCGGTCGTGTTTTACTTACCAATGTAACCGCATATTCAATAACATTATCAGCAACAGGAATCCTGCGAATCAAATGTTGAAAGTCAGTGATTTCTTGTGCCGTAAATAACGGATTTATTGTGTTATTAATATCTGAAGTCGTACGTTTTACTACTTGAACTTCTTCTGAAAAAGAAGGATATTCAAGTTTTATAGCAAACATGAATCGGTCTAATTGTGCTTCGGGCAAAGGATAGGTCCCTTCCTGTTCTATAGGATTTTGAGTTGCCAAAACAAAATATGGCAAATCTAATTTGTAGTTTTCCCCTGCAATGGTGACCGAACGTTCCTGCATTGCCTCCAATAAAGCTGCCTGCGTTTTGGGTGGCGTACGGTTAATCTCATCGGCCAGAATAATATTCGAAAAAATTGGTCCTTTTATAAATTTAAATCTTCGGCTTTCATCTAATATTTCACTCCCTAAAATATCCGATGGCATCAAATCCGGAGTAAACTGAATTCTTTTAAAATTAAGACCTAAGGCTAGCGCCAAAGTATTTACCATTAATGTTTTTGCCAATCCGGGAACTCCTACTAACAAAGCATGACCGCCAGAGAAAATACAAAGCAAAATTTGATCTACCACTTCATCCTGTCCTACAATGATTTTTGCTATTTCGTTTTTTAGTTCATTTCGTTTTTGAACTAAGTTATGTATTGCTGCTACGTCAGACATTTTGAAATGTATTTTAAATTAAAAAGAGTTAGCGTTATGAATTCATAAAGCTAACTCTTTTTATTTATTTTATAAAAATTATTTTTTTAACCAGTTGTTTGTAAAACTACAATCCCTGTATTCTCCAATAATTTTAATGTAGGTTTCTTTGATTTTCTCATCAAACCATTTTCCGATAGCTTTGATTTGTTTCTCTTTTAACGCCAATTCTTTAATTTTAATGTAATCCTTAGCGTAATCTGCTGTATGTTCATTTATTCTATTAGTTACAGTAACCAACTTGAATTTTTTCTTTCCTTGCTCATCTTCCATGAACGGCGCAGTAATTTCTCCTTCTTTCAAATTTGAAACCTGACTGTACAAAGTAGGATCCATTTTTGTTAATTCAAAACGAGTATCCTGTGTTTTTGGGTTAATTAGTGCTCCACCGTTTGCTCTGGTTTCTTTTTCATCAGATAGTGTTCTCGCTGCATCCCCAAAGGTAATCTCCTTATCCACAATTCTTTTTCGAATTAAAGTAATTTTTTCTTTCGCCTCGTTCAATGATTCTTCAGAGACAGCTGGTGTCAATAAAATATGACGCAATTCTATTTCCTGCCCTTTTATTTTTTCTACATATATAATATGATAGCCAAAATCCGTTTCAAATGGAGCTGAAATTTCTCCTTCAGCAAGACTAAAAGCGATATCTTTAAATTCTTTTACGAATGGTGTTTTACGATTCATTTTATAGTATCCACCATTAGATCTTGAACCCGGATCTTGCGAATACAAAACTGCTTTTGTAGCAAAGCTGGAACCTTCTTGAATTTCTTTTTTGAAACCATTAAGTCTGTCTATCACTTTTTGTTTCTCCACATCAGAAACTTTAGGAGTAATCACGATTTGTGCTACTTCCATTTCTGCGCCAAAAAGAGGTAGATCAGCTGCAGGAATTGTTTTGAAAAAATTACGTACTTCTTCAGGCGTAATTTCCACTTCATCGACAATCTTTTTTTGCATTTCAGAAGTCAATTTACCTTCTTTCAAAATATCAAAGAAATAAGTTCTAAATTCTTCCTCAGAATTTTTCTTGTAATACGCTACCACTTTCTCCAAGGATCCTAATTGATCTATCATGTAGTTCAATCGATCGTCCATCATACTTTTTACTTCAGAATCCGTTACTTTGATACTGTCTTGTATCGCTTGATGCGCATACAGCTTATCCTCAAGTAATTTTCCCAACATCTGACATCTTGTAATATCTTTTATAGAACCTTGTTGGGCTACAATTTCCAAATAAGACTTATCAATATCTGAATCTAATATAATGTAATCACCAACTGTAGCAATAACACCATCAATTTTCAATTTTTGATTAGATGAAGTTTTAACAACAGTAACAACTGCACTGTCTTTTATAATCTCCTGAGCACTCATAATAGCACTTAAAAAAAACATAAGACAAAAAGTAAGTGCAATTTTATTATTTATGAATCTCATTTGTATTGTTTTTAATGGCATTTTTTAAATTTATTTTTATCGTAAACTATCGTTATTTTTCTGTCTTCAAATCTGTTTTGAGGAGACCATTTTAATTTTGGCCAAATATACACTTTAAGAACCAAGAAATGAATTGAATTTACAATACAATTACTTACATTTCTTTAAACTTAAAACGAACAAAAATAACAATTCAATTACATAATACAAGTTTCCTTACTAGTATTAACAAAAATTTATAAACGCATTTATTTATTACCTTAATAACTCCGTAAATCGGACAGAAACTGTTCTTTACAGACAAAATAGAATCATTAAAATCCTCTTTCAATAATTGCCAACGGGTATTTGTAAAAACCTGTTTTTATTTTTTTTTCAATCATTTCCTTCTAATTTACTCCTCAACACTTTTTCGATAAAACTCTGACTATGAATTAAAAACATCAAAGTACTTCATACTTGATTCCGAGAAGCGACTAAACACACCCCTTAAAAGCCACTTAAATTTCTCATTTTTAGGGACGTATTCAAAAAGTTGTCAACACTACAACGTTTTCGAAAAGAATTAAAAGAACTCTTACGCCTGTCGTGTAAGAATTTGTATAAATTAGCTAAAAAAGTAACATTTTATATAAAAAATTGATCTAAAAATAAATTTATACTAATTTTTTAATTCATTTACTTCTATTTTCATAATACCGAATTTTATTTAAAATTTAAAATTAAAAGAAACATAACCTTAGGTCTATATCGCATTCTATTACTAATTCATATTAACCAAATCTATTAACTAACCCTAAATTATTCATTTTATGAAAAAACCAAATTTTAAAATCTATCTATTATCTGCTTTACTTGTTGGCTTGTACTCTTGTAGTTCAAATGAAGACATGGTTAATGATTCCGCTGCAGCAGCGTCACAATTCAAAGTAATTGATGTTACTCACCACGACGGTCGCCCATTCAGCACTGGAAAAACTACCACTTCAGCCACGGGAAGGTATGTTGCAAATCCTGGAGGAGGCGTTATGATGCAGGCTTTCTACTGGGATGTCCCTGCAGGTGGAAACTGGTGGAACACCCTTACTACTAAAATAACTGATTGGTCAAATGCAGGTATTGGCTCTGTCTGGCTTCCTCCTGTATCAAAAGCACAAAACGGCCCTTTTTCAATGGGATATGACCCTACTGATTATTTTGATTTTGGAAATTACAATCAGAATGGCACTGTAGAAACCAGATTTGGCTCCCGTACAGAATTAGAAACTCTGATAACGAAGGTCCATACCGAAAACATGCAAGTATATGCTGACATGGTACTCAATCACAATAGTGGAGGACAATTAGAGAACAATCCATTTACAGGAACTCAAACCTATACAAACTTTACTGGTGTAGCTTCAGGAAAATTCCCAAGAACTAGTGCCGACTTCTACAAAAACGCTTACGGAAATAATGACGAAGGTGCTTTTGGAGGATTCCCAGATTTAGCTCACGTTGTGCCAAATGTACAAGACTGGCTTTGGAAAAGAGCAGATGGCGTGGGTAAATATTACAAAAACACAATGAAGTTCGACGGCTGGAGATTTGATTATGTAAAAGGCTTTGCCCCTTGGGTGGTCAACGACTGGAATGCTAATGTAGGCGGTTTCTCTGTAGGGGAATATTGGGATTCGAATGTAAACACATTGGAATGGTGGGCTAATAATGCCAATAGTTCTGTTTTTGATTTTGCTTGTTATTATAAAATGAACGATGCATTTGACGGAAACAATTTAAACCTTTTAAATGACGACATGATGTGGAAAAGAAATCCATACAAAGCCGTTACTTTCGTCTCCAACCACGACACCGATGAAATATGGAAAAAAGAGTTAGCTTATGCATATATTTTAACACATGAAGGATACCCGACTATTTTTTACCGCGATTATGAAGAATGGTTGAATAAAACAAAAATGAATAACCTAATTTGGATCCACAATAATAAAGCTACAGGAACCACCTCCGTATTATATACTGATACCGATGAATATATCGCAAGAAGAAATGGTTACAACGGAAATCCAGGATTAGTAGTTTACATTAACAACTCATCAACTTGGCAAGAAAGATGGATTCAGACAAATTGGAGCAATGCACAAATTAAAGATTTCACGGGTAATTCAACTTGGCTTCCGACAACACAAGGTGACCAATGGGTGAAAATACAATGCCCACCAAATGGCTATTCCGTTTGGTCGATTAACATGTAAAAAATAAATAATCTAACGGCTGTCAGAAATGACAGCCGTCTTTTTTATCACACACCTCCTATTTACTACTTCCAATTTTGATTCAAAATTTTTCAGAAAAATATTTTAAAATTAACTTAATCAATTAAGAGTATACTATTTTTTTAATTGGCATTTATAAATAGTACTTTTGCAAACTATTTAAATGAATATGGGCTTTTTAGAAGAAATACAACGCAGAAGAACTTTCGGGATTATCTCACATCCTGATGCCGGAAAAACAACACTTACTGAGAAACTCCTCCTTTTTGGTGGCGCGATTCAAGAGGCGGGTGCTGTAAAAAATAATAAAATCAAAAAAGGTGCTACCAGTGACTTTATGGAAATTGAACGCCAGAGAGGTATTTCGGTTTCTACTTCAGTTTTAGCATTTAATTATGAGGACAAAAAAATAAACATTCTTGATACTCCTGGACACAAGGATTTTGCCGAGGATACATTTAGAACCTTAACAGCTGTTGACAGTGTTATTGTTGTAATTGATGTGGCCAAAGGTGTTGAGGAACAAACAGAGAAATTAGTGGCTGTTTGTAGATTGCGTAAAATTCCAATTATCGTATTCATTAATAAATTAGACAGAGAGGGAAAAGATGCTTTTGACTTAATGGATGAAGTGGAACAAAAGCTGGGCTTAACAGTTACGCCACTCAGCTTCCCTATAGGAATGGGTTATGACTTCCAAGGAATATATAATTTATGGGAAGAAAACATCAATTTATTTAGCGGTGACAGCCGCAAAAATATAGAAGAAACAATTGCTTTCTCAGATGTTAAAAATCCGGAATTAGAAAAAATTATTGGTGAAAAACCAGCCTATAAATTACGTGAAGAATTAGAGTTAATTGATGAAGTATATCCTAAATTTGATCGTCAGGATTATTTAGACGGAAAATTACAACCTGTATTTTTTGGTTCGGCGTTAAATAATTTTGGTGTTCGCGAACTTTTAGATTGCTTTGTTGAAATAGCTCCTTCTCCAAGACCAAAAGATTCCGAAACTCGATTAGTAGATCCAAAAGAAGAAAAAATGACTGGATTTGTCTTTAAAATCCATGCCAACATGGATCCAAAACACAGAGACCGTCTCGCCTTTATAAAAATCGTTTCTGGAACTTTTGAAAGAAACAAACCATACTATCATGTTCGGTTAAAAAAGAATTTAAAATTCTCTAGTCCAAATGCTTTTTTTGCAGAAAAGAAAGAAATCGTAGATATCTCTTATCCCGGTGATATTGTAGGCTTACATGACACTGGAAATTTCAAAATTGGAGATACTTTAACAGAAGGAGAAATCATGAGTTTTAAAGGAATCCCAAGTTTCTCTCCAGAACATTTCAGATATATTAATAATGCTGATCCCATGAAAGCCAAACAACTTGACAAAGGAATTGATCAGTTGATGGACGAGGGTGTTGCACAACTATTTACACTGGAAATGAACAACAGGAAAATCATCGGAACTGTTGGTGCGCTCCAATATGAGGTTATCCAATATCGTTTAGAGCATGAATACGGCGCAAAATGTACGTATGAAAATTTCCCGGTCCATAAAGCATGTTGGGTCAAGCCCACTGACCCAAAAAGTGATGAGTTTAAAGAATTTAGAAGAATTAAACAAAAATTCTTGGCACATGATAAATACGGGCAATTGGTGTTTTTAGCTGATTCAGATTTCACCATCCAAATGACACAGAATAAATATCCAAATGTTAAATTATATTTTACTTCCGAATTTGAGTAAAATTATAATCTCAAAAAAGTCACATAAAAAAAGGCTGTGCAAAATTTATTTTTTGGACAGCCTTTTTTGTATTGAGAAATTAATTTAAGATTAAGCAACCATACTTTCCAAGCTTACAGCTTTTTTTAAGAAAGCCTTGATTAACAAACGGTTTGGAGCCGTTCCAGAAGTAATCACTTGTTTTTTTGTATTTGTCCCTTCTGTCGAAATCACATTGTTTGGATCTTGTTTCGAACCCATAAACCATAATACAAAGTTCATAGTATTAGAAGAAGAAATTGTTGAAACATTTTCTTGTTTTACAGTACTAACAACTTCAGTAGCACTAGCGTCCACAATATTTTCAGTTGATTGACCAAAAACAGAAACATTAGAAAATAAAATAATAACTAACAACACAAAAATATTGCTGCTATTTTTACTACCTTCTTGTTGTGAAAAATACTTCATTTTTATATTTTTTTTAAAAATTAAATAAGATGTTTCTCTTATTCTTAGACGAAACTAAAGCATTAAATTTCTATTAAAAAATATTTTCGATAAAGCACCTTAATAATCGTTTAAAGCCCAAATTTGTTATTTATATGTGAAATTTAATAGTGGGTTAATAGTCGGCTAACACAATATTTATAAAGGAAGATTCTTTGTTAGAAGAAGGATAGTAGGGACTATATGAAATAAATCGCTTATACTATAAAAGGAGAAGTGGTATCCGAATCAATACTTATCTTAAATAAAAGAGGCTCCAAATGGAGCCTCTTTAAGAATATTATGCTTGTCCTGCCGGACCAAAATTAAGCGGAATGGGCGCTTGTTCAGTGTCTTTGATTTCGCCATGAGCGACTTCAAAACGGTGAATATTTTCCCCAATTGCTTTCAATAATCTTTTAGCATGTTGTGGCGTCAAGACAATTCTTGATTTTACCTTAGCTTTAGGAATACCAGGCATGATACTTACAAAATCTAAAACAAACTCTGATGAAGAGTGATTTATTATAGCCAAATTGGAATAAATCCCTTCAGCAATTTTTTCGTCTAACTCGATATTAATCTGTTCTTGTTGTTGATTTGAATTGCTCATATCTTAATAAATATATTCCTCTTTGTTAGCCATCATATCATTATAATCCTCTTTCGAACCTACAATCGTATTGTCATATTCTCTCATTCCTGTTCCGGCAGGGATTCTATGTCCTACAATTACATTTTCTTTCAATCCTTCCAAGTAATCAATCTTACCTGCAACAGCAGCTTCGTTCAATACTTTAGTAGTTTCTTGGAAAGATGCAGCAGATATAAACGATTTCGTTTGAAGCGATGCTCTTGTAATACCTTGTAAAACTGGTGTTGCTGTTGCAGTAACAACATCACGAGCTACAACAAGATTTTTATCCGTACGTTTCAATAAAGAGTTTTCATCACGCAACTCACGAGGCGTAATAATTTGTCCTTCTTTTAAAGCACTAGAATCTCCAGCATCTTCAACTACTTTCATACCGTATAATTTATCATTTTGAACGATAAAATCTTTAGTGTGAATTAATTGATCTTCTAAGAATAAAGTATCACCTGGATCCTGTACTCTTACTTTACGCATCATTTGACGTATCACTACTTCAAAGTGTTTGTCGTTGATTTTTACCCCTTGCAAACGGTATACTTCTTGAATTTCATTAACCAAATACTGTTGAACAGCTGCTGGTCCTTGAATTCTTAAAATATCGTCCGGAGTAATTGCACCATCAGATAAAGGCACCCCTGCTCTTACAAAGTCATTTTCCTGAACTAGAATTTGGCTTGATAATTTAACCAGGTATTTTCTAACATCACCAAATTTAGATTCGATAACAATCTCACGGTTTCCTCTTTTGATTTTTCCAAAAGAAACAACACCATCGATTTCAGAAACAACAGCTGGGTTTGAAGGATTACGAGCTTCTAACAACTCTGTAATTCTAGGCAAACCTCCTGTTATATCTCCTGATTTAGAAGAACGACGTGGAATTTTTACCAATACTTTACCTGCTTTAATTTTCTCACCATTTTCAACCATCAAGTGGGCTCCAACCGGTAAGTTATAAGAACGAATCAATTCATTGTCTTTACCGTAAACCAATAAAGTTGGAATTAATTTTTTGGCTCTAGATTCAGAAATTACTTTTTCCTGGAAACCGGTTTGCTCATCAATTTCAACCATAAATGATTGACCTTGCTCTAAATCTTCGTAAGCAATTTTACCAGTAAACTCAGAAACGATAACTCCATTATATGGATCCCATTTACAAATCACATCTCCTTTAACAACAGATTGACCATCTTTAACGAAGATACTAGAACCGTAAGGAATGTTATTTGTACTTAATAAGATACCTGTTCTTTCATCAATCAATTTCAATTCAGATGAACGAGATACAACAATATCAACCGCGTTACCTTCGCTATCTTCACCTTTAACAGTTTTTAAATCTTCAATTTCTAGTTTACCATTAAACTTGGTAACGATACTAGACTCTTCAGATATACCACCCGCAACCCCACCAACGTGGAATGTACGTAATGTTAATTGTGTACCAGGTTCTCCAATAGATTGTGCTGCAATTACACCAACTGCCTCACCTCTTTGTGTCATTTTACCAGTAGCTAAATTTCTACCGTAACATTTTGCACAAATACCTTTCAACGCTTCACAAGTTAATGGAGAACGAACTTCAACTTTCTCAATAGGAGAAGCGTCAATCGCTTTCATTATTACTTCTGTGATTTGTTGACCAGATTTAACTAAAATTTCACTAGTTAAAGGATTGATTAAGTCTTGTAACACAACACGTCCTAAAATTCTTTCTCCTAGCGATTCAACTATTTCCTCATTCTTTTTCAATGCTGATACTTCAACACCTCTTAATGTACCACAGTCTTCAATGTTAACAATAACATCTTGAGATACATCATGCAATCTTCTTGTTAAATATCCTGCATCGGCCGTTTTCAAAGCCGTATCCGCAAGACCTTTACGTGCACCGTGAGTAGAAATAAAGTACTCAAGGATCGAAAGACCTTCCTTAAAGTTAGAAAGAATCGGATTTTCAATAATTTCACCACCACCTGCAGTAGATTTTTTAGGCTTAGCCATCAAACCACGCATACCGGTTAACTGACGAATTTGCTCTTTGGAACCCCTCGCTCCAGAATCAAGCATCATATACACAGAGTTGAAACCTTGTTGGTCTTCTCTAATGTTTTTCATTGCTAACTCTGTCAACTGAGCATTCGCTGAAGTCCATACATCAATAACTTGGTTGTAACGTTCGTTATTAGTGATAAGACCCATGTTATAATTAGCAGAAATACCCTGAACTTGTTCTCTGGCGTCTGCAATTAATTTAGGTTTTTGATCTGGAATTCTAATATCACCAAGAGAGAATGACAATCCACCTTTAAAGGCAAATTTATAACCCATGTCTTTCATATTATCCAAGAAAGCCGCAGTTGTAGGTACATCGGTAGCACTTAAAACGTGACCGATAATATCTCTAAGGTTTTTCTTAGTCAATACATCATTGATATATCCAGCTGCTTCGGGAACTACTTCATTAAATAATACACGACCCGCAGTAGTTTTAATTATTTGGTAAACCAAGTCACCAGCTTCATTAAAATGTTTTGCTCTAATTTTCACAGAAGCATTCAATTCTAATCTGCCTTCATTCAAAGCAATATTTACTTCCTCAGCAGAATAAAAAGTGATTCCTTCTCCTAAAATTTTAAGCTCAGGTGTAGATAAACGTTCCTTGGTCATATAATACAGACCCAAAACCATATCCTGAGAAGGTACCGTGATTGGCGCTCCATTTGCAGGATTCAAAATATTGTGAGAACCCAACATTAACAATTGAGCTTCCAAAATAGCTTCTGGTCCTAAAGGCAAGTGAACTGCCATTTGATCCCCATCAAAATCCGCATTAAATGCAGTACAAACTAAAGGGTGCAATTGGATCGCTTTTCCTTCAATTAATTTTGGCTGGAATGCCTGAATACCTAATCTGTGCAAAGTAGGAGCACGATTCAGTAATATTGGGTGACCTTTAATTACATTTTCAAGGATATCCCAAACTACAGGCTCTTTCTTATCTATTATTTTCTTAGCTGATTTTACAGTTTTTACAATCCCTCTTTCTATTAATTTACGAATAACGAAAGGTTTGTAAAGCTCTGCCGCCATATCCTTTGGGATACCACATTCAGACAATTTCAATTCAGGTCCAACAACAATTACCGAACGAGCAGAATAATCTACACGTTTTCCAAGTAAATTTTGACGGAAACGTCCTTGTTTACCTTTAAGGGAATCGGATAATGATTTTAATGGTCGATTTGATTCCGTTTTTACTGCAGATGCTTTACGTGTATTATCGAAAAGTGAATCTACAGATTCCTGCAACATACGTTTTTCGTTTCTTAAGATAACTTCAGGAGCTTTAATCTCCATTAATCTTTTCAAACGGTTGTTACGTATAATTACACGACGGTATAAATCATTTAAATCTGAAGTTGCAAAACGACCTCCATCAAGTGGCACAAGAGGACGTAATTCTGGTGGAATAACTGGTACCACTTTCATAATCATCCATTCCGGACGATTTTCACGGTTCAAGTTAGACTCACGGAAAGATTCCACTACTTGTAGTCTTTTTAATGCTTCAGTTTTACGTTGTTTAGACGTTTCATTATTAGCGTTATGTCTTAATTGGTAAGACAATGCATCAAGATCAATTCTTGCTAATAAATCCATAATACATTCTGCTCCCATTTTGGCAACAAATTTATTAGGATCAAAATCATCAAGATACTGATTGTCAGCAGGAAGCGTATCTAAAATATTCAAATATTCCTCTTCTGTCAAAAAGTCTAATCTTTGTAAAGATTCTCCCTCTGCATTTTTAGCAATACCAGCTTGTATTACTACGTATCTTTCGTAGTAGATAATCATATCTAATTTCTTAGACGGAAGACCAAGGATATAACCAATTTTGTTTGGAAGAGAACGGAAATACCAGATATGAGCAATCGGCACAACAAGATTGATGTGACCTACTCTGTCTCTACGTACTTTTTTCTCTGTAACTTCAACACCACAACGGTCACAGATGATCCCTTTGTAACGTATTCTTTTATACTTACCACAAGCGCATTCAAAATCTTTTACTGGTCCGAAAATACGTTCGCAGAAAAGACCATCACGCTCCGGTTTGTGCGTTCTGTAGTTAATAGTTTCCGGCTTCAATACTTCACCTCTTGATTCTTTCAAGATAGATTCAGGAGAAGCAAGTCCTATCGAAATTTTGTTAAACCTTTTTACCGGGTTTTTATCTTTATTATTTCTATTATTCATCATAGTTTTTACTATTGATTTATTCGCAATTAAAAAATTGATTTTAGATTTATGATTTACTTTAACTATGAAACGAATCGCTCAAAAAAGAGTTAAATCATTAAACTACTACCTCGAATTACTTCTCTAAACCTCAAAATAAGCATTTGAAGCGCTATTTATAAAACCATATTGGGTCTTCATAAAAAATCGGAACGGGTTACGGGTATAAATCCTAAAAACTTATATAAATGAGTAATCAGTTTTCGGATATCACTATCCGAAAACTGAAAACTAAACTTTTTTATTCTTCTAAACGAATGTCTAGTCCAAGTCCTTTCAATTCATGCATTAATACATTGAATGATTCAGGTAATCCTGGTTCTGGCATAGATTCACCTTTTACGATTGCTTCGTAAGTTTTTGCTCTACCGATAACATCATCAGACTTCACAGTCAAGATTTCTCTAAGTGTACTTGATGCTCCATAAGCTTCAAGTGCCCAAACCTCCATCTCTCCAAAACGTTGCCCTCCAAATTGAGCTTTACCTCCAAGTGGTTGTTGCGTAATCAACGAGTATGGACCTATAGAACGTGCGTGCATTTTATCGTCAACCATGTGTCCAAGTTTCAACATGTAGATAACTCCTACTGTTGCTGCTTGATGGAAACGTTCTCCTGTACCACCATCATATAAATGTGTATGTCCAAAACGTGGTATTCCAGCTTCGTCAGTCAATTCATTGATTTGATCAAGAGTTGCTCCGTCAAAAATTGGTGTAGCAAATTTTCTACCCAAGTTCATACCGGCCCAACCAAGAACAGTTTCATAAATTTGACCAATGTTCATACGTGAAGGTACACCTAACGGGTTCAACACGATATCAACTGGCGTTCCATCTTCAAGGAAAGGCATATCTTCATGACGAACGATACGTGCAACAATACCTTTGTTACCGTGACGTCCCGCCATTTTATCCCCAACTTTCAGTTTACGTTTTTTGGCAATATATACTTTCGCTAATTTCAAGATTCCTGCTGGCAATTCATCTCCAACAGTAATAGTGAATTTCTCTCTACGCAATGCACCTTGTAAATCGTTCAATTTAATTTTATAGTTATGAATTAAATCATTAACCATTTTATTAGTTGCATCATCAGCAACCCATTGACCTTTACTTAAGTGAGCAAAATCTTCAACAGCATAAAGCATTTTTTGTGTGTATTTTTTACCTTTTGGTAAAACCTCTTCACCCAAATCATTCATTACACCCTGAGATGTCTTTCCGTTAACTATTAAAAAAAGTTTCTCAACTAATTTGTCTTTTAATTCAACAAATTTCGTTTCGAACTCCATTTCTAAAGCCCCTAAAGCATCCTTATCTTGAGTACGTTTGCGTTTATCTTTTACTGCTCTTGCGAACAATTTTTTATCTAAAACAACACCATGTAGAGAAGGAGACGCTTTTAATGAAGCATCTTTTACATCACCTGCTTTATCCCCGAAGATTGCACGAAGCAATTTCTCTTCCGGAGTAGGATCTGATTCTCCTTTTGGAGTAATTTTTCCGATAAGAATATCGCCGGGTTTAACTTCGGCTCCAATTCTGATCATTCCATTTTCATCTAAATCTTTAGTAGCTTCTTCAGAAACGTTTGGTATATCATTCGTTAATTCTTCGTTACCTAATTTAGTATCTCTAACTTCTAATGAATAATCATCCACGTGAATAGAGGTAAAAATATCATCACGAACTACTTTTTCAGAAATTACAATCGCATCCTCGAAGTTGTATCCTTTCCATGGCATAAATGCAACTTTTAGGTTACGACCTAAAGCTAATTCACCATTTTGAGTTGCATATCCTTCAGATAATACTTGACCAAGAACCACTCTGTCACCTTTTCTTACGATAGGTTTCAAGTTGATACTTGTTCCTTGATTGGTTTTTCTAAATTTAATCAGATTGTATGTTTTTTCATCAGGCTCAAAACTTACCATTCTTTCTTCCTCAGAACGATCGTATTTGATAGTGATAATATTTGCATCTACATATTCAATAACTCCATCTCCTTCAGCGTTAATTAAAACTCTGGAATCAGAAGCAACTTGACGCTCTAAACCGGTTCCTACAATTGGAGCTTCAGGACGAATTAATGGTACGGCCTGACGCATCATGTTAGATCCCATCAAGGCTCTATTCGCATCATCATGCTCTAAGAAAGGAATCAAAGAAGCTGAAATAGAAGCAATTTGATTTGGAGCAACATCAGTATAATCAACTCTTGTTGGTTCAATTACTGGGAAATCACCTTCTTGACGTGCAATTACGTCTTCGGCAGTAATTTTTCCTGTAGCATCCATTTGAATATTTGCCTGAGCAATCATCATTCCTTCTTCTTCTTCTGCGCTTAAGTAAATTGGAGTAGACTCTAAATCTACAGTTCCGTTAGTTACTTTACGGTAAGGTGTTTCGATGAAACCCATTCCGTTTACTTTAGCATAAACACCAAGAGAAGATATCAAACCAATGTTTGGTCCCTCAGGAGTTTCAATTGGACATAAACGTCCGTAATGCGTATAGTGAACGTCACGTACCTCAAAACCAGCTCTCTCTCTCGAAAGTCCACCTGGCCCTAGTGCAGATAATCTTCTTTTGTGTGTAATCTCGGCAAGTGGATTCGTTTGATCCATAAACTGAGATAACTGGTTTGTTCCAAAGAAAGAGTTGATAACAGATGATAATGTTTTAGCATTAATCAAATCTATTGGTGTAAACACCTCGTTATCTCTAACGTTCATACGCTCTCTAATAGTTCTAGCCATACGAGCTAAACCAACACCGAATTGTTGAGACAATTGTTCACCAACTGTTCTAACACGACGGTTTGATAAGTGATCAATATCATCAATCTCCGCTTTAGAGTTGATCAATTCGATCAAATATTTTACAATGGTAATGATATCTTCTTTGGTAAGCACTTGCTTTTCCATTGGGATATCCAAACCAAGTTTTTTGTTCATTCTATAACGACCTACTTCACCTAAGTTGTAACGTTGATCAGAGAAGAACAATTTATCTATAATACCACGAGCAGTTTCTTCATCAGGCGGTTCTGCGTTACGCAATTGTCTGTAAATATGCTCAACAGCTTCTTTTTCAGAATTTGTTGGGTCTTTTTGAAGCGTATTATGGATGATAGCATAATCTCCTTGATTAGCATCTTCTTTATGCAACAAAATAGATTTAACGTTAGAATCAATGATTTCTTCAACATTATCTTTGTCGATAATTGTATCTCTATCAAGGATTATTTCGTTACGTTCGATAGAAACTACTTCACCAGTATCTTCATCTACGAAATCTTCATGCCATGTATTCAATACACGGGCAGCTAATTTTCTACCGACATATTTTTTAAGACCTGTTTTAGAAACCTTAATTTCTTCAGCAAGATCAAAAATTTCTAGAATATCTTTATCTCTTTCAAAACCAATTGCTCTAAAAAGAGTGGTAACTGGTAATTTTTTCTTTCTATCAATATAAGCATACATTACGCTATTAATATCTGTAGAAAATTCTATCCAAGAACCTTTAAAAGGAATTACTCTGGCAGAATACAATTTTGTACCATTTGCATGGAATGATTGACCAAAGAAAACACCCGGTGATCTGTGTAATTGAGATACAACTACACGCTCAGCACCATTAATAACAAAGGTACCACTTGGTGTCATATAAGGAATTGTACCAAGATAAACATCTTGAACAATTGTTTCAAAATCTTCGTGTTCTGGATCTGTACAATATAGTTTTAACCTTGCTTTTAAAGGCACACTATAAGTAAGACCTCTTTCTATACATTCTTGAATTGTGTAACGTGGTGGATCTACAAAATAATCAAGGAATTCCAATACGAAGTTATTTCTTGTATCAGTAATTGGGAAATTTTCCATGAAGGTATTGTAAAGCCCTTCGTCGCCTCTTTCGTCAGATTTAGTTTCTAATTGAAAAAAATCTTTAAACGATTTAACCTGAACATCTAGAAAATCTGGATAATCAGGAATATTTTTTGTTGAGGCAAAATTCAATCTTTCAGTCTGATTTGTTATCATCAATGGACAAAATTTTGATTAAAAAAAAAGTAAAATAAACGTATAAATTTATTATACGAAAAATGGTTTAGGTCTTTGGATGTGTACCCAAGACCTAAACCTAGTTCTCAAAACCGAGTTTAACTATTTAAGCTCAACTACAGCTCCAGCTTCTTCTAAAGATTTTTTAAGCCCTTCAGCTTCTTCTTTAGAAACACCTTCTTTAACGTTGCTTGGTGCGCTATCTACTACATCTTTAGCTTCTTTCAAACCTAAACCTGTAAGTTCTTTTACTAATTTCACTACAGCTAATTTAGAAGCACCAGCTTCTTTCAATACAACTGTAAATTCAGTTTGAGCTTCTTCAGCAGCTTCTCCTCCACCAGCAGCAACTACTACAGCTGCAGCAGCTGGTTCGATACCGTACTCATCTTTTAATATTGTTGCTAATTCGTTAACTTCTTTTACTGTTAGGTTAACTAATTGTTCTGCGAATTGTTTCAAATCTGCCATTTTTTCTATCGTTTTAAAATGATTTGTAAAAAATATAATTTATTTATTGTGCGCGTTTTATTTAATAAAATCTAGAGTACTACTCTATTTTCATTATGCTTCCACTTCTTCTGTAGCCTCTTCGCTTTTTGCGAATTGGTTTTGAAGAGCAGAAATAACTCTTTGTGCTGGTGACTGCAATAATCCAATAAGTTCGCCAATAAGCTCTTCTTTAGATTTAATAGTTGCTAATGCATCTAATTGATCGTCTCCAATATAAATTTCAGAGTTGATATAAGCTCCTTTTAATAAAGGTTTAGCTGATTTTCTTCTGAAATCTTTTATGATCTTACCAGGAGCGTTTGCTATGTCAGAAATGAATATAGCGCTATTACCAGTCAAAACTGAAGGTAAATCTCCATAATCATTAGCTGAAGCTTCCATTGCTTTTGCAAGCAAAGTATTTTTAACTACTTCTAATTTTATACCTGCTTTAAAGCAAGCTCTTCTCAAGTTTGAAGTTGTTTCTGCATTCAGTCCAGAAATATCAGATACATAAACAATGTTTGTACCAGCTAACTGTGCAGTTAAAACTTCAATCGCGATTGATTTTTCTTCTCTAGTCATACTAAAAATTTTTAACTACCAATTATACTGCTTTAGGGTCCAAAGCAATTGCTGGACTCATAGTGCTAGTTAGGTAAATACTTTTGATGTATGTTCCTTTAGCAGCAGTTGGTTTAAGTTTGATTAATGTTTGAATAATTTCGTGTGCATTGTCAACGATTTGTTCGGTTCCAAAAGAAATTTTACCAATTCCTGCATGCACAATACCAGTTTTATCAACTTTAAAGTCAATTTTACCAGCTTTAACCTCTTGAACAGCTTTTGCAACATCCATAGTTACAGTACCTGTTTTAGGGTTTGGCATTAAACCTCTAGGTCCTAAAATACGACCTAATGGACCTAATTTACCCATAACAGAAGGCATAGTGATAATTACATCAACATCTGTCCAACCGTCTTTGATTTTTTGTAAATAATCGTCAAGACCTACATAGTCTGCACCAGCTGCTAAAGCTTCCGCTTCTTTGTCTGGAGTAACCAATGCTAATACTTTAACGTCTTTACCAGTTCCATGAGGTAATGTTACCACACCTCTAACCATTTGATTCGCTTTTCTTGGATCTACGCCCAAACGAACTGCGATATCAACAGACTCATCAAATTTTGCAGAAGCAACTACTTTTATCAATGCCGCAGCATCTTTAAGAGAATATAGTTTGTTCTTTTCAATTTTTGAAGCAGCCTCTTTTTGCTTTTTTGTCAATTTTGCCATGTCTTTCTCTTAATTAAAAAGGAGCGTCTCCTGATACAGTTATACCCATAGATCTAGCTGTTCCAGCAACCATACTCATCGCAGACTCCATAGTGAATGCATTTAAGTCTGGCATCTTGTCTTCAGCAATAGCTCTAATTTGTTCCCAAGTAACACTAGCTACTTTTTTACGATTAGGCTCACCAGAACCAGATTTTAGCTTTGCAGCTTCCATTAACTGAACTGCTGCTGGAGGAGTTTTTACAACAAAATCAAATGATTTGTCTTTATACACAGTAATTTGTACTGGGCATATTTTGCCGGGTTTATCTTGAGTTCTAGCATTAAATTGCTTACAGAATTCCATGATGTTTACCCCAGCAGCTCCTAAAGCAGGTCCAACCGGTGGCGACGGGTTCGCAGCACCTCCCTTAACTTGTAGTTTAACTACCTTACTAATTTCTTTAGCCATTTTTTAAAAAATTTAACACTACAATCATTTGGAAGCGATTGTAATGGATATTATAGATGTAACAAAAAATTATACTTTTTCAACTTGCATAAAACTTAACTCTAATGGTGTTTTTCTTCCGAAAATCTTAACCATCACCTCTAGTTTACGCTTTTCTTCATTGATTTTCTCAACTGTTCCGTTAAAACCATTGAAAGGACCATCAATAACCTTAATAGTTTCTCCAATATTGAAAGGTATAGAACGAGTATCTGTATTTACAGCTAACTCATCTACTTTACCTAACATTCTATTTACTTCAGAAAGTCTTAATGGCACAGGCTCACCACCTTTAATTTCACCTAAAAAACCAATAACACTTGTTATAGACTTGATAATATGAGGTATTTCACCTATTAGATTCGCCTCAATCATAACATAACCAGGAAAATAAACTTTATCCTTGATTATTTTCTTTCCTTCTTTTACAGTAACTACTTTTTCAGTAGGAACGAGAACTTGCGAAACATAATCACCCATTCCTAATCTTGCGATTTCGGTTTCGATATATGCTTTCACTTTATTTTCTTGTCCGCTTACCGCTCTAACTACATACCACTTTTTAATATTATTATCTGCCATAACAAAAAAATTATGCTTTTATCCAGTTAAAAAATCCAGCCAAAGCTTTTGCGAAAATTTCATCCACTCCCCAAGTTGCCAAAGCGAATAATACTGAAAAAACAGCAACAACAATCGTTAGACGTTGCACCTCAGACCAAGCTGGCCAAGTTACATTTGATTTTAATTCTTCAAATGCTTCTGATATGTAATTAACAACTTTTGTCATTATGATTTAGTTTATTTGCACGGGCGGAGGGATTCGAACCCCCATCAACGGTTTTGGAGACCGCTATTCTACCCTTGAACTACGCCCGTTTATTAAAAACCAGTAACCACCCAAGGCGTTACTGGTTTTAAAAATTATTTTATAGGATTATGCTACAATCTCAGTTACCTGACCTGCACCTACTGTTCTACCACCTTCACGGATAGCAAAACGTAAACCAACATTTAATGCAATTGCACTAAGCAATACAACATCAATAGTTAAGTTATCCCCAGGCATAACCATCTCTACACCAGTTGGCAAAGTAATGATACCTGTTACGTCAGTTGTACGAACGTAAAACTGTGGACGGTAGTTATTATGAAATGGTGTATGACGACCACCTTCTTCTTTTTTCAAGATATAAACCTCAGCTTTGAAAGTAGCATGTGGTTTAACTGAACCTGGCTTACAGATTACCATTCCTCTTTTGATGTCTTCTTTTTGAATACCTCTTAAAAGAATACCTACGTTATCTCCAGCTTCTCCTCTATCAAGGATTTTACGGAACATCTCAACTCCAGTAATAGTAGAAGTCAATTTTTCAGCTCCCATACCAATGATTTCAACTGCATCTCCAGTATTAGCAACACCTGTTTCGATACGACCTGTAGCAACAGTTCCACGACCAGTGATTGAGAATACATCTTCAACAGGCATTAAGAAAGGTTTTGCAACATCTCTTACTGGCTCTTCGATCCAAGCATCAACAGCTTCCATCAATTCAAGAATTTTTGGAACCCAAACTGGATCATTATTCAATCCACCTAAAGCTGAACCTTGAACAACAGGACCATTATCTCCATCATATTCGTAGAAAGATAACAAGTCTCTGATTTCCATCTCAACTAATTCAAGTAATTCCTCATCATCAACCATATCCACTTTATTCATGAATACAACCATTCTAGGAATACCTACCTGACGTCCTAAAAGGATATGCTCACGTGTTTGTGGCATTGGTCCATCAGTAGCAGCAACAACTAAAATAGCACCATCCATTTGAGCAGCTCCTGTAACCATGTTCTTTACGTAATCCGCGTGACCTGGACAGTCAACGTGAGCGTAATGACGATTAGCAGTTTCATACTCAACGTGAGATGTATTAATTGTAATACCTCTTTCTTTTTCTTCTGGAGCATTATCAATTTGATCAAATGATTTTGCTTGACAGTAACCTGCATCAGACAATACTTTTGTAATTGCCGCAGTTAATGTCGTTTTTCCGTGATCCACGTGCCCAATTGTTCCAATGTTTAAGTGGGGCTTGTTACGGTTAAAATTTTCCTTTGCCATTTTACTTAATTTTTAATCTTAGTTATATATTAATTTCTATTTCCTACTTACTTGAGCCAATGTCGGGAATTGAACCCGAGACCTCTTCCTTACCAAGGAAGCACTCTACCCCTGAGCTACACCGGCAGAGAAATCTTCATTTCAAGCTTAATCTTTCAAATTTACTAAAACTCAAAACTCTTAAACTATATTTTGTGGGGAGAGCAGGATTCGAACCTGCGAAGTTTACACAGCAGATTTACAGTCTGCCCTCGTTGGCCGCTTGAGTATCTCCCCTTACCATTAATATCAATATTTCAAAAAAAAGAGCCGGTGGAGGGACTCGAACCCACGACCTGCTGATTACAAATCAGCTGCTCTAGCCAACTGAGCTACACTGGCATTATCAATAAAAAAAGTCCGCTATTTCTAACGGACTGCAAATGTAGAGATTTTATCTCTCATTCAAAACATTTTTTAAAAAAAATTTATATTAAATGTGCGAACTTATTTTTTCTTTCCTTTTCACCAACAATCGTTCTAAAGATTCCGCACAAAGTTCCACTGCTTCTTCAAAAATTTTACACTGCTTTTTAACTACAAAATCATCTCCAGGGACATTAATTTTTATCTCGGCAATTTTATTCTCTTTATCACTTGTCTTTTCAACTTTTAAAAAGACATCTGCCGATACTACTTTATCGTAATATTTTTCCAACTTGTCCATTCTTTCTTGAACAAAATCTACTAGCTTTCTGTCAACAGTAAAGTTAACCGCTTGGACATTTACCTTCATAATCATTTTTTTTTAATAGTTAAACATTTCCAAATTATTTCTGATTCCTGGGATGCGCATCTTCATATACTCTTTTTAGCTCTGACAAACTATTGTGCGTATATATTTGAGTTGATGCCAAACTAGAATGCCCTAATAATTCTTTCACTGAATTCAAATCGGCTCCATTATTCAATAAATGAGTAGCAAACGTATGTCGCAATATGTGCGGACTCTTTTTTACTTTCTCGGAGACAGCACTAAAGTAAGAATTTATTAATCGATACACAAAAGAATCATTTAATTTTAACCCTTTTTTTGTGAGAAAAAAATAATCGCTATCCACTATAGACAACAAAGACGAACGCTCATTTAAATACAACGAAAATTGATCTATAATTATTGGCAAAACTGGCAATACCCGCTCCTTATTCCTCTTCCCCAACACTTTGATCGTACTGCTGGATAAATTGATATTAACTACTTTTAAATGAATCAACTCTGTTCTTCGTATACCGGTAGTATAGAACAAATCAACCATAAGCTTATTTCTTATTTCCTCAAAACCTATTGGATTTTGCATATGACTGAACACATCCTCAACTTCTTTTTCAGAAAATGGAATTTGTAATATCTTAGGTGTCTTTAATGCTTTGTGCTTTAATAGCGGACTCACTTCTATTTGCTTCGTTTTTAATAGAAATTTATAAAATGCTTTTAAGGACGCAATTTTTCTATTAACGGAGGTATTTGATACATTATCATCAACAAGAGACACAATCCAACTTCTAATTTGACTATAATTGGCTTGCTCTACGCCCTTTTGATCAAAATGAATACTATTGAATGATTCGAAAGAAGCAACATCATTACAATACGCAGTAACTGTATGTGAAGAATATTTTTTCTCCAACTGCAAATAATCCCGAAATGCACCTTTATTATTAGTCATAAAAAAACCGTTAGCATCAAAGTTATAAAACTTTTAATGACTAACGGTAATTTATTTTAATAGATATTGACTAACTTTCTAAGTTATCTCTCATATTTTGGATATAAGCCGCTTTTTGAATTTTGATTCTATTTGTTACTGAAGGCTTAATAAAAGCAGTACGTGCTCTTAGTTGACGAACAGTTCCTGTTTTATCAAATTTTCTTTTGTAACGTTTTAACGCTCTATCGATATTTTCTCCGTCTTTAATTGGTATAATTAACATAATATAGACACCCCCTTTCTTTAAGTGTGCAAAAGTAAACATTATTTTGAATTACAAGTCATGAATTACAGATTATTTTTGGGCGTGCCTGCGAACACCACTTTTACCGTCATCAAAGCATCCTTTCAGCCAACCATTCATTGCATGCTCTCATTGTATTCCGAACCTTCCTCTTTCATCCTTGACGCAAAAAAAAAGCCAATCTACAATTTAATGCACACCGACTCTTTATTTTATTTTTTAATCCCAAAAAAACTATTCCTTCAATAAATTTCTTGAAATAACTATTTTTTGAATCTCAGTAGTTCCTTCACCAATAGTACATAATTTAGAATCTCTATAAAATTTCTCTACCGGGTAATCTTTGATGTAACCATAACCTCCATGAATTTGTACCGCTTCATTCGCAACTTTCACACACACTTCTGAAGAATACATTTTAGCCATAGCACCCATCGTAGTCACCGGTCTGTGTTGTTGTTTTAAGAAGGCTGCTTTGTGCAACAACAATTCTGAAGCTTCAATTTCAGTTGCCATATCAGCTAATTTGAATGAAATTCCCTGAAACTCACAAATTGGCTGACCAAACTGATGCCTCTCTTTTGAATATTTTAAGGCAGCTTCATAAGCGCCCTTGGCAATTCCTAATGACAATGCGCCAATGGAAATCCTTCCGCCATCTAATATTTTCATCGCCTGAACAAAACCTTGCCCAACTTCGCCTAATCTATTAGCATCTGGAATGCGACAATTATCAAAAATCAATTCAGCAGTTTCACTTGCGCGCATTCCTAATTTATTTTCTTTTTTTCCCGAGGTAAAACCTGGCATTCCTTTTTCAAAAACAAAGGCTGTCATTCCTTTTGAATCTCCTTTTTCACCAGTACGAACAATAACAACAGCGATATCTCCAGAAATGGCATGCGTAATGAAATTTTTTGCTCCATTAACAATCCAGAAATCTCCATCTTTTTTTGCGGTAGTATTCATTCCACCGGCATCAGATCCCGTATTATGCTCCGTCAATCCCCAAGCACCAATATGCTCAGCAGTGGCTAGTTTAGGAATCCATTTTTTCTTTTGCTCTTCACTTCCAAATGTCAAAATATGATTCGTGCATAAAGAATTGTGCGCCGCAACAGACAAACCAATCGATGGATCTACTTTTGAAATTTCCTCTACAATAGTTATGTATTCATGATATCCTAATCCAGAACCTCCAAGTTCTTCCGGCACTAAAACACCCATAAAACCCATTTCACCTAATTTCTTAAATAAAGGCACTGGAAATGTTTGTGCTTCATCCCACTCCATGATATTCGGGCGAATTTCTTTTTCAGCAAAATCTCTTATAGATTGCGCAATCATTGATTGCGTTTCGTTGTAGTCAAAGTTCATTGTAATACAGTTTTATTTTAAAAGTTCAAATATAAGTCAATTATTTTTGCTTTATCAACAGGAAATCCCTTATTTTTTGTTAAATCCTCAATATTTTTAATATCTACCTTCATTCTTACAATTTTTCTCAGGAGTATCCCTTAAATTAGAAAATTGAGAAAGTGCTTTTTATGAACAAGTATTACTATTTATCTTTTTTAAAAATGAGAGAAGTACAACTTCAAAATGATCATTTAAAATTCCAACAACTTCGAGAAATAAAACCTCTTAAACTTTCTATTGCTACTTGCATTCGTTAAGAAATAGCGTCGTTTTTTTGAAAAAAGCTTCCTGAGTTATACTCTTTATAACCTGCAGATTGAAAGAATCAATTTTAGAAAGTCATTTTTGATTCTGGGTTTTGACGGAATCAATTTGATCGTATCCAAAACTAAAATCCAAAAAAAAAAAAAAAAACCAGTTGCAAAACAACAATACTAATAGTCAATTAAAAACACCTGTCTGTTGTTCCATGAGGAACTTAGAATAATTCTATAGCCCAACTCATAATTCAGTTTTAATATTATTTTAATAGTAAGAAATCTAAATGATAAATTAAATCAAAACGCTTGGTTTTTCAAAGAAAAATAGTCAAAAAGGATAAATTATTTTAAAAACAAAGCAAGATATCGTTTGGACTGCCTCCAAAAAAGCTTCTTGTTAGATTAAATCCCTAATAAAGACAGGTAAATTATTTTTTTATAACTTAAAACTCAATTATTGTTTTTATTTTTTATAAAAAAGAATACATTTGGACCTTAATAACAAACAAACCATATAAACTATGTCAATTTGGAAAACTAAACCACTTTCGGTATTGCTAAATGAAGCATCAGAATCTGAAAAAGGATTAAAAAGGACTTTGTCTTCACGTTCATTAGTAGCACTTGGAGTTGGGGCAATTATTGGAGCCGGATTATTTTCATTAACAGGTATTGCAGCAGCAGAACATGCAGGCCCGGCAGTTACACTTTCTTTTATTTTAGCCGCTGTAGGATGTGCTTTTGCAGGACTTTGCTATGCAGAGTTCGCATCAATGATACCCGTAGCAGGAAGTGCCTACACCTATTCCTATGCAACTATGGGAGAATTTATGGCTTGGATTATTGGCTGGGATTTAGTTCTCGAATATGCATTAGGAGCCGCTACAGTAGGTGTGAGCTGGTCGAGATATTTACTCGAACTATTAAATAAATACGGAATTCACCTCCCCCATAATCTGATATGTTCACCTTGGGAAACATTAAAACTAAGCGACGGAACTATTATAGAAGGCGGAACGATAAACCTTCCAGCAATTTTTATCGTTTCTATGCTATCATTATTATTGATAAGAGGAACTAAAGAATCTGCCTCCATAAACAACATCCTTGTTGTAGTAAAAGTTATTGTAGTAATTATGTTTATTGTTTTAGGCTGGAGTTTTATTGACACTGCAAACTATACTCCATACATCCCAGACAACACAGGCGTTTTTGGAGAATTTGGATGGTCTGGAATTGCTGCCGGAGCTGGAACTGTTTTCTTTGCTTTTATCGGTTTTGATGCTGTTTCGACAGCAGCTCAAGAAGCAAAAAACCCACAAAAAGGGATGCCAATTGGTATTTTAGGATCATTAGTAATTTGTACTATCCTTTATGTATTGTTTGCACACGTAATGACAGGTCTTGTTCCTTATGGTGATTTTGCAGGAGATGCTAAACCAGCAGCAACGGCATTTGCCAAAACTGGCTATTCATTTCTACAAACTGGATTAATTGTCGCTATTTTAGCGGGTTATACTTCTGTAATGCTAGTAATGTTAATGGGACAAAGTCGTGTTTTCTACACGATGAGTAAAGATGGTTTATTGCCTTCTTTCTTTAGTGACATTCACTCTAAATTCAGAACTCCATGGAAAACAAATATTTTCTTCATGATATTTGTGAGTCTTTTTGCAGGTTTCGTACCCGTAAGTGATTTGGGTCACATGGTAAGTATTGGAACATTATTGGCCTTCGTACTAGTATGTATTGGAGTTTTAGTAATGCGCAAAAGAATGCCAGATGCTCCTAGATCATTTAAAACACCTTTAGTTCCTTACGTTCCTATTGCAGGAATATTAATCTGTTTAGCTTTAATGTATTCATTACCGAACGAAAGCTGGGTTAGACTTATTGTATGGATGGCCTTAGGGGTTCTGATCTATTTTGTATATGGAAAGAAAAATAGTAAATTAAACAATCCGGATAAATAAATTTATTCCTTAAATAAAAAAAGGGATCGTAAAGTATTTGAAATACTTTACGATCCCTTTTTTATTACTGTTACACTACAAATCAAAAACAGAAGTGCGTTTAGCCCTAATTAAATCCTTTAGGCGAATCCAAAATGCCAATGTCAAATAAACAGCAAACCACAATCCAACCGTAACAAACGACAAATAGATAAAAAACAATCGCACACTACTGGCACGCATTCCTAATGTATCAGCCAAACGGGAAGAAACATGAAAACCGTGCTTTTCAAAAAAAAACTTAAGTTTTATTACTACTGACATTTTTAGCTCCTTTGATTATTCACTTTCAGAATACAAACTTACAACATTATCTTATTCTCACATTAACTGATATTCAAATTATCCATTTTCGAATAGTTCAACCCCACTGTCACATTCTAAGCATTTACTATTAGCACAATACTTTTTTTAAAAGAGACAAATAAGAAAATCTTCCTTTATTTTGAGATTTTAGACGAAAAAGCAAAGCAATAAAAATAGAAATAAAAGAAATTTACCTCAATAAATACAATTTAGCGCAAGCCCGAGCATCTGATAATGCTTCGTGATGATTTAATTGTATTTTCATTTCCTGACAGCAATCACTTAATTTAGTTGGCTTCAATCCTTTGGCTTTGTAGATTTTCACAGTGCATTCCCAACGAGGTGCCAAATTCAAATCAGCATAATCCAAATTATAAAGCGCCATTGATTTAGCCAGAACATTTCTATCGAAACTCTCATTATGAGCCACAACAACCCTGTTTTGAAGACGTTTTTTAATTTCTGGATATACTTGCGCAAATGATTTTGCATTCACTGTATCACGCGGATAAATTCCATGCACCTGAATGGTAAAAGGAGAATACAGATTATTTGGCGGCTTTATTAAACTGACAAACTCATCTACAATTATTCCGTTTTCTACGGTAACAATACCTACAGAGCAAGGATGGAATGCTGTTGCGGTTTCAAAATCTATAGCAGTGAAAGTCATTTTATTTGTATTTTGTAAAAACTAAAAAACCACAAATTTAACGAATTAAATTCGTCAAATTCATGGCAATAAAAATTTTAATACTTGGAAATACAAATATTATTTTATCGAACCAATAATATCATATTTGGTAATAATATGGTGATTCCCATTCTCTAATTCAACCAGAACTGCATCATTCTCTTTGGTAAATAATTTAGACACTTCTTCTATTGAAGTTCCCAATTTTACAATTGGAAATGGTTTTCCCATAATTTCTTTAATAGGCCTGTCTGCTACATTTTTATCGGCAACATAACTTTGAAACAAATCACTTTCATCTACAGACCCTACGAATCCTGTGACGTCTATCACCGGAATTTGAGAAATCTTGTATTTACGCATTCTTTCGATAGCGTGTGAAACTAATTCTTCCGTACGGACTACAATTAATGGTTTATCGATATGATCCTTGATAACATCTTCGGCTTTTTTGATTTCCTCGTCCACAAAACCTCTTTCACGCATCCAATCGTCATTAAACATTTTACCTACATAACGACTTCCTGAATCATGGAACAACACCACTACAACATCTTCTGGTTTAAAATGTTCCTTGAGCTGCAACAAGCCTTTTACAGCTGCTCCTGCTGAATTTCCAACAAATATCCCTTCTTCAAGTGCAATTTTACGGGTATAGACCGCTGCGTCTTTATCTGTTACTTTTGTAAAACCATCAATTAAAGAGAAATCAACATTCTTTGGTAAAATATCTTCTCCAATTCCTTCGGTTATGTACGAGTAGATTTCATTTTCGTCAAAAATTCCTGTTTCATGGTACTTTTTAAATACAGAACCATAGGTGTCAATTCCCCAAATTTTAATACTCGGATTCTTTTCTTTCAAGTATTTTCCGACTCCTGAAATTGTCCCTCCCGTTCCTACTCCAGATACAAAATGAGTAATTCTACCACCAGTTTGCTCCCAAATTTCAGGTCCGGTTTGCTCGTAATGTGCTAACGTATTGGATGGATTATCATATTGATTTACATACCAGGAATTAGGTGTTTCTTCAGCCAGTCTTTTAGAAACAGAATAATAAGAACGTGGATCATTAGGTTCTACATCAGTCGGACAAACTACCACTTTTGCTCCTACTGCACGAAGAATATCCATCTTTTCTTTGGATTGTTTATCTGAAATCACGCAAATTAATTTGTAGCCTTTTATAATAGCCACTAATGCCAATCCCATTCCTGTATTACCTGAAGTTCCTTCAATAATAGTCCCTCCTGGTTTCAATCTTCCATCAGCTTCGGCATCTTCAATCATTTTTACGGCCATTCTGTCTTTTACAGAATTCCCGGGATTGAAAGTCTCTACTTTAGCAAGCACCAAAGCATCTATTCCAGCAACCACTTTATTTAGTTTTACTAATGGTGTGTTACCTATTGTGCCTAATATGTTTTCTGCGTAGTGCATTTTATTATTCATTTAAAAATGTGAGTTGTTATAAATCGCCCTACAAAGATAGCATTTTGTTACAAAACAATCTTAATTGCCGAATTTTCGTTCGTGCTTATTTTCAGGATGCTTTTATTCCAAAGCAGTTACTGAATTTTACCCAAAACAGTATCCTTTACTTACCTACTGTCAAGCCAAATAAAGTCATAGCGGATCGTAGAAAACGTCACAAGGATTATTGGAAGAAATTCCAAACTAATCCAAAACGAAATGTAAAATCACGAGAGGGACTGTTAGGTGAAGAATAAAAATTATTTCCTGATAAAGCGGAATTAAAATGCTCTGCTTTTATATAAATTCTGGTTCTTTGGATCTTTGCATTAATAAAGAAATCAAAATTAGGATGATTCCCAATTTCCTTTCCATTTTGAACAAAAAACTCACCAATCACCGGATTGTAATCATTGGCATAATATTTCGTGAAATAATTAAAGGAGACTCCTGTCTGCAAAAACAAAGCATTCTGTTTGAAAAAATAACCCGAGTAATAAAAGGTATTTCTCGTTACGATTTCAGGCACATTTAAGACATTATCCTGCTGATCTACTTTCTGATACAAAACAGTATTATCTAAAGCAAAACTCCCGAATTTTAATTCTTTACTCACTTTCACTGACAAGTAATTAATTGTCTTTTCATATTGAGTCGGCGCAACGATTTGGGTCCTTGCTACGATCTGAGCATCTGTTGAAACATCATTAAAATACAAATGATCGTTTAGAACTAAATACTGCAGCGATGCATTAACCCATGGTGTAACGGCATTGGCGCTAATTGAGTTGATTTTTTCATTCTTAAAATCATTTGACCAATTGTATTGGATATAGCTACTCTGATAGAGATTGTAATTATTATTTGGCAACTTATTTATGTTTTGATATTGAAATGACAATTCCGTTTCATCATTAAAATCATATTTCACTTTTGCATCCAAATTTGACAGCGATTGATTGGTAATGGATCTTGAATACAAGAATTTTCCGTTCCACTTGTTTTTTTGGTACTCATACTGCCCTCCTACATTATTTATGTTTTGACTTAAAGAACTGGGAACTATTTTATCATCAAAAATTAATATTTGATTGTAGTGGTAATTAGAACCAAAATCATCAATAAAAAATTGAAATTTCCCTAAAGTTGTATTCTCATAAATTAATCCCGCTTTATTGTACATTTTATTATAATGGGTCTGATCGTTTATTCCGCTATCTTTAAAAGAACCCCCAAATCTGAACACTATACTTCCGCCCACACTTGAGGGGACGGTAGCCTGATTGTATTCAAAAAATTTATTTTCATAATTAAACTGATGGGTCAAATATAAATTATTAGCTCCTTTATTCGCATTGATTCTAAAATTGTGATCTAAGAAAATTCTTTTCCCTTTCAGAAATGATTTAGCATCTGAAAAGAACACCTCAAGTCGTTGTCTGTTGCTGTAATTCGGGTCTTCACTTTCGAAATCACTAATTGTTGTAATCCCACCATTTTCCTCATTTAAAATATCCTGAGAAGTGAAATGTGTATTGGAATAATAACGCTTGTTTTTAGTGTTATAACTTACGGTAAATCTAAAATTTCCTGTACTCGACAGTTGATTTATATATTTCCCTTCAGAGCGTAATCCTCTGTAAGCTATAGAGAAATTGAGATTCTCCGAAGTGTTTAAAGTAATAAACGCATCCGTTGACTGGCCTTTTTGAATGGTAGTTTTAAAATATAATTCGGTAACTGGAGTGGCTACAGAACTATATCTAATTTGGTTTGCTTCCAGGAAATTAAAATGTTTTGCTTTGAATCCAAATTCCGGAAAAGGAGAAAAATCAGTTAAACTATACTGTAAAGTATTATACGTTTGTCCGTCATTAGAAAAAGGTAAAAGTCCAAAAATGTCTTTTCGTAAATAATTATGACTGTATTCCTTTTGAATAGTCAGCGAAGTGTCTATATAAGTTGTATCCCGATCCAAGGTAATCACCCGATACATATCTATAGTAGCAACTGGTTTCTTTTTTTTATTTATTGAATCCGAACTATTGTATTTACTATTAAAATCTAAATTTTCACTGTTCTTTTCCTGAGAAAACACCAACGTGGAGAATGATAAAAAAATAAAAAAAAAGAAAATTCTCATTTGAAAGGGTATAATTAGGCTATTATTTTTACAATTTTAATCAAGCAAAGGTAATTTATAAAAACGTATAAATAAAAAAACACTGCATTTTATAGGATTGTTATAACAAATAGAAAGATAACGCATTTTTCCAGAGAAAATTTTATAATATTTGTTTCTTCAAAACAAAACTATATGCTCGAAAACAATTTTTCGAAAATTATTCTCGAAAGCGGAACCGATGAAGCGGGTCGTGGATGTCTTGCTGGCCCTATCACTGCAGCGGCCGTAATATTGCCATTCGATTTTGAGAACATAATCTTGAACGACAGTAAACAATTATCCGAAAAGACGAGAGAAGAATTAAGATCTATTATTGAGCAGCAAGCCATTTCATTTGCTGTGACGCATCTTGAGCCTTTGGTCATTGACGAAATCAATATTTTGAATGCCTCTATAAAAGCAATGCAGGAAAGTATTTTGAAACTTAATCCCAGGCCGGAATACATTATTGTTGATGGAAATGCGCCGCTGATACACAAAAAAGGAATAAAAAATCGTGGAGGCAAAATTTTCACTACTATTGAACTCGAAATTCTAAATTCCATTCCAAATACCAGTATCGTAAAAGGGGATTCTAAATTTATGAGCATTGCCGCTGCCTCCGTATTGGCAAAAACGTATCGCGATGATTATATGAATCGGCTTCATGAAGAATTTCCAATGTACAATTGGAAACAAAACAAAGGCTATCCTACCAAAGAGCATCGTGAGGCTATCCGAAAATATGGTATTACAAAATACCACCGCATGACATTTCGTTTATTACCGGAACAATTAAAGTTAGAAATTTAGATTTTTGATTGAAGATTTCTTATTTCAGATCTCGTAAAAGTCCCTTCGAAAAGATTCGAAAAATGTTTCAGAATTTTTTCTTTCACTTCTTCTTCGTTTACGCTTTCAACTCCGAGTTCTACGTTTAATGTAGTTACTGCTTTACCACGAATCCCACAGGGAATAATATTATCAAAATAACCTAAATCAGCATTTACATTTAAAGCAAATCCATGCATGGTTACCCAACGGGAAGCACGAACTCCCATAGCACAAATTTTCCTTGCAAATGGTGTGCCCACGCCCAACCAAACTCCGGTTTCGCCTTCACTTCTTCCGCAAGTAATACCATATTCTTCCAACGTTAAAATAATCGCTTCTTCCAGAAAACGTAAATATTTATGAATATCAGTAAAGAAATTTTCTAAGTCAATAATAGGATAACCTACAATTTGTCCTGGACCATGATACGTAATATCACCACCACGATTGATTTTGTAGAAAGTAGCTCCTTTAGCTTCCAATTGCTTTTCGGACAGCAATAGATTACTTAAATCTCCACTTTTACCCAAAGTATACACATGTGGATGTTCCACAAAAAGAAAATAATTTGGGGTGTCTAAATTGGTTTCTTCTCTCCTATTCTTAATTTTTAAATCTACAATTCCTTTGAACAGTTCTTCCTGGTATTCCCAAGTTGCTTTGTAATCTTTATTTCCTAAATCTTTAAGTTGGATTATTTTGTTCATTTTTTTTGAAGGTGCAAAAGTTCAGAACAGCAAAGGTACAAAGTTTTTAAGAGAAGTTACAGATTCAAAAACTTGAGAGGAAAGCAACGCAAATCATCAAATAATTACTCTAAAATCACTTCAAGTCTAGTACTTTCAGGATTTTGTAAACAATCCGATAACAGAAATTGTAATTCTAATGATTTTTTGTCTTCGCCTATTTTTGCACTGGCGTTTGAGATTGATTTTATTTTTCGCGGAAAATGATACTTTAAAACATAAACTTGATTGATTTTAAAATTGGAAAATCGGGTTTTCAATTCTGAAATTTTATCTTGTTGCTTTTTTAATTCCACTGAATCTGTAATTTTCACTATTCTTTTGAAAAGACTACCGTCAAAAGAATAACTTACAGTATAATAATGTTCTTCAGCGCTTAAGGCATAATTATGTTTTAAATCATCCGCATATTCCTGCGTTTTGTACAAATCAGGAAGCTCTTCTATTTTATTAAAATTTTGACTAATTTTTGTTCGAAACTCTTTTTCGTAGGAACTTTTCTTGATATGAACATTTATGGTTGCATATTTTTGAAAAATAGCTTTTTCGAATGCTGGAAGCTTTGAGAATGTTTCCGAATATTTTGTTATAAAATCCTTGAAGACGTAAGTCGTGTCCTCAAATTTTTCTTCTTTGGAATAATTTTCACCAGCCAACTGCATGTAGCTGTGTTCGTCGCGAAGCGATTCGGTTTCTATTTTTCCACTCCCGTCTTGTTTTAAATCTATAGTTTCGGTGATTTGACAACTTGTCGTGACAATTATCAATAGCATCAAAACGCAAATTATATTTTTCAATTTTTATGATTTTGAACGCTTATTTTCGCCAAATGTAAATTAATAACTACAATTTATAGTCCGGATTGTGATGGAAATCCCTTTTATTTTTTCTTTAAATATAAAAAGATTGTAGTCTAAAGCCAGAAATAGCTCCAAAAAACCTTTACCACTTTGCTACTTTGCTACTTATACAGTATCTTTGCGCTCTTAAAATCAGAATAAAATGGCATTATCCGAACAAGAAATATTACGTAGAGAAGCGCTTACCGAATTACGCAATTTAGGCATTGAGCCCTATCCCGCAGCCGAATTCATCACAACCGCCTATTCCAGTGAAATCCTAGCCGATTTCGAGAAGTTTGAAGGTAAGGAAGTGGTTCTTGCCGGTCGTTTGATGGGAAAACGTATTATGGGCAAGGCATCATTTGCAGAATTGAAAGATGCTGAAGGACGTATTCAAATCTATGTTTCGAGAGATGATATTTCGACTGATGAAGAGAAAACAATGTACAATGTGGTTTTCAAAAAACTATTAGATATTGGTGATTTTATTGGTGTTCGCGGAACGGTTTTCAAAACGCAAGTAGGGGAAATCTCGATTCACATTTATGGATTGACTGTTTTGGCGAAAGCTTTGAAACCTCTTCCTGTTGTAAAAACTGATGCTGACGGAAAAACGCATGATGCTTTTGCTGATCCGGAACAAAGATATCGTCGTCGTTACGTGGATTTAACCGTTAACGATCATGTAAAAGAAACCTTTATCAAAAGAACTAAATTATTCAATTCGATGCGTTCTTTCTTTAATGAAAAAGGGTATCTTGAAGTTGAAACTCCAGTTTTACAACCTATTCCTGGTGGTGCGGCAGCACGACCTTTTATCACGCACCATAACTCGCTTGACATGCCTTTATACATGCGTATTGCGAATGAATTATATTTAAAAAGATTAATCGTTGGTGGTTTTGATGGTGTTTATGAGTTTTCGAAAAACTTCCGTAATGAAGGAATGGACAGAACGCACAACCCAGAATTTACCGCAATGGAAATATATGTAGCCTACAAAGACTACAACTGGATGATGAAATTCACCGAAAACTTATTGGAGCATTGTGCAATTGGTGTAAATGGAATCAGCGAAGCAACCTTTGGAGAACATACTATAAACTTTAAAGCACCGTATGCAAGAGTTACAATGACCGATTCTATCAAACATTTTACTGGTTTTGATATTTCAGGCAAAAACGAAGCTCAATTATTTGATGCAGCAAGAGGAATGGGAATTGATGTGGATGCCACTATGGGTAAAGGAAAATTGATTGACGAAATTTTTGGCGCCAAATGCGAAGGAAATTATATCCAACCTACCTTTATCACGGACTATCCCAAAGAAATGTCACCGCTTTGTAAACAGCACCGTGACAATCCAGAATTAACAGAGCGTTTTGAATTAATGGTTTGTGGTAAAGAAGTAGCGAATGCTTATTCTGAATTGAATGATCCAATTGACCAAAGAGAACGTTTTGAAGAGCAAATGAGATTAGCTGAAAAAGGAGATGATGAAGCAACCGGAATTATAGATGAAGATTTCTTGAGAGCTTTAGAATACGGAATGCCGCCAACTTCTGGATTAGGAATTGGAATGGACCGATTGATGATGTTCTTGACTAATAATGCCTCAATTCAAGAAGTGTTATTGTTTCCGCAAATGAGACCAGAAAAAAAACAAGTTCAAATTGAATTGTTAGACGAAGAAAAACTTATCATTGCTATTTTGAAAACTAATGAAAGTAAAATGAATTTGGGATTATTAAAAGTAAAATCAGATTTGAGCGGAAAGAAATGGGATGCAGCAATGAAAGGATTAGCCAAGTATGGTTTAGTAAAAGTAGCCTTAGTTGATGATATCAAAATAGTGGAATTAGCGTAAGTTATTGCGTTTAAGTTATTAAAAAAAGGAGCTAACGCTCCTTTTTTTGTTACAACAAAAACTTATTTCAGTTTATTGAACGTATCTGTACCAGTCCCTGATATGAAAACTTTTTTTTAATACTTTAATTGGCAAACGTTATCTGCTCAATAAGAATCAGGCTTACAAAGTATAATTCAAATTAACACTCCAACGATAATTGGCTTCGATTTTTGAACTCGATAAATGTTGACTGATAGGAAGCATTGCATTGATACCGATGGAAAAATTACCTTTTCCCGCTTCAACCCCAAATTTAGTAAAAAGAATATCTCCCGAAGTGTCCGGTAATTTCTCTCCAAATTGTTTATTGGTTTCATAAACTTCGCCCGCTAAGCCTAACTGTGGAACCAGTTTTATGGCAGGTAAATCAAAAAGATAAAACAATGTGCTACCGTAATTAAATTGATTTCCAAATTGGTACTGCTTTTGATTTTCGGTTTTAAAAGTATAATTCAACATGGTACTTAATCCCAAATTTTTCTTTTTAACTACATATTCCGATACCAAAAGATAATCCCAACTACCTGTTCCCACTTGGAAACTCTGATTGACACTTCCTGTATTATTAGCTTCGTCAAATTTCCCTGTTGGTATTTTTACGCCTCCACCTAATTGTAATTTATGCGTAAAAACCGTACTGTCTCTATGCGTTTGATAAACTGAATACATTGCCATAACGGAAATATCGCCAAGTCCTTTGATGCTTTCGGTTCCGGTGGAAAGTTCACGATTATGAAAATGATAGGGGACCAATGCCGAAATCTGGATTTTCTCTGTAATTGGTATTTTTGTCCAAATTTGTACTGTATTGAAATTTTCGTCTACCCATGGTGAGTTCGCGAAAATACCGTCTCTACTGCTATAACTCTGATTTAAATAGCGTAAGCCTACAAAGTTATTGTTCAGCATGGAACTGAACCCCATACTTCCGCCACTGGCCGAACAACCACAGGCATCACAATCAAATTCGAAATCTTCGAGTAATTGCATTTTTTGAAAGGTAAATCTCGAAATGCTGTCTTTTTCTATTTCAGCAGAGACAAACTGGTTTACAAAAAGAAATAAAACAATAATTAGAATTCTATTTTTCATGATTTTAATATTCTGAGAATCGGCTATCGGTTAGATATTGATTATCGGTTAATGTTTTTAGAAAGGCAATTAATTGCATTTTTTGAGAATCAGACATCGGAATTCCTAAATTTCCGTTTTGATTTAGCACCGGATCTAAAGTTGCCGAATTTAGAACTCCTGAAGCATAATGATTCAAAACGGACTCTAATGTCCCGAATCTTCCATCGTGCATGTATGGCGCAGTTTTTTCTACATTTCGCAAACTTGGCACTTTGAATTTATAATAATCCTTTGCTAATTGTGTCACCCGAAATCTTCCCACATCATTTATTTGCGGATTGATAGCGAGGCCATTATTCCGATATGAATTATCGGTCATCAAATCCGTAGCGTGACACGAAGCACATTTTGAATTAAAAAGCGCGTAACCGGCTGCTTCGTCTGAAGTAAAAGTGCCGCCTGTTTCATTACGACGGTATTTATCAAATTTAGAATTAGATGAAGTCACCATCAACATGAATTGAGAAAGTGCTTTCAGCATATTTTCGGTATTTATTTCACCATCCGTGAATGCTTGTTGAAAAAGCTTTAGATAGGTTTTATCGGATTTCATCATGGCAACAATTGCCATCAAATTGCCATTCATTTCGATAACACTTGTCAATGGAATAATAGGCTGCAAATCCAAATGAGTTGTTGCTCCGTCATACATAAATGCAGTTTGATAGCCAAGATTCTGAATCGAAGGCGTATTACGGGTTCCTATATTATCTCCAACACCGTGACTGAAAGTATGTCCATGATGTGTAAATGCATCTTCTTGAATGTGACAAAATCCACAAGAAATAAGACCATCCGAAGATAATCTTCCATCATAAAATAATTTTTTCCCCAATTCAAATCCTTTCTCTGTTGGTGGATTTAGTGCTATATTATAAGCCAAATCCGGAAAATTAGACGGCACTTCGAAATTTAAAGGTTTATTCACATAAACATCATCTTGATCCGAGCAACTGGAAAGAGAAATCGAAAAGAGAAGTAACAAGATTAATTTGTACATATTTAAGGTTTTTAGCCCCGGCAGCAATAGAAAGCCATAGCATAAAATGTGATTTCTTACGAAAAAAACAATTAAAGGAAGCTCTTTTTCCGACTTAGAAAACCACATTTTTTAGCAAGGACTTGCGATGTATCGCAGGGTATAGCTTCTAATTCAATATGAATTAATCGTTATGAACGTGAGCCACCGTAAACATTCCTTTTAAGTTTACTGTGATTAAAGGCAAATTTGCTCCACCCATAATCATGGCTCCCATTCCACCCATATTATTGTCAGAAAGTTTAATTTTATTTGTGCCATCTATAATTTTAGACAAATCAGCCACAACATGAATTTCCGGGGCAATAGTAGTTCGCACCATTGCTTTTGTTGGCAAATCTAGTGTTACTTCTGTATAATTATAATCCGTCCCTGTTTGTCCGGTATGAACCATAAACGATGTGCTGTTCGTCACTGTTGGTGACGTAAACACACCTTCGAAAGCCAAGAATTTATACCCTGCAGACCAACTCCACATCATTTCAGCAGCTTGGGCAACAGCAAGGAAATTTCCCTGACCCGTCGCTCCCAGTTCCCATTGCGCTTTGTCAACTCCTATTCCAAATTTTACTTTGGTATAATTTGCAGCAGGAACATTAGTTAATTCCAATAAATGACTGGCTTCAGTAGCTTCATCAACGATAAAATAGCTTTCGCTTTTTGGATAGACAAAGGTAGTCCCATCCTCTTTTGTCAAGACGATGTTGCTGATTATGTATTTAATAGTACTAATTTTTAAAACCTCGTTGTTTGAAGTCGTGTTGGTTTGAGTATTTAATATCAAGTCATTTGATCCAAATGCATTATCGAATTCCACGCCAAGGTTTCCAGTTCCTGAGATGACCTCATCATTATTTGTACATCCAGCAAACACAACACTTATTGCAATAATAGCTATTGCTTTATTTAGTAAATTTTTCATTTATATAATTGTATAATTCTTATTTTTTGTTTTTGAAATAATTACGCGTACAAAATACTTTCAAATGACAATGGTCAATTAAAAAGCACGCGTAAAATTGTTTTATTTAAAATTTAAGAATTAAAAATCGGAGGATGAAAAATAGAATCCAAATTCAAATGAGAATATAAATTGGAATAAACCGGGTTTATTTTTTCTTTAGTACCAAAACAAACATGCGCAATTTTGAAAGATTGAATTTCTTCAAAAAACAACA
Organism: Flavobacterium rhamnosi; assembly: GCF_048286515.1. Lineage (NCBI taxonomy): Bacteria > Pseudomonadati > Bacteroidota > Flavobacteriia > Flavobacteriales > Flavobacteriaceae > Flavobacterium > Flavobacterium rhamnosi. Next base: position 82,310 of record NZ_JBLVPS010000007.1, on the reverse strand, counting down.
CTTCAAAAACTTGGGATACTGTTTTTTTCTCAGAAGAAGCTGGCTTATCTGTATCAGAAGCTTTCGCCAATTCTTTCATCAAATGACACTTCCCGTTGCATTGCATTTTGGGCTTGTCTTTATTGATACAAAGTACTTTTGAAATATATTCATAATTCACCACATATTCTAAAACCGGAAGGACTGGTTTTAGAAACATGATTAATACGATTATGAATACTATTTTTTTCATGGGACAAAAGTAAATATATTTTTCAGATTCTAATAGCCTAAACGCAATAGGATAAAAGATTTTTTTTAGAATTTATTTTTTAAACATACCTGTTATTTATGGATCTCAAGAGTAGGTGCACATTCCAATATTTTATTTCGTTATTAAATTGAATTCATAAATAACTTATTTTTTTATTTGTTAATAATACATTAAGCACCAGTACAATAAAAAATAAAAGCTTATTTTTGTAAAATAATAGTCTTGACATTTTATGCAAATTCATCCTCTTTTTGGATGGACATTTGTAACTAAGTTTGTGGCTCTCTTTCAAAACAAAACAGAAAAATATATCTAAGACTACTAAAATGAAAAAACTCATTTTCGTTTTAATCGCAATAGGAATATTCTTTTTTAGTATCAAAATTTCATCAAAAAATACTAAAAATAAATATTCTGAAATTTCTATATCCGATGATTCAACAGAAGAAAAACTTTTGAGTCGTGCTGGTATTATCAAAAAATTCATTACCAATAATCTTAATTATAACAATGAAATTGCTTTTCTTATTGACATGAAAATCATGTCCGGGAAAAACAGATTCTTTGTTTATGACTTAAAAAACAACAAAATAATTGACCAAGGTCTGGTTACTCACGGTTTTGGTTCAGAAACACAAATTGAAGGCCAACTAAAATTCAGTAATATCAACCAATCACTTTGCACATCATTGGGCAAATATTATATCGGAAACAGCTATACTGGAGACTTTGGCAAAGCCTATAAACTTTTCGGTTTAGACAAGACAAACAATAATGCTTTTATAAGAAATATTGTTCTCCATAAATACGATAAAGTGCCTTATGAAGAACAGGATAAACCCATTTGCAAAAGTTTTGGCTGTCCAATGCTAAATGCCGACTTTTATAAACGAATTGAAAAACTAATTGACAATTCCAAAACCAAAATCGTTTTAGAAATTTACTATTAATAAGACGCTATAAACGATATCCATTATTCCTCTTCTTTCAAAATCTAAAGAACGAACCTGGAAAGTCTTTGTTAATGACCCTAATCTAAATTATTGGTAAAAATGCTATCCTGCAATTATTACTTAGTAAATGGAAAACAAAATCTCTTTTATTTCTGCTGCAAATTACGTGTTGAAATACAAATTAAAATATGATAAAAATCATTTTCTGTGTTTTTTTTTGTGACCCTATATTTATAAAATAGAAAAGAATAAATCCTAAGACATTGTCAATTCATTTTTTTAAGGAGTAATCTCCCTAAATTAGAAAACAATCCAAATAATCAAGGTAATAAATGCAAAATAAATCTCGAATTGGAGTTGTAAAATTTCCATTTCTTAAAAAAAAACCTAAACATTCGTCCGATTTTCTGCTGCCTTTCCAATGCAACTTGATGCTTCTATACGTTTGGAAACCTTTGAAAAATACGATAAAGATAATCAATGGCACAAAATGTAATGCGGATCATCTCGAAATAGACCATCTGATGACTTTTATAAATGACATAAAAACTACGATTAAGAAAATATCGAGACTTTTACCGTATAATTCAACGTAAATACACCCTTTGAATAGGAATGTTATAAATTATTACGCTATTACATTAATTATTAACACTAATATAAACTTCCAAAATAGACCTTATTGGAATTTAGTACTTTGAAGGATTATTTACTAAATTTGACAAATCTATAGAATAAATAAAATCACTAAAAATGAAAAGTCTTAAGGAGCGCATATTGGAATTGAAAAAGGAGAAAAATGCGGTTATTTTAGCACATTATTACCAAGAAGCCGACATTCAGGATATTGCTGATTATGTGGGTGACAGCTTAGGATTGTCACAAGAAGCCATGAAAGTGGATGCCGATATCATTCTTTTTGCAGGCGTACATTTTATGGCTGAAACGGCAAAGATTTTAAACCCATCCAAAAAAGTAATCCTTCCCGATTTGAAAGCAGGTTGCTCACTTGCCGAATCCTGTCCTCCAGATTTATTCAAGAAATTCACTGATGATCATCCCGATCACATTGTTATAACCTATGTGAACTGTTCCGCTGAAATTAAGGCGTTGAGTGATATTGTTTGTACCTCATCGAATGCTTTAAAAATTGTGGAGTCCATTCCTAAAGAAACCCCTATAATTTTTGCTCCTGATAAGAACCTGGGAAAATACATCATCAGTAAAACGGGTAGAGACATGCTACTTTGGGACGGCTCTTGTGTGGTTCATGAAGCTTTTTCTTTGGATAAATTAATTGAAGTTCACAAACAGCATCCTGACGCCAAAATTATCGCACATCCCGAATCAGAAACGCATATTCTACAAACGGCAAGCTATATTGGTTCAACAGCCGGAATGATTGATTATGTAAAAACCAATCCTAACACTAAATTTATTGTCGCCACTGAAGCAGGAATTTTACATAAAATGCAACAGGAAGTACCTCAAAAAATATTAATTCCAGCTCCCGCTAAAGATGACAATACTTGTGCTTGCAGCGAATGCGGTTATATGAAAATGAATACTTTACAAAAAGTATATGATTGCTTAGTTCATGAAAGTCCTGAAATTGATGTGCCTGAAAACATTAGAAAAAAAGCGTTGCTTCCCATTGAACGAATGCTTGAATTATCAAAATAATGATCAAAACCAATTATCTAATCATCGGTTCTGGTGTGGCCGGACTGACTTTTGCCATAAAAATAGCCGAACGATTTCCTGATAGAAAAATCACGATAATCACCAAGTCGAACGAAGATGAATCGAATACAAAATATGCGCAGGGCGGGATTGCAATAGTTACTGACAAAACCGAAGATTCCTATAAAAAACACATTGACGATACCCTCATTTGCGGAGATGGTCTATGTGATTCCTCTGTGGTTGAAATGGTCGTTACTGAGGGACCAAAACGATTAAAAGAGCTAATAGAATGGGGCGCCAAATTCGATAAAAACACAAAGGGTAATTTCGATTTGGGTAAAGAAGGCGGTCATTCTCAAAACAGGGTGGTACATCATAAAGACCAAACTGGTCATGAGATTGAACGTGCTATTTTAGCACAGGTTCATCAAAAAGAGAATATTACCGTTCTGGACCACCATTTTGCACTGGACTTAATAACTCAAAATAATTCTTGTTTTGGTGCCTACGCACTGGATGAAAAAACAAAAGAAATTATTACTTTTAAATCAGATTTTACGGTACTAGCCACTGGTGGAATTGGCCATCTTTACGGCCATACGACAAATCCTGTAATTGCAACCGGAGACGGAATTGCTATGGCTTTTCGTGCGAATGCTATCATCAGGGACATGGAGTTCATTCAATTTCATCCTACAGCTTTATATGATTCTTCTTTAGGATCTAAATTCTTAATTTCAGAAGCTGTTCGAGGTTTCGGTGCTTATTTACGCACCAAGAAAGAACACCGTTTTATGCTGGACTATGATAGCAGATGCGAACTGGCTTCCAGAGATATTGTTTCACAAAGTATTGATTTAGAGCTCAAAAAATCAGGAGACGATTGCGTTTATCTGGACTGTACTCATTTAGATTCAGCCCTTTTTATAAAACATTTTCCTATGATTTATGAGCGTTGCAAAAGCATATCAATTGATATTTCAAAAGATTGGATTCCTGTGATTCCTGCTCAACATTACCTTTGTGGTGGAATTATGGTGGACAAAAATGGAAAAACAACTGTCTCCAATTTATTTGCGTGTGGGGAATGCTCTCAAACAGGATTGCATGGCGCTAATCGACTGGCATCTAATTCATTGCTGGAAGCACTTGTCTATTCCGATAAAATTTATAATTATTTAGCGAATTCTAGTCTTGAAAAGCCTGAATTCAATGGTAGTATTTCAAATTGGAAATCAGTTGAAAAGCCTGAAATTAATTCCGATTATCTGGCTAAACTAAAAGCCAGACTACAGCTTTTGATGCGTCAGAATGCAGGTATTGTGAGGGATGATTCGGACTTGGTTAAAGCCAAAGAGCAACTATTGCTTTGGCAAAATGAAATGGAAGAAATGGGCAAAAGCTATAAAATCAGCACCCCTTTTTACGAACTGCTTAACATGATCACCATTGGAAATTTGATTGTTCAACAATCCATTGAAAGGAATGATAATCGTGGCGGTTTTATGAAAGTTAAAGCGTCCGCAAGCAACTAAATTATTTTTTAAAATATAAAAGGACTATCCTCTTTATTCCAAAAAAAATCGGCTTGAAAAACTTCAAGCCGATTTTTTTATTAAACCAAAACCAATTCTGGAATTTCAATCTCAATTAGTTCCTTTTTATAGCCCTTAAACTGACTTTGAATCTCCTTTTTAGTGCTTTCGAAAAAATGTCCTGATGAAAACAAATCTTCATAATATCCGATTCCTTCTATTAAATTATTTTTAAACAGATGCCATTTTTTTATTTGTGCCGCTGTTATTTCATTAGAAACTGCTGTTATTTCATTTTTCAAATAATCCAAATACATTTTCAATTCTTTGACAAATAGATTTGGACGATCAGTTACCGTTACTACTGACGCGTTTCCATAAATATGCTTTACCATTTCAGAAAGAGAAACTTCCTGGTTAAAATACGCCATATTTGGTCCGGGACAAATGATTACACCCTGGGCCTGCCCTTTAATTTTAATATCATTTTCAAGATAAGAAGCATTGGCTAAACCCACACAAAGACAGGCTTTTTCCGTAATACTGTTTTTCTTTTTTTCATAAATTTCCGCAGATAGCACCTCTTTTTGTTGCAACAACTCTTCCAGTTTGAGGTCTTGATATTTTTTGGAAGATGTACAAATTCCTTTTGCACCGTATTCTTTGCTTAATGCTAAAAATCGTTTTGGACAAGAACTTCCCGCTTTACTTTCCTGAATTCGCTTTTGCTTGAATATTTCATTGGTAGTTCCTCTCAAAGTATTGAAGGGAATTCCTAAGGGCGAAATATGACTCAGATACAAATCTTCTTCTTTGGCTTTCGCCAATAATTCTCTGGTATCCTTATCAACCGAAGTGGCTTCGGGAACTAATAAAAATGGAGAACCCCAGCCCACAGAATCAACATTATAATAATTCAACAGAAAATCGTGTTCTTCTGCAGTTCCCACACCTCCCTGAACAGTAATTTTTAAATCCAATGGCTGCTCCGGCACATGCATTTCTTTTTGTCCTAATGCTTTTACCATCAAATCGTGAGCAGATTGAATCAATTGCTCTTTTTTTTGTTTGAATTCTTCTAAAATAGGGCCTAACAAATAACCATCAGTAGCAAAGGCGTGCCCGCCACAATTTAATCCGGATTCGATTCTATATTCAGAAACCCAAAGTCCTTTTTTAGCTAAAAAATTTCCTTGAATCATAGCCGAACGAAAATCGCTCACTTTCAGTGTAATTTTCTTTCTGAGTCTGTTATTCAAATCGGGAAAGAAAGCCGTGAAATTCTCAAAATAACTGTACAATCTTGGATTCATCCCCGCAGACAAAACTACCGAAGATTCCAAAGTGCTATTAGCGAAACCACGAAGAGCGGCATGCGCATCATTAAAAGCAATTGGCAATTGTTCGTCTTTTATAAAATTATCTTTATCGAGTTTAGTCATGATATTGACATCAATATCGCCGGGATAAAGGTTGCTCTCCAAATAATCTTTGACATTTTCCTTAAAAGAAAAGCCGTCTTCCAACAAATTTTGCAAGCCTAATTTAAGCTCCGATTTGTTAGGAAGCATAGCCATAAAATTCTCCAATTCAAATTTGCTTTCGGATAATTCAATTTTAAAATTCTTGAATTTTTCTTTTACGATTTTGTCTATCAAATTTAAATAAGAAGTAATACGATCTGCGCGATAATCCATGATTTTTTGCGTAATTTCGTAATAAGGAAGATTGAATTTCTTGCTGTAAAAAGCATTCATTTTTTCGATGAGTTCATCATCCATAATTGAAACTACCGAAGATATTCCATACTTCGCTACTCGTATCGGACTATCAATCGTATATGCAAGTCCCATAACAGGAATATGAAATGTATGATTTGGTTTAATTGCTGTCATGCCCTTAATGTTTTATAAATAAAGTACAAAAGTCGCTAAACAAATCTGCATAAAAGCTGATAAATATCATGCTCTATTCTACTTTATCAAAATACCTTAGCCATTTAAAGTGCTGCTTTGAGATTGTTTTAAAATTATACTTAAATGGCGTACAAACATTTGACCTTAAAGGTTCAAAATAACACATCCTAATCCCAATCTGATTATGCAAATAGACATAGATTTACTTTTTTCTTGGGGAGCTGTTGCAAAAAAATACAAAAAAAATGAAGTAATTTTTGATGAAGATGAAGTGGCACATTTTTATTACCAAATTATTGATGGAAGTGTGAGAATGTTTAACTCAAATGACGAAGGGAAAGAGTACACACAAGGCCTTTTTTGTAAAGGAGAGAGTTTTGGCGAGCCACCTTTATTTATTGACCAACTGTATCCGTCAAAAGCGATTACTATTCAAGACAGCACAATTATAAAATTAACGAAAGATAAATTTTTAAAAATTCTTGATGAATATCCGCTAATCCAAAAATCATTTTTGTTTTTGCTTGCCAACAAAATTCATTCAAAATCCAATACTTCAAAAGAGATTATAAACCAAAAACCGGAGTTCCGAATTATTGCTTTTTTGAATGCACACAAAAGAAAATCGGAATGTACTTTCAAAAAAGTATTAATCCCTTACACACGTCAGGAAATTGCAAATTTTACCGGCTTGAGAGTCGAAACGGTTATTCGTGTTTTCTCTAAAATGAATGATTGCAACAAAGTTGAAATCATCAATCATAAAATATTTTTTTAAAAATGAAACTAAATATAAAGTATTGGCTTAAATTCTCCTTGTTAAATCTTTGTATAGTCGCCTCCCTTGGCGTTTTAATGCGTTATAAAATAGGTTTCGAATTTCCTTATTTCAATCAAAAAAACATCCTGCATTCCCATTCACATTTTGCGTTTTCCGGTTGGATTAGCCATACCTTGATAACTTTGATGATTGATTACCTTCAGACCAAAACAGCAGATTTCCAGGAAAATAAATACAAAAAAATAATTATCGCCAATCTTATTTGTTCCTACGGGATGCTGATTTTCTTTGTTATTCAAGGTTATGGAATGTTTTCAATTCTATTCTCTACGGTATCAATTCTCGTTTCTTATATTTTTGGCTATTATTACATCAAAGATCTAAGAAAAATTGACCCTGAATTGGCAGCAATAAACTGGTTTAAAGCTGCCATAACTTTTAGTATTATTTCTTCTTTCGGAACATTTTACCTGGCTTATATGATGGCGAGTAAAAATGTTATTCAGGATTTGTATTTATCTTCCATCTATTATTTTCTTCATTTTCAATATAACGGATGGTTTTTCTTTGCATGTATGGGTTTGTTTTTTGGGTTATTAAACCTAAAAAAATCAGAAAATTCCTTTTATGAAACATCATTTAAACTGTTTGCGATTTCCTGTATTCCTGCTTATTTTTTATCAACACTCTGGCTTGACATTCCCTATTGGCTATATGCAATTACGGTGATTTCCGCAATAGTTCAGGTTTTTGCCTGGTTCAAACTTCTTATACTTTTAATACAAACGAAAAAAGTGTATTTAAAAAACTATCCGCTTTTATTACGATACATTTTACTGTTTGTCTCGCTGGCATTAAGTATAAAAATACTGCTTCAATTAGGTTCAACCGTTCCGTTTTTAAGCCAGCTTGCGTTTGGTTTCAGACCAATTGTAATAGCCTATTTACACTTGGTTCTATTGGCGGTCATTACATTGTTCTTGTTATTTTACATCTATGCTAATCATATCAGTACTACCAGTAAAAAGATAAAAATCGGTCTGATTATATTCTCCATTGGCGTTTTATTAAATGAGTTGGTCTTGGCTGTTCAAGGTGTTGCATCGTTTAGTTACACTATTATTCCGTATGTGAATGAACTACTTTTTATAGTCGCGCTACTCTTACTTTTTGGAATAGGACTGACTACCTATTTTTCTATAAAGAAAGTTAAAAACAGCGCGTCTTTTTAACTGGACTCCTAAAACAACTAAGCCTGTGCTACACAAAATCAGGTAATCGGAATTATACCTGTGATAAATGATACTTTGCTTGCTAAATACTATTATTAATTCATTCTGTTAGATTGAAAAAGGCGTAAACTATTTTAGACTGCACCCAAATAGTGTCTAACTTTTTGGGGGCAGTTCAATTTTTAGTTCACGCCTTTTTTCATGCCTTCTATCCTATCGTTTTATTCATCAATAAAGAGGAAATATTCATCGCTCTCTGCTTGATTTCCGTTGCTTTTTCTCCAATAAATAATTGATCAACGGTTTCATTGAACAATGCATTCCAATGCTGGAAATGAGCTTCCTTCATTTCGCTCTTTTGATGTAATTCCTTGTGTTTTACCATCGGGTTTCCAGTGTAATTTCCATTAAAAAACAGAATATTTTCCCAGAAATCATACATGATAGGCAAGTGCAGTTCCCAATTTACTTTAGCCACATCTGTAAAAAAATAACCAATTGTACCATCGGTTTTTATTTTATCATAAAAAGCATTCACCAGTTTCTCAATGTCGTTTCTATTTTTTATATCTGTTTTCATTTGTAGATTTTTTATCCTTTAAATAATAAACACAAGCTATCTTCAATTGCTTCTACTGAATGTAAAACTGTTACCGGAATATCTTTTTCGTCATAAAGAAAAAGTTCAGTATGCTGGCTTTCTTCTTTATATATCACGTTTCCTTTTATTACCAATAATTTTGCAGTCACATCCGTTTTATGCTCTTTAAGCACCATTCCTTTTTTGAAAGCAATAACAATTACTTTACTGCACGAAGTATTTTGGACCACTTGCACTACTGGATTAACGGCATTTTCTAATTTTTCTAGAATATCTTTAAACATTATAAATCCTTGTTTTTAAATTTGGTTAATGAAATATAAAATGGAATAATAACCCATGAACACAATAGTAAAAAAGAGATTAATAACCCCAATGCTGTTCCGAAAAAATCTTTAAAAATGGCTCCGGTATACCCCATCATAGCAGAAACATCAAGATGTAACAAAATTTGGATTCGTGCTAAATCTATTGGACTTAGCGCCGTAACGCCTATCATTATTTTTTCGATTGGATAATCTGATAATTGAAACAATAAAAACAAAATTATTCCATCAAAAAGCAACGCAAAATACAGCCAACCCATTATGGCAATTCCTATTCCTTTCGCTTTGTCTCTGGTGAGTATCGAACTTAAAAAAGCCAAAGCTACAAACACCAAAGTAATCAGGAAGCCTATAATCAGCATCATAACTCCTACGCTATCCGGAGCATTGATTAAAAGCGGAATTCCAGCGCCGATAAAAAAGGCCAAAATCATTGACAAAGACAGCCCTATAAACAAACTCAACCAAATTTTCTTCCGCTTAATCGGCTGACTCAATAAAAGCTCAATAAACTCAGAACTATTGTATAAATAAATCGTGGCAAAAAGAATAGAAACAAGTGGAACTGTGAATAAAATTATATTTAAAATCGTAAGCAATCCTTTAGCGGAATTATCTTCCAATCCAAATGCGCTCCAGGAAAGTACTGTTAAAATAAGAGTATAAGCCACTATAATCTTGTTCTTCAGAATGTCTAGAAAAATGATTTTAATTATTCGGTTCATTGCTCTTGTTTTTTAAAATTTTGGCAATTGCTTTTGATATTTTTTGCTCGTTTGTTGATTGCAATAAATCAGCAATAGTTTGATGAAAATACACTTTACCATCCTCCATGTAAATGATTTGAGTTATCAAATCATCTAATTCACTCAAAAGATGGGAGGTTATCAAAATGAGTTTCCCTTTTTCTTTTTCTTTTATAATTTTTTCTTTCAATATTTCGGAAGCCAGTGGATCTAATCCGGCTGTAGGTTCATCTAAAATCAGCACCTCCGGATTAAACAAAAAAGCTAATGTCGCACTCACTTTTTGGGTTGTACCCCCCGAAAGTGTCCGCATTTGTTTGTCATATATTTTTTCGAGTGCAAATGATTTCACTAAATCTTCATCTAAAACCTGATTTGAATTTCGAATTTTTTTAATCATTTCGATAATTTGACCTACAGTCATATAGTCCGGATAACGTCCAATTTGGGGCATATATCCAATTTGTTCACGATATTGAAACTGTTTTAAAATCGATTTTTGGTTAAACAAAACATCTCCTTTTGTCGGAATCACCATACCTAGAATACTTTTGATCAAAGTCGTTTTTCCACAGCCATTAGGGCCGATTAACGCAATGCATTCCCCTTTTTTAAAAGTAAGATTAACATCCTTTAAAACGACCAACTTTCCGAATTTTTTATATATACTTTTAATTTCTATCATAAAGATAACGAGTGCATTAATGGCGAATTGTCGATAAAATTATCGGGGGTTATACTGGGCAAAACTTTTTCAGATTTATCCAAAAGTGTTATCATGAAACTCCGGAACAACAACATTGCCGAAGGATTATTTTCAACCAAGACCGCAAATAAACTCAATGGATGATAGGGCACATCGCCTACTCCATTTTTGTCTAAATCATACCCTTCGTATTTATCCCAATAATTGCTATTGAACTTATTTAAAACTAAACTTCCATTGGTGCCCATATCGAAAGTATTGCCAATAAAATTATTATTTACAATTTCATTGTCTACACAACTGGCCTGGATTTTCATAGCCCAACCGTTTGCTTCAAAAACATTTTTTTCAACCTGAATCCTGTTCGTTCCTTCCATGTGAATTCCGGAGGTGTTTTTTGAAAACTTGTTTCCAATGATATGACTATCTGTAATTTCCTTAAGAAATAACCCATAAGCGGCATCTCCCCAGTTTTCTTCAAAATAGTTATTGAACATCTTTACATTTTTGGTAAACATTACTGCAACACCAGCACCATTGTTTTTGAAAACATTTGTAATATATGCATCATCATTAGAAAACATAAAATGCAGTCCATAACGGATATTGTTTGTTGAAATATTCCTCCAGATAACGGAATTGGTAACAAATTCAAAATAAATCCCATCTCTATGCCCTGAAATAGTGTTGGCAATAATTTGAAGATTCTCACTTTTCCAACAATGAATTCCATTGCCTATCTGCTGCTCTTCTTTACCATAAGCTACAATTTGGTTGTTTTTTATTAAGCAGTTTTTACCATTTTGTATATAAATCCCAAAGAAATTATCATCCAAAATATTGTTCTGAATAACAACATGATTTTTGCCGTACACTTTAATAGCACATGGATCTATAAGTGAGGCATAGCCCGACTTTATAACTTTAAAACCCTGTACAACGACACTGTCAGCTTGAATGGAAAGCACCTCATATTTCTTTTGTCCATCCAAAACGGGAAGGTTTTTCCCAAGGAAAACAATTCTTTTATCAATAACAATATTGCCTTCTCTATAAACCCCTTTATGAACCAAAACCGTATCACCGACTTTAGCTATACTAATGGCTCTTTTAATTGATTTTATAGGTTTACCAGGACCAACTTCAATCACATGAGCATTAATCAATGAAGAAAATAATAGGAATATGCAGCAGAGTTTTTTCATTATTTTTAAAATTAACCATCTGAATTTAATTAAGAAAACTAACTATTCTTATTTTTTTAATGGTTCAAAAAGTACTTTTTTTATTTTGTGAAAACTGCATCCCACGCAATTTGTTTTGCATTTAATTTTACCTCAAATTTTTTCGCTTCCTTTTCAGAAGAAAAAGATATAATCCCACCTCTCATCGGACTTTGAATCGCCTCTCCATAAAGGAAAAAAGCGGTTTCGGCAGGAATTAACACATTATCTTTTGTATAATCACTTACATAATAAGTTGCCATTTTTGTGTTAGGATTTTCTTTTCCATAATTTATCATACACATTACGTCGTCAAACTTATAAACTCTCCCTTTTTGAGTAATCACTTCCGTTCCATATTTACCATCGGAAATAGTCATTCCACAGAAATCACAATTATCTACGTTCAATTTAATCGGAACTGCTTCCGTTTTAGTACACGATAAAAAAGACAAAGACAAAAGGAATAACAAAACTGCCTGCGTTTTTGGCTTTCTCCATTTTTGCAACAGATTAGACTCTTTTATCACAAGTATGAACAACAAAAACCCCGAGGCAATTAACATCCATCCTCCAACATCCGGAATAGAATAGGCTCCAAAATTCAGAAGTTGTTTGTATCCAATTAATGGTGGCTGATAGGACATTCCCGGCACCTTAATTGCTGCATTCGGGTCTAGATTATGTCCATATTCATAGTTCCATCTGTAAAAGTCCACTCCGGCTAAAATTCCAAAAAGAATAAATGAAACAAACAAACCATATAATACTTTTTTCTTAGCAATCACTGCGACTATCAAAGCAAAAAGAGCAAAAAACCCAATGATATAGGGCAATACCGTAAACTCTATAAAATCTTCTTTGTGCAATGTTTTCATCCCTATATAATGGTTAAGTCCATTAATGACATCAACGTCACCTGCGATTTTATTGGCATGCAACTGCAGTACTAAACCTTCAGGATATTGTGGTGCAGACAACTCAATTCTCCACATTGGAACAAAAATAGAAGACATTAATAATGCCATCACCAACAAAAGCAGGATTTTTGAAAGCATTGAAATTTTTGAATTATCCATGTTTTTTTTATTAAAAAAAGGGAACAAACAGACTATTTGTTCCCTTTTTAAATTTTGAGCGATTATTTTTTAGCTGGCATATTTGTCCCCAGGCTAAAAGTTATAGGAACATTGCTTCCTGCAGGAGAAACTCTTAGATATCCTGACATTTCCTGATGCAGTGCGCTACAAAAATCGGTACAATAGAATGGGAATATGCCGACTTTTTTGGGTACCCATTTCAACGTGGCTGTTTCTCCAGGCATGATTAATAACTCCGCATTATCAGCGCCTTTTATGGCAAAACCATGAGGTACATCCCAATCTTGTTCTAAATTAGTAACATGGAAATAAACTTCATCTCCAACTTTGACACCTTCGATATTGTCAGAAGCAAAGTGAGATCGAATAGAAGTCATATAGACATGAACTTTGTTTCCTTCTCTGACAACTTTAGCTTCTTTTTCTCCTTTTGCAACATAAGGATGATTATTTTCTTCAATTTTATAAAATTTCAACTGACCATTGTTTCTGATTAAATCAGCTGGCGCAGATTGAGCATAATGTGGCTCTCCAATAGTGGGGTAGTCTAATAAAAGTTTCATTTTATCACCACTAATATCAAATAACTGTGCACTTTGAGCTAATTCCGGTCCAGTTGGCAGGTATCTGTCTTTCGTAATTTTATTATAAACCACCATGTATTTACCAAATGGTTTTTTACTGTCTCCACCTGGGATAGAAAGGTGCCCAGGAGAATAATATGTCGGTGCTCTGTCTAAAACCTTTAGCGTTTTTATATCCCATTTTACCACTTCAGAAGAAACAAAGAAAGTAGTATACGCATTCCCTTTTCCGTCAAATTCTGTATGTAATGGTCCTAAACCTGGTTTCTTTACTTCTCCATGCAAAGCTGCTTCGTATTTAATAACCGGAATACCTTCATATTCGCCATCAAATTGTTTTTTTGCAATAGCATTTTGCATTTTATCAAAACTAAATACGGGAATTAGAGCTGCAAGTTTTCCACTACCTACGATGAATTCTCCCGTAGGATCTACATCACATCCGTGAGGAGATTTTGGACAAGGAATCATATAACATATGTCTTTCAACACTTTAGAATCCAAAACTAAAACTTCTGTTCTAATTTCTGATTTTGCCGTATGCGTTTTTTCATCCCAAGTGTTATGTGCATATTTAGCAGCCACTTTTTTTCCTTTTCCAGCTTTGATATATTCTTCAGCTTTCTTCCAGTTTACCGCCATGATGTAATCCTTGTCATTTTGCGAAGCGTTTACTTCAAGCAAAGTATTGGCTTGCTCTGTATTATAACAGGAAAAGAAAAACCAACCATGAGACTTCCCTTTACCAGCATGACTTAAGTCAAAATTCACTCCTGGCGCCTCAATTTGGAAAGCAATATCCATTTGACCAGCTGCACCTACCTTTACAAAACTTAAATATCCTTTAAAATTCTCTTTATAAGTATTAATAGGCACATCACCATTTGCATTATCGGTAGGAACGCTAAATCGGGTTCCGGCTACTACATATTCTGTATTCTCGGTAATAAATGGAGAGGAATGATTTCCGGCACTATTTGGCAATTCAATAATCTCAACTGTCTTGAACGTTTTTAAATCAACACGCGCAATTCTGGGCGTATTATTAGCATTGGCAAAAATCCAACGTCCATCAACTTCACCTTTAGTTTGAGACAATTCCAGATGATGCTGATCATCCCAGGGCACATAACCATGAGAAGTATTCAACATTGGTTTAGTTTCTTCGCTATATCCATAACCGCTTTGCGGATCTTGAGAAAAGATAGGAACCACTCTCAACAATCTCGCACTTGGCAACGCATAAATGCTCATTTGTCCACTAAAACCTCCAGAAACAAAATTATAGAATTCGTCATATTTCCCCGGAGCAACATAGACTTTTTGGGCTGCATCACCACTTACGGCATCTGCTGTATCCTTAGGCCTGCAAGAACCAAAAAATGCACTTGCAAAGACAATGGCAAGAGTTGATTTTATAAATATATTGTTCATATTCTTTTAGGTTAAATATTATTTCTAAGCACTATTTTACACCGTCATTTTTACGCATAAATTCCAGCAAATTTCTTGCATCAATATCTGTTAAGGCTTGATTTGGCATACGAACCAAACAAAGTTCCAGTTGCGCTTGAAGTTTTGGATCTTTATCAATCATTGGGTCTGGATTGGTGATGAAATTCATAATCCATTCTGGTTTTTGTCTGGTAGTTACTCCCTTCCATCCTGGACCTACTAATTTCTCATCAGTCAATTTATGGCATGACGAACACTTTACAGATTGAATTTTCTCTCCCTCGGCGGCCATGACTTCATCTAATTTATCTCCTAAATCTACTGAAGTGTGTTTTCCAATACCTCTGTTTGGGTCGTACGTAGTTACATCGGCTGGGTTTGTCGCAGATTCTTCAGAAGCAGCAGCATTATCTTTTGAAAAATCATCGGTGGTCTTAGTTTTATCGCCACATGAAGTCAACATTACTAATGCAACTACAAAAAAAGTTAATTTGTACATATAAATAGTTTTTAAATTTCTTCAACAAATTTGCGATTAGATTAGCTGATTGATTATGACTTCAATCATACTTAATCATCTTTTTTTTGGTTTAAATAAACTACGCTAAACGATAATCTTTTGTTAACTATTAAACTTTTGACTCTTTTCATTGTCTAAAAACTATAACTTAAAAACAATACAAATGAAAAAATTATTTATTGTCGCATTATTAGTTGTTGGAATGGCAAGCTTTGCACAAGAAAGAAAAGGAAGACCAGAAAGAGCTGAGATGGAAAATTTAACTCCAGAGCAAAGAAATCAGCTAAAGTTAAAGAAAATGACATTAGAACTGGACTTGAATGCAAAACAGCAAGAACAAATAGGTCAAATCATCGCTGAACAAAGTGCAAAAAGAGAAGTTATGCGGGCCGAACGAAAAGCAAAACAGGAAAAAAGCAGTGATGAGCGTTTTGCAATGAAAAGCAAAATGATGGATGAGCAAATTGCAGTAAAAAACAAAATGAAAAGCATCTTATCAGCTGAGCAATTTGAAAAATGGAATGCCCAAAAGGAAAAAGAACACGAAAGAAGAGGTGATCACAGCCGTGGTGATAGACAATAAGAACAAAAAACTTCCGGTCTTTAAAAAGCCGGAAGTTTTTCTTATCTAAAAAGTTTTAGCAACTTTATCAATTGCCTGTATCGTAAAATCTAAATCTTCATATGTTAGTGCATCCGTAATAAACCATGTTTCATAGGCAGATGGTGCGATGTAAATTCCTTCCTCTAACAATCCGTGGAAGAATTTCTTGAATGTTTCGTTATCGCCTTTAAAGGCAGTTTGAAGATCAACAACCGAAGCTGCATCAAAATGTACAGAAATCATTGATCCGATTCTGTTAATGGTAAAAGCAACAGAGTTGGCTTTCAAAACTTTGTCAATTCCTGCAGCTAAGTAAGCTGTTTTTTCTTCTAATCTTTGAAAAATTGCACGGTCATTGTCCAACGCTTGTAACATCGCTAATCCCGCCGCCATTGCTAATGGATTTCCGGATAAAGTTCCTGCCTGATAAACCGGACCTAATGGCGCCAGATAATTCATAATTTCTTCACGAGCGGCAAAAGCACCAACTGGCAATCCTCCACCTATTACTTTTCCGAAGCAAACAATATCAGCAGTTATACCAAACAATTCCTGAACACCACCTCTGGCAAGCCTGAATCCGGTCATAACCTCATCAAAAATCAATAATATTCCATTGTCAGTACACAATTGGCGTAAGCCTTCCAAAAACCCTTTACTAGGCGGAATACAACCCATATTTCCAGCAACAGGCTCTATGATTATTGCAGCAATTTCATTTTTATTAGCTGCTATTAAAATGGCTACATTATCCAAATCATTGTATTTTGCGAGCAGCGTATCCTTGGCAGTTCCTGCAGTAACTCCAGGACTATTTGGCGATCCAAAAGTGATTGCTCCACTCCCCGCCTGAATCAAAAACGAATCGGAATGGCCGTGGTAGCAACCTGCAAATTTTATTATTTTATCTCTTTTGGTAAATCCACGAGCCAGTCTTACGGCGCTCATGCAAGCCTCAGTACCCGAATTCACAAATCTGATTTTATCAATATTCGGAACCATGGAAACCGCTAAAGCTGCAATTTGCGTTTCTAATTCTGTTGGCATCCCAAATGAAGTTCCCAATTTAGCTTTCTCAATTACAGCTTGTACGACTGGCTCATAGGCATGTCCTAAAATCATAGGCCCCCAGGAATTAATATAATCTATTAAACGATTTCCGTCCTCATCATACAAATAAGCCCCTTTGGCACTTTTGACAAAAATTGGAGTTCCACCCACTGCTTTAAAGGCTCTTACAGGTGAATTCACACCTCCTGGAATTACTTTTTCTGCTTCAGCAAAAAGCTGACTGCTTCTTTTATACAACATTTATGAATTATGAATTATAGTTATTTTAAATTATTTTACTACCAGCTGCTGCCCAATAGAAAGCGTATTATCCGAAAGATTGTTTCTTTGTTTTAAATCCTCAATCTTTAAGTCAAATTTTTTCGAAATGGAATATAGTGTATCTCCTTTTTGAACCACATAGGAAACCAAGCCCTTGCTTATAGGATTCTTAGATTCTATTTTTAATTCTTCAACCATTTGCTGTTCATTTGAAACATAATTTACATCCAGGACCTGAATGTCATATTGATGCAATTTATACCGCTCAATATAAGAAATCAATTTGTCCGGATACCTTGGATCTGTGGCATAACCAGCTACCCTAAGACCTCTGGCCCAGGCTTTATAATCCCCTTTCGAAAATCCAAATAGTTTAGAATACCTGCTTCTTCCGGTTAAAAATACAGCATGATCTTTGAAAGATTCAGACGGATTATTGTATTTTCTAAAACATTCCTGGGCTGCATCATCGTCATGTTTCACACTATCTCCTGCCCAGCCTTCATGACATTTTATACCAAAATGATTATTAGCATATAGTGCCAAATCGCCCCTGCCGGCACCCGATTCTAAAATTCCCTGAGCCAAAATAATACTTGCCGGAATACCATAATTCCTCATATTCCCCATAGCAATCTCTTTAAACTGAGAAATATAAGCAACAACCACATCATTCGTAACTACCGTCTTTGAGGTTGATACGATTACTTCCGTTTCACGATTACTTTGTTCTTTTTTTACGGGTTTTGACAGTATCGGGTTTGTTGCATTAGTACTTGCTGCATTGGTTTTTTTAATAGTGCGCACTACCTCCAATTTTGGTTTTACAGGAGTTTTTTTTGTTGTTACAATAACTGGCTTTGTGGCTTTACAGCCTATCAAAGTTACTATTGCAAGAATCATTATAATTTTTTTAAACATTGATATCGATTGTTGGTAATTGTTTGTTTCTTAATTTTATATTCATGCCCTGAATTCCTTGAATTCCACCAGTGTGAATCAGTAAAATTTTTGATTCCGCAGGAAAATAGTTTTTTTGAATTAAATCTATAACGCCAAAAACCATCTTTCCAGTATAAACAGGGTCCAAAGGAATTTGATTTTCTGCATAAAATTGATTAATAAACCCAATCAATTCTTCATTTACTTTTCCGTATCCGCCAAAATGATAATCAGTAATTAATTCCCAATTCTTATTTTGGACAAAATTACGAATTTCCTCTTTTAAAAAATCACCTTTTAAAGCAGGAAAACCTAAAACTTTTTGATGGGGTAAAACGCTGTTAATAATTCCAGAAATGGTTCCGCCCGTTCCTACTGAACAACAGATGTAATCAAATTCAGCATCTTCTGGCGTTAAAATTTCCTGACAGCCTTTGATTGCTAATGCATTAGTTCCACCTTCCGGAATAAGATAAAAACCGCCAAATTTCTGTTTTAAATTTTCTAAAAAGGCAATCTCGCTTTTTAAGCGATATTCTTCCCTCGAAATAAATTCCAGTTGCATTCCACAATTTTGCGCAAATAATAAGGTAGGATTCTCCGAAATCTTGTCTCCTAATTCATTCCCTCGAATAATCCCTATCGTTTTAAATCCTTTTTCTTTTCCTGCAAAAGCCACTGCTGCAATATGATTTGAAAAAGCGCCACCAAAAGTAAGCAACGTCTCTTGATTTTCTTCTTTCGCCTGGAGCAAATTGTATTTCAGTTTTCTGAACTTGTTCCCGGAAACAAAAGGATGTAACAAATCTTCCCGTTTGATAGATACTGAAATAGAATTTGGAAATGGCGTTTTTAGCTGCTGATTCAAAAGAATTAATTTTGGTACAAAGGTAAAATTTTATATACAATAAAAATGCAACCCTTTATAGATTGCATTTTTACATTCATTTCTAATGAATTCTAGTTTTTAACTATAATTTTTTTACCAACCTCAATATTGTCTGTCGTCGATAACTTAACAATATAAATCCCATCGCCAAGACCCGAAGTAGAAAATTTATAAGACGACTCCACACCCAAGTCTTTTTTACTGAAAATCAATTTTCCCGCTACGTCGTACAAACCGCATGTAGCAAGATCCATAAGCAACGGATTATTAATCGTTAGATTTTTAGTTGAATTATTTTGATAAACTACAAAACTTTGACTTGCGAGATCTTCAATTCCTAAAGTTGAACTCTTTTTGAAAGTAATTTCAAATTGCGTATTGTTCACTCCACCCGGTACTACCAAATCATAGAAATTGTTTTTTATATCATGGTATAAATTCGTCACTTTGTCATGTAAATAAACGTTATTAGATGCTGTAAAGTTCAAAATTTCTTTTACCGTAATTTTATAATTGGCTTTATTCTTATTTTTAAATCCAAGTGGAATTTTTTTATCCATATCAAAATTCACAGCATTGACTACATACTCTCCATCTTGTACTACAAAATAAATATCCGCAGGAGAACCATCACTGGTGGAGATTGCATCCATTGCCCGATCAACACCGTCCGTAGCTTCAGGAACAAATGCCAAAACCATCTGACGAATTCCTTTACTATCAATTAGGGTATTAAATCTAATCTGTGGTGTGGGTACAGTACTGACTTTAGTATAATCAAACCCTGATACTGATTTGACAGCCGACAAATACTCCGCAGCATTTTTCTTTTTATGTTGATTTATATTTTTTTGAAACTGTGAAAAATTATCAGCACTTTCCTTCACAAATACTCGATAACTGTTTTTCATCTCTACAGTACCGTTAGCAGCTCCATCAATCATAAAACCTTGCCCAACAGGACTAAAACGTCTTTCATAAATTGCTCCTAAGCCAGCACTCGTTCCCTCATTTCCGGAACCATCGTAGGAATAGAATGTTGCAGGAACATAAATTCCAGATCCATCTCTAGAAATAGGGGAAAAAGTCCCATACCCTCCTTTATAGTCAGCTATATAATGTGAGTTTACCGTTTTATCCTGTTCCCAGAAATAAGCAATCCCGGTACAATGTATCGCATCGGTTAAAAATGCAGATAAATCTATCGCTGATGGATAAGGATTTCCAGTTAATGTAAATTGCTCAATTGCAACAGGAATAGAAATTGTACCATCATTTGGTTTTCCTCTAAAATCATATCTTTGTTGACTAGTAGGATTGTTTTGAACCCCATTTACCGTAGTTAAATTTGTCCCTGAAGTTCCTTTCATCGTAAATCCTTCCCCTGCATTTACACTAGAGGCCGATCCTACTTGTATCCAGTTTGAATAGTCGGCAGCAGCGGTTAGCTTATTGATCCAATACGGGGCAATTGCAAATGGACTAGCCGTCCCATTATAATTAGTCATCGGTAGAATAGTTGGGGCATTACTGTTTGTCAAATCAACAATATCTTTGAGTTGGGTAATCCCAAAAGGAGCGTTTCCAGCTGTAGCGATATTTCCTCCTACTGGTGAACACCAGTAATTGAATTGGTAATTGTTGGTACTTCCTTCTTGAAAAACAGATAGACTCCCAACTCCTTTATTGGTTCCTGCTGTAGTGGAGCCTTGCAACAACTGAGCATCCTTCCTCAAATAAAAATTACTGCTGGCAGCATTTAGCTCTAAGTCATTTTTAATATAAACAACCTCGTTGTTTGCAAATACATAACTATTCGGACTCACATACATCTGGGCATAAGCAGTGCACTGAAATAAAAATCCAGCAACAATCAACAGTGTTTTTTTAAGTAATTTTGGGTCCATAAGCTTCTGAATTAAATTAATTTGTAAAAAATCGTATGCATGTTAGTAAACAATTCCAATATATGCATAGCACCTTTAATGATAGAAAATGAAGCTATTAGGAATACTAAAAAATTTCAAGGTGGCATTTATAATCACGATTTTCGGAAAATAAAATCTACTATCAAATATTTTATCTAAAGTTACAAAAAAAACAGGTTTATATCTACTAAAAATGCCGACAAAAAGTACAATTAGTCGACTAAATACACCTTTTGTGTTTTTAGAGATATAATTTCTTACATTGTTTGCTGTAAAAACTAAATAAAAATAACACTGCTTTTTATTTAAATCTTATCCGAAATAAAATTAAAAAAATGTTCCTCTATTACCTCGCGGCACTTTTTGAAAGACAGTACGAACTATTGAAAAACATGCAAGAATAGCAGTTCCCTAATATGGGTTTGTGAAGAATAATCTAACGTACATATTACTGCTTTTTTAGACCTAAATATTTTGAAAACCGAAAAAAAGACCTGCTTTTTAGATATCCAAAATCAGACTCATTAGCATAAGCTTCTCGTTCGAAACTTATATTTCTGTAGGCCAAATCGGCATTTTTATATTGAAACAAACGGAAAAGATATTCGAAGAAGTACCAAACAAAAAACGGAACAACTAAAAGTTCTAATTGTTGTCGAAGATGGATTTTTTCATGATTAACAAAAACCAAATTTTCTTTATCACCACGACTTTTTACAAATACAAATGGAAATGCAGCCAAACCACGATATCCTTTCGGAATTAAATATTTAGCAACAATCAGATACATTCGCTATAAAATTTATAAATTTGTAATAATAAAAGGGCTCTATTTAATGAAAATCTCAATCGCTGGAGCAGTTTACATTTTGAAAGCAGTCCAAATAGATTAATTCCAGATATGATTGACCAAAGTAATGAAAATAAATTAATAGAAGGGGAAGATTTCTATTATACACCAGAAGGGTATAAATGTTTTACTGAAAAGTACCATTTAAAACGTGGCTATTGTTGTAAAAGTGGCTGTCGTCATTGTCCCTATGGATTTGATAAAAAAACAGGGACGAATAAAAAATAGTTAGCATGTTGCAGTAATCAGATTTTTAGGTTGCAGATAGTAGAAACAAGAAATCGGAAGTTTTAAAAAACACAAACAAACAAAAAATGGATATTTGTTCACTGAAATATAAAATCAAAATTCACAAATCCTACCACAGGTCGGATATTCGTTATCCTTAGTACATTTTTTAATATTAAAATGGTGTCATCGCGCAATCGAGATACTTAAAAAAAGTAAACCTAAAAATTAACGAATAACATCAAAATGACTTTTCAAGAGCAAATCCAACAAGGAATTCCATCGGTTTTACCAAAATCAAAACAATATGATATTGATATCAATCACGCCCCAAAGCGGAAAGAAATTCTTTCGGCAGAAGAAAAAAAATTAGCGCTTCGAAATGCATTACGCTATTTTGAACCTCAGCATCATGCTGAACTAATCACAGAATTCTCGGAAGAATTAGAAACATATGGTCGTATTTACATGTATCGCTTTCGCCCTGACTATAAAATGTACGCGAGACCTATTTCTGAATATCCTGGAAAATGTGAACAGGCCAAAGCAATTATGTTGATGATTCAAAATAATCTGGATTACGCTGTTGCACAGCATCCACATGAGTTGATTACATATGGTGGCAATGGAGCTGTTTTTCAAAATTGGGCACAATATCTACTGACCATGCAGTATCTGTCTGAAATGACAGAGGAACAAACATTGACCATGTATTCCGGGCATCCGATGGGATTGTTCCCTTCCCATAAAGAAGCTCCTCGAGTTGTAGTGACAAATGGAATGGTGATCCCTAATTATTCCAAGCCAGATGACTGGGAAAAAATGAATGCATTAGGCGTTTCACAATACGGACAAATGACCGCCGGAAGTTATATGTATATTGGTCCGCAAGGAATAGTTCATGGAACAACAATTACAGTATTGAATGGTTTTCGCAAAATAAAACGCAGTCCAAAAGGCGGTTTATTTGTAACCTCAGGACTGGGCGGCATGAGCGGAGCGCAACCAAAAGCCGGAAATATTGCTGGGTGCATTACTGTTTGTGCTGAAGTTAATCCAAAAATCACCCAAATTCGCCACAGCCAGGGATGGATCAATGAAGTGATTGAAAATGCAGATGAATTAGTAAAAAGAGTCGCTTTAGCGCAAGCCAACAAAGAAGTAGTCTCTATCGGCTATCTTGGCAATGTAGTCGACATTTGGGAAAAATTTGATGAGGAAAATATTCATATCGATTTAGGTTCAGATCAGACTTCTTTACATAATCCCTGGGCAGGAGGGTATTATCCCGCGGATGTTTCTTTTGAAGAAGCTAACGAAATGATGGCTGAGAATCCTGATTTATTCAAAATAAAAGTACAAGAAACATTACGACGTCATACTACTGCCATCAATAAACACACCGTTAAAGGAACTTATTTCTTTGATTACGGAAATGCTTTTTTACTAGAAGCTTCCCGTGCTGGTGCTGATGTAATGGCCGAAAATCATATTGATTTTAGATACCCGAGCTATGTACAGGATATCATGGGACCAATGTGTTTCGATTTCGGCTTTGGCCCTTTTCGATGGGTTTGTACCTCAGGAAAGCCCGAAGATTTAGCCAAAACTGATCTCATTGCCTGCCAGGTTCTGGAAGAAATGGCAAAAACAGCTCCTGAAGAAATCCAGCAGCAAATGCAGGATAATATTCATTGGATAAAAGGGGCTCAGGAAAACAAACTGGTTGTGGGTTCACAAGCTAGAATACTTTATGCTGATGCCGAAGGTCGTGTAAAAATTGCTGAGGCTTTTAATCAGGCTATTGCCAAAGGCGAGATAGGAATTGTAGTTTTAGGTCGTGATCATCATGATGTTTCGGGCACCGATTCGCCTTACAGAGAAACTTCTAATATTTATGACGGTTCTCGTTTTACGGCCGATATGGCAATACAAAATGTCATTGGAGACAGCTTTCGTGGGGCAACATGGGTCTCTATTCACAACGGTGGAGGTGTTGGTTGGGGAGAGGTAATTAACGGCGGCTTTGGTATGGTTCTTGATGGCTCTAAAGAAGCATCAAAGCGCTTAGAATCAATGCTTTTCTGGGATGTAAACAATGGAATTTCCAGAAGAAGCTGGGCAAGAAATGACGGAGCGCTATTTGCAATAAAAAGAGCAATGGAGACGCAACCTTTGTTAAAAGTTACCATCCCTAATACAGTAGCTGACCATTTGTTGGATTTTTAAAAATTTGAACGTATCTTTAGTAAACATTTAGCAATCAAATACCTATACCATGAAAGCAATAAAACTCCTCCCAGTATTTTTACTTTTCGTAGTTGCCTCTTGCAGTTCCGTAAAAGTATATTCAGATTATGATAAAAGTGTAGATTTCAATCAATATAGAACATATGCATTTCATAAAAAAGGCATTGATCGAGTTGAAATTTCAGAATTGGATAAAAAAAGAATACTCAATGCTATTGACCGGGAGCTAAGCAAAAAAGGGTTGACTAAAAGTGAAACTCCAGATTTGCTGATAAACATTCTCACTAAAGAAAGAGAACGAATAGACGTTAACCAATACAACGCCGGATGGGGTTATGGATGGGGTTGGGGATGGAATCCATACTTATGGGGAGGACGTAGCACTTATGTTTCTTCTTCAACTGAAGGAACCTTGTATATCGACCTAATTGATGCCAGAAAAAAAGAATTGGTATGGCAAGGCGAAGGAGTCGGTTATTTGACCGAAAACCGCAATGAGAAAGAAAAACAAATCAATGAATTTGTGGCTAAAATCCTAGAGCAATTCCCTCCTGTAAAAAAGTAACCGTTTTTAGATTACAAGGAACAATACCAATAGTTTTCAGGATAGTATTTAAAAAGTAACACTACCCTTTTACACTATTATTTGATATAAATGGCCTACCTTTGTGTAGGCTTTTTTTATACCCAATCATGAAAACACTTAAGGATATTACTACTCTTGAAGATATCAAATTGCTTGTCGATACCTTCTATTCTAAAATTCAAAAAGACAAATTTATTGGCCCTATATTCATCGAAAAAATTGGCAACCACTGGACGGAACATTTAGAGAAAATGTATCGCTTTTGGCAAACAATTTTACTTGAAGAACACACTTATTCCGGCAGTCCATTCCCACCACACAAACAATTACCTGTTGCCAAAGAACATTTTGAGCGTTGGATGGAAATTTTTATCAAAACTACCGATAGCTTATTTGCAGGTCCATTAGCCGAGGAAGCTAAATTAAGAGCGAAGAATATGGCTGAAATGTTCAATTATAAAATTGAGTATTTTAGAAATGCTGATAAAAATTAAACACTATCTTCTATTTAGAATTTTGATAAATCACGCTTTCTTTGGTCTAACCTTATTTATTTCCTAAGAAACGAAATCCCATTAACAGCACAACATTTAATAGAGAATCCAAACTATGCGTAAACTTTTATTTTTTGTTGTTTTACAAGTTGCTCTTGTGTCCTGTTCCAATTTAAAGCACAGCACAGAAAATAAAACGATTGCCAGTTTAAAATTAGTCAGTGCACTTGAAATCCCTTTTAACAAAACTTTTAAAGGCACTCAGGTTGGCGGCCTATCTGGAATCGATTATTATGCAAAAGAAGATCTCTATTACCTGATATGCGACGACAGATCTATAGTCAATGACTCAAGATTTTACACTGCAAAAATTCGTTTGATCAAAAACAAATTAGAAAGCATCAATTTCCAAACTGTAACTACTCTAAAAGACGAAAACGGAAAAAATTTTGGCAATTGGACTACTAGTCCAAATACTTCTGCTGATCCGGAAGACATCCGATTCAATCCAAAAACGAACACTTTAGTTTGGAGCAGCGAAGGTGCTCGCCTAGTTACCGCTGATAAATTAATTTTGCAAAATCCCACAATCAACAGTATGGATCTGAAAGGTAATTTTATTGACAAAGCCAAATTACCGGAAAATTTACAAATGCAAAAACAGGAAAAAGGTCCCAGAAATAATGGAACTCTGGAAGGAATTACTTTTGACACAAAATATAAAAACATTTACGCCAACATTGAAGAGCCTTTATTTGAAGACGGAAGCGCTGCTAACACAACCAAAGGAGCTTTTATCCGACTGTATCAATTTAATGCCAAAACAAAAAAGAATACTGCCCAATATGGGTATCAATTAGATCCTATCGCTTTTGAACCCAACCCAAAAGATGCATTTGCCATAAATGGTGTTTCGGCGATTCAGCATTACGGGAAAAACAAATTGCTGGTTGTAGAACGCTCCTACTCTACCGGCAGGCAAGCCTGTACGATAAAAATATTTCTGTGTGACCTAAAAAAAGCGACTAATGTTAAAAATTATACCTCGTTAAAAAACCAAAATTTTGTATTTGCCGCTAAAAAACTTATTCTAAACATGGATGATTTGGGGATTTTTATTGATAATATCGAAGGCCTTACTTTTGGACCAAAACTGAGCAACGGCAATCCATCACTGATTTTTATTTCGGATAATAATTTTTCTGAATTGCAAAAAACACAAGTATTAGTTTTTGAGGTGCTGCAGTAAAAAATCTAAATAAGATCAATTAATCAATCCCAGAAACCTCTGCCTGGATTACTTCAATATATTTTAATTTTTGTTAAAGCTCACGGAACTTTGTTTGCAATGAAAGCTATTTACGAAAGCCGCTTTGTTTTTTTGTTGCCGCAAAGCAATCGGAGAATCGTTCCAGCAATTTTAGAAAAAACAAACGAATTCCTAAAAATTTGCAATGATGCGCTGGAAATAGCGCCTTAAATTCGTACTTTTGCACTGTAACTACAACGATTTCGAAATGAACTCAACTATAGAAAGCAATCCGTTATTAGACCGATTGCCAAAGCATTTAAAACAATTTATTAAACCTCAAGATTATAGCGACTACACGCCCATAAATCAGGCGGTTTGGCGTTATGTGATGCGTAAAAATGTAAATTACCTGTCAAAAGTAGCCCATAGTTCATACCTCGATGGGCTGAAGAAAACGGGAATTGAAATTGACCATATTCCCAGCATGTATGGCATGAATCGTATCCTAACCGAAATAGGCTGGGCAGCTGTAGCTGTTGACGGATTTATTCCGCCGAACGCTTTCATGGAGTTTCAAGCGTATAACGTGCTTGTGATTGCTTCAGACATTCGTCAACTCGAGCATATAGAATATACACCTGCACCGGATATTATTCACGAAGGTGCCGGTCATGCACCCATAATTGCCAATCCGGAATATGCAGAATACCTGCGCCGTTTTGGCGAAATAGGCTGTAAAGCAATTTCTTCCCATAAGGATTATGAAATGTATGAAGCCATTCGACTGCTTTCCATCTTGAAAGAAGCTGAAGACACACCGCAAAGTGACATTGATGCTGCCGAAAAAGCGGTGGAAGATTTGCAGAACAATATGGGGGAATTATCCGAAATGGCACAAATTAGAAACCTGCATTGGTGGACCGTAGAATATGGCTTGATAGGAACTTTAGACAACCCTAAAATTTACGGAGCAGGACTGCTTTCTTCTATAGGGGAAAGTGCATGGTGCATGACCGATAAGGTAAAGAAAATCCCTTACGACATAACAGCGGCCAACCAGAGTTTTGATATCACGAAATTACAACCGCAACTTTACGTCACTCCTGATTTTGCTTTTTTAAGCATGGTTTTGGAAGAGTTTGCCAATAAAATGGCATTGCGTACCGGAGGATTATCGGGAATCAACAAACTGATTCATTCGAATGCTTTAGGAACCATTGAATTAAGCACCGGCATTCAGATTTCAGGCGTATTTACCAATGTCATTGAAGACGATGGCAAACCTGTTTATATTCAAACTAAAGGAAAGACTGCTTTATCGTATAGAGAAAAAGAATTAGTTGGCCATGGTACCGGTAAGCACTCAGAAGGCTTTGGAAGTCCGATTGGAAAATTAAAAGGAATAAATCTTGCTATTGAAGACATGAGTCCAAGAGATTTAAGCGCATACTCTATAACCGAAACCAAAAACGTAATACTGGAATTTGAGGGAGATATAACCGTAAAAGGGGAGATTATTACCGGATCCAGAAATCTTCACGGCGAAATTATTTTAATTAGCTTAAAGAACTGTACAGTAACTCATGGAGAAACTATTTTGTTTCAGCCGAAATGGGGGAATTATGATATGGCGATAGGAAAAAAAGTGGTTTCAGCTTTTTCCGGGCCTGCTGATGTGAACAGTTTTGATTTGATTTCGCATGTCCCTTCAAGCAAAACCATCAAAGCAAAACATACTGCTGAACGTGATGATTTAGAGATTCTATACCAAACAATTCGAATGGTAAGAGAATCCAAAGACAGGCAAGCTTCTTTAGCTCCAATTTTTGAAAAACTAAAAACAAATCACGCAAACGACTGGCTATTAGCCATTGAAATCACCGAACTTTTGAAAGACAGAAACGAACCTCAACTGTTACAGGAAGTGATGAATTATCTTGAAAATTTAAAAGAAAAAAGACCCGAAGTAGCACATTTGATTACGGACGGTTTGGATTTGATTTTTGATAAAGCGAAAGTTTAATCTTTCACTCTATATTATTTTTTTTCACATACAACACAGTCGAGATTATTCAAAATGTTTTAATAGCATCCAAAAATGGTTTCGACTGCCTTAACTGATAAAAAAAATATTAAAGCTTAATTTGTTGTCCAAAATCTTTTTCACTTTCAATCAATTTCCCCTCGTATCGCAATTGCCATCCCATAGTATTGGTCAGAATCAATATTTTGGATAGTTCACTTATCAAGCGATTTTGAGCATTCGATTTTAAAGACGATTTTTCTATTTTCTTAGCTAGATTTGCTTTAACCGATTTGTTGATTTTATTATAATCATCTCCCGTAAACGGATTCAATTTACTTTGTTCTACATCATAAAATTGAATATCGGGACTGATTTTTATTTCTTCCTTCGGAATGCTTACAATCGTTATTGTTTTGTTTTTTTCATCGATATCGTATTTCATTTTATGTAAATCATACGCAACTGTCACATCAGCATTGACAACAATAAGTGCTTTTTTCTCAAAGGAAACCATGTCCAATAAATATTTCTGCTGGTTTTTATAGGTTATAACTTCTGAGAAATGGCCTTCAGTAACCACAAGTTTCCCTACATTAACAATTTGTTGCTGTATGAGATTGGTATTATAACTGATATCATCGTCATCACTTTTCTTAAAGTCACAAAACTTGAATAATAAAAAAATTCCGGCAATAATTCCTATTGTGGTAAGTAGTCTTCTAAGCATAATTAAAATTTGATAAATGGGTATTGAGTCCCCAATTTAGTGATTTTTTCTCTCAGTTTAGTTTCGAACTTCAAATGACTTTCGGAATCAGGGTTAAAAGGTCTGTGTGACAAACCTTTTTGAATATTCTCGACTTCCTCCATAGTAGAAAAGGCATTTTCAGAAATTGCAACTTCCTTGAAACGTTTCCAAATATAATCGATGGCCACTTGATTGGGATGCAACATATCTTCAGCATAGAAACGATAATCGCGGAGTTCATCCATCATAATTTCGTAGGAAGGGAAATAGGTCGCCTTTAGTTTATCATGATCAGTGCTCAGAACGTTGTGGATTGCCGAAATTAAATTAGCTTTACTCCATTGGTTTTCAACAAAACCATCTTTACTATGACGCACAGGCGAAACCGTGAAAATGACATTGCAATTGGGATTTACGGATTGAATTAAGCTCAGCGTACTGGCAATACTTTCTTTGTTTTCCGCGGCCGAGAGTAATTCTTTAGTGAACTGCTTTTGCGGTACTTTATGGCAATTAGCAACAATGGAATCACTTTCTAAACTACGATATACCCATGAAGTACCGTAGGTGATAATAATATGAGACCCCTCCTGTAATTGCTGTTCTGTTGCTTTGAGTATTGCGTTTAAGGACGCTAACAATTCATCCCTATTTGAGTTACTCAAATCCGAATGTACATCAAAACAATGCCACAATTCATTATGAAAAAAAACATCCTTTTCTGTGAATTGCTTTCCAGAAACAGCAAAATCAATAAGTTTCTCGATCGCCAAAGGATGAAACAAAATCCCAAATGGATTACATCTATTCTGAAACTTAAAATAGTCTAGTTTCTCCGCCATATTTACCGCAAAACAAGAACCCAGAGACACAATCTTTGAATTGTAATCTAAAGGACTATTACTTTTTGCAATGGGTATTTGGGTTCTGAATTGCATTGTTATTTTATTTACTACAAATTTGAATAATTTTAGCGGATTAAATACTATGCAGCCTTATTCATTCTTACTTTAAAAATCTAAAATTAAGAAAAGGTTTAACAGGAGCTTCATTTCAAAGATTATCACTTGAACAAGAGGACAACAGTACTAACAAAACGCTCAGTACTAAAGTTATTTTTTTCATATTCTAATTTTTAATAAATTAAGCTATAAAAAAACTATTTAACACTAATACTTGTACAAAAAAACTCAAATACCATATTTGATTGGATATTTGAGTCCTGAATTGTGTTTTTAATCTCCAATTGATGTATAGAATGTACTAATAGAAATATTGCGATTTCAAATAACCTGTATTTCCATTATCAGATCTAGCATTCTCAGTTACCAGTTCGGTTGGATAATTCTCAAAATCGTATGTAAAGGAATTTCTATAAAATGTAGCGGAAGATGTTATTTGGTCGTCCTTAGAAACGCTTGTAATTACAGTACTTATTAAACTATTATTCGACGAGATTGCTTCTTTAAGCTCCAATAATTTTTTGTATCCCAAAATATTAAACAATGGATTGTATTTAGAATCATATTCAAAGCTTACACTGTATTTTGACAATACTCCTGGTGCGGTATTGTCCAATATTCTTTCGTCTCTAATGAGATTTTCGTTTTGAAAATACAAAATCCCATGATACATTTTTACTTGCTGAGATCCTGCATTAATGGCTAGTTTTTCATAAGAAACGGTTTCATCCGAATTATGAATGTAATTTATTATATAATTGTTTAGCGACTTTGCACGTACCAATTCCCCTGCGATATACGTATACTCTATAGTTTCAATAAATTGACTTGTTTTATCTAACGTTACGATTTTTGAAATTAAACCATCTGTATAACTAAAATCTGTATGTTTGCCAACACCGTCAGTAGTTACGATTTTATCTCCGTCATAGGTAAATAAAGTGGTCACTGAGGTTCCGTTCTCGGAAGTTTCAATTACCTTTTTTAGCAATTTTACGCTATCATCGCTATCATTTGAACACGAATAAAGCGTCAATAAAAAAATTGATAAGATCCAGTATATACTTTTTGCCTTTTTCATTATAATAAATAAATCTTATCCTCCCTATTTGAAACTGCCGATTCTGTAGTAATCAAATCTAAAAAAATGAAATAGAAGCTACAATATTCATCGCTACAATCCCTATATTTCGGTTAAACTACTACTTTTTAACTTAAATCCAGCCTGTAGGAAGACGTATGAAATGGTGTATAAACAAATAACAAAAAACCCTTTTAGAACATATGTTCCGAAAGGGTTTCAAATATAAAAAATAAATTTATTTTACTTTACAAACTCAACTGCTTTTTCCAAAGCTTGCGGAATACCAGAGACGTTCTTCCCTCCCGCTGTAGCAAAAAATGGTTGCCCTCCACCTCCACCTTGGATAAATTTACCCAATTCACGGACAACCTGGCCAGCATTAAGGCTTTTCTCCGCTACTAATTCTTTCGAAACATAACAGGTTAACATTGGTTTTTCCTCGTCGGCTGTAGCCAAAACAAGGAATAAGTTATTCCCTAAACTCCCTAATTCATACGCTAAATCTTTCGCTCCTTCAGGATTTAAGTCCACTTGTTTCGCCAAGAACTGAATCCCGTTTATTTCTTTTATTTCTGTCAATAAACTTGCTTTCAAATTTTTAACTTTATCTTTTACAAAAGCCTCAATTTGTTTGGTCAATTTGGCATTTTCTTCTTGCATCGAATGAACGGCTTTTAAAATATCCTGAGGATTTTTCAAAGCTGTTTTTACTTCGTTCAATGTCTCTTCATAGGATGCAAAATGTGCTTTAACAGCATCACTTGTAATTGCTTCAATTCGACGAATTCCTGCAGCAACTGCGCCTTCCGAAACAATTTTGAAATGCCAGATTTCAGCGGTATTTTTTACATGGATTCCTCCACATAATTCCATGCTTTCCCCAAATTTAATTGCACGCACTTCATCACCATATTTCTCTCCGAATAAGGCCATTGCTCCTTCGGAAACAGCTTGTGCAAAAGGAATATTTCTTCTTTCTATAAGTGGTAATTGCTCCTGAATTCTTGCATTTACAAAATCCTCTACTTGCTGCAATTCGGTTTCCGTCATTTTAGCAAAATGAGAAAAATCAAAACGCAAATAATTTGGATTTACTAATGACCCTTTTTGTTCTACGTGTGTACCCAAAATATTCCTCAACGCCTGGTGCATCAAGTGTGTAGCAGAATGATTTCTAGAAGATAAACTTCTTAAATCCTGGTTTACCTTTGCGATAAAACTGGCATTTACATTTTCAGGCAACTTTTTTGCAAAATGCAAAATCAAGTTGTTTTCTTTTTTGGTGTCTATAATTTCGATTGCCTCGTTAGCAGAAACCAAAATTCCTCTATCACCTACTTGTCCGCCACCTTCTGCATAAAAAGGTGTGCTGTCTAAAACTATTTGGTACAAAACACCATCTTTTTTACTGTCAACTTTACGAATACGAGTTATTTTTACATCACTTTCTGTTTGATCGTAACCCACAAATGTTTCTACGTTTCCAGGAATCAACACTGACCAATCTTCAGTAGAGACTTCTGACGCCGCACGAGAACGCTTTTTTTGCTCCTGCATGGCAGCGTTAAAACCAGCTTCATCCAGTTCGAATCCTTTTTCTCTAAGAATTAATGCTGTTAAGTCAATTGGAAATCCGAAAGTATCGTATAATTCAAATGCTTTAGTACCGGAAACTATTGCCCCATTAGTTTCGGCAACAACATTTTCCAATAATTGTAATCCCTGATCTAATGTTCTTAAGAACGATGCTTCTTCTTCCCGAATCACATTCGTTACCAATTGTTGTTGCAATTTGATTTCCGGGAAAAATTCACCCATTTGATTTGCCAAAACTGCTACCAATTGATTGATGAATGGTTCTTTGGTATTCAGAAAGGTAAATCCGTAACGAATGGCACGACGCAAAATTCTACGAATCACATAACCAGCTCCTGTGTTTGATGGTAATTGTCCGTCAGCAATAGCAAAAGCTACGGCGCGAACATGATCCACTACAACACGAATTGCTATATTGGTTTTGTTTTGTTCTTCGCTGATATTTAAAACTTCGTTTGAAGTGTATTTTAATCCTGTAATTTGTTCTACTTTTTCAATGAGCGGTGTAAAAACATCCGTGTCATAATTGGATGTTTTTCCTTGTAACGCCATACACAAACGCTCGAATCCCATTCCGGTATCAACATGCTGAGCGGGTAA
This sequence comes from Flavobacterium rhamnosi, assembly GCF_048286515.1. Lineage (NCBI taxonomy): Bacteria > Pseudomonadati > Bacteroidota > Flavobacteriia > Flavobacteriales > Flavobacteriaceae > Flavobacterium > Flavobacterium rhamnosi. The sequence goes on along the minus strand of NZ_JBLVPS010000007.1, from coordinate 48,322 downwards.
TTTCTCTAAAGAGCCGTCTGCTTTACGGTTAAACTCCATGAATACGTTATTCCATATTTCCACTACTTGCGGATGGTCATTGTTTACTAAACTCTTCCCTGAAACTTGCAATTTTTCTTCTTCAGTGCGTAAATCAACATGTATTTCAGAACAAGGTCCACAAGGTCCCTGATCTCCCATTTCCCAGAAATTGTCTTTCTTATTCCCAAGAATGATTCTATCTTCGTCAATCAATTCCTTCCAAATATCCCAAGCTTCCTGATCGAACGGTACGTTTTCTTCTGGATTCCCTTCAAATACGGAAACGTATAAATTTTCTTTTGGGATTTTATACACTTCTGTCAAAAGTTGCCAGGCCCAGTTGATGGCTTCTTTTTTGAAGTAATCACCAAAAGACCAATTCCCTAACATTTCAAACATGGTGTGATGGTACGTATCAAAACCTACATCTTCTAAATCATTATGTTTTCCTGAAACACGAAGACATTTTTGAGTATCGGCAATTCTAGGACTTTTCGGTGTGGCGTTACCTAAAAAATATTCTTTAAATTGTGCCATTCCTGAGTTATTGAACATCAGCGTTGGATCATCCTTAAGAACTATTGGTGCAGATGGAACAATTAAATGTCCTTTGCTTTGAAAAAAATCCAGAAATTGTTTGCGTACGTCTTGTGATTTCATTTTTATTTTTTATTCGGTTATTTGTCAATTTGATTAATCGGTTGTATCGAACGAACGAATAACCAAATGAACGAATCAACTCTTTTGCCCCAGCTAAAAGTGGAAAGCTTCGAGATTCCTAAATCTATTTTTTTTCTTGAGAGGACGGAGCGACTGGCTGGAGCTCCTAATAACTCAATAGAAAATAGATTTCTAAACGAGAACTTGTAACGAATAACTGAAATAGGCACATTAATTTATTTATTCCTGAAAAAAGAGTGGAACAAATGAAACATTTATTAAATTTGTTCGACTAACATTTTACAGTGTGCAAAAATAGGGTATTTTAAAATATGTCGAAAGTAAAATATTATTACGATTCCGAAAATCTCGCGTACCGAAAAATAAAAACACGAAAAAGGAAAAAATTTGGTGTTGCTATCCTATTTTTATTGGCCTCGGCATTGTTTGGTTTTCTGAGTTTCGTTGTTTTATTGAATACCCCTTATTTTGAAACGCCAAAAGATCGATTGCAGGCACGTGAAATTGAAAATTTGAGATTGAACTATGCTATTTTAAACAAGAAGATAAATCAGATAAATAGCGTTATTGAAGCTATTGAAGATAGGGACAATAATTTATATCGTGTCTATTTCAATCAATCAGCAATTCCTGATGAGGAACGAAAAGCGGGTTTTAGCGGAGTTAATAGGTATGCTAAATTAGAGGGTTATGACAATTCCCAGTTGGTAATTACTACCACAAAAAGGATTGACGTTCTTAGTAGGGAATTAGCGATTCAGTCGAAATCATTGGATGCCATTTTAAAATTGGCGGAAGCCAAAAATGCTTTTCTGTCAGCTATTCCTGCCATTCAGCCAGTACGAAACGAAAATTTAAAACAAATGGCATCTGGTTTTGGATACCGAACGGATCCTTTTACAAAAGTGAGAAAAATGCATGAAGGCATGGACTTTACGGCAAAAAAGGGATCTCCTATTTATGCTACTGGTGATGGAGTTGTAGCAAAAGCGGACAATACGGCCTCTGGATATGGGAATCACATTGTGATTCGGCACGGATTTGGATACGAAACTTTATATGCACATTTAAGCAAATATAAAGCACGGGCGGGACAACGCGTGAAACGTGGCGATATTATAGGCTATGTCGGGAGCACAGGAAGATCAGAAGGGCCGCACTTACATTATGAAGTTCACAAGGATGGTAAAGTGGTGAATCCGCTTAATTTCTATTATGGAAATATTTCGGCAGTAGAATATGTTGCTATCGCAAAATTGGCTAACCAAGAAAATCAATCATTAGACTAATGCATATAGAATTATCAGCAGACAAAAGATATTACAGCATTGGCGAAGTCGCCAAAGCATTTGACGTGAATGCATCGCTGATTCGTTTTTGGGACAATGAATTTGATATTCTGAAACCAAAGAAGAATGCTAAAGGCAATCGTATGTTCACCCCAGAAGATGTTACAAATTTACAATTGATTTATCATTTGGTCAAAGAAAGAGGTTTTACGCTGGAAGGTGCCAAAACGCATTTGAAAGAAGGACAAAAGAAAACACTTGATAAATTTGAAATCATTCGCAAATTAGAAACGATTCGAACACAATTGACGAATATTAAAAATCAACTATAGATTGCTGATTACAGATTTTATAAAATAACAATTAAATAATAAACTTTAAATTAAACAAAAATGGATTTTAAAAAATTTTTACCTTGGATTATCGCAATTGTTGTAATTATTGGAATTTACAGCTGGGTTAAAGGAATTAATAATACTGCTGTAACTTTAAACCAAACAGTAGAACAATCATGGGGTGATGTTCAAACGGCTTACCAAAGAAGAAATGACCTGATTGGAAATTTAGTAAATACGGTAAAAGGTGCTGCTGATTTTGAAAAAAGTACTTTGACTGCAGTAATCGAAGCACGTTCCAAAGCAACATCGGTAAATGTTGACCCAACAAATATTACTCCTGAACAATTGGCAGAATTCAATAAAGCACAAAGCGGAGTTTCATCAGCATTATCTAGATTATTGGTAACTGTTGAAGCGTATCCTGAATTGAAAGCAAATCAGAATTTTTTAAAATTACAGGATGAATTAGCAAGTACAGAAAATCAAATTCTAACAGCAAGAACACGTTTCAACGAAGCTGTAAAACCATATAATTCTCATATCAAAACGTTCCCAAACAGCTTATTTGCAGGAATGTTTGGTTTCAAAGAAAAAGCATATTTTAGTGCTGTCGAAGGTGCTGAAAAACCAGTTGAAGTAAAATTCTAATCTAAAAAACAATGTCAAAAGTAGAAGATTTTTTAACCAAAGAAGATGAACAAGCAATTGTTGAAGCTATTCGTATGGCCGAAAAAAATACTTCTGGCGAGATTAGAGTTCATATAGAAAACACAACTTCCATTGATGCGTATGAACGCGCAATGGAAGTTTTTCATGAATTAAAAATGGACGAAACTGAACTTCAAAACGGTGTTTTAATCTACCTGGCTGTAAAAGACCGCCATTTTGTAATTTGTGGTGATAAAGGCATTAATGATGTGGTTCAAGATGATTTTTGGAATTGCACCCGAGATATTATGGTTGCTGAGTTCAAAAAAGGCGATTTCAAGCAAGGACTTATCGATGGAATTGCAAGAGCCGGGGAACAATTGCAGAAACATTTCCCTTGGCAAGAAGGCGACACAAATGAATTATCAAACGAAATATCCAGAGGATAATGCTATTACATAAAAAGAATACCTTGATTTCCCTAAAGCTGTTTGTTTGTCTTTTATTTACACAGATAGGTTTTGCTCAATTTACTATTCCTGAAAAACCAACTTTTCAGACTTCTGTTTACGATTATGCAAATATTCTAAGCGCAACTGAAAAAACGCAACTGGAAGAAAAACTCATTAAATATTCTGATTCGACCACAACTCAAATTGTGATTATCACTATAGAAACCCTTAAAGGGGAAGATATTGGTATTCTTACCCCAAAATGGGGACAAACCTGGGGTATTGGTGGAACTGCAAAAAATGACAACGGAGTGCTCATTTTATTGGCTAAAGCCGAAAAAAAAATATGGATTTCACCAGGTTATGGGCTTGAAGATCGATTAACTGCCGGTATTGGTGGAGAAATTACTCGAAACATAATCATTCCGGAATTCAAAGCTGGAAGTTACTACAAAGGTCTAGATAAAGGGACTGATGCGATAATTGATGTCTTTAAAGGAAAATACAAAGGGGAAAGAGTAAAAACCAAAGAAAAAGGATTTCCAATCTTACCCATTATTGTCATTGTAGTAATCATTCTGATTCTTATTTCAAGAAATAAAGGCGGAGGCGGAAATTCTGGCAACAGAGGTGGAGGCGGTCCTAGTTTACTTGATGTAATTATTCTGAGTAGCCTGGGCAGAAACAGCGGCGGTGGTGGTTTTGGTGGCGGTTCTTCTGGCGGTGGATTTGGTGGTGGAGGTTTCGGTGGAGGATTTGGTGGCGGAGGCTTCTCTGGTGGCGGATCTGGCGGAGATTGGTAAATCAGCCAGAAGCTTTCGTTTAAATTGTGACGGAACGAAGCATTTGACATTCCGAATCAACATTCAATGCCTTATGTTCTCTTTTTACCTATAAAAAACAACAAAAGATTATTTCTTTAAACATTTTCAGAACAGTTGTAATTCAAAAAATCAGTATCATAAACAACAAATATTACTTAAATGCTTTCACATAAAGCCAAATACGCCCTTAAAGCATTACTGTTTTTAGCGCAACAAGAAGAAACCCATATTTCTCGAACTATCGAAATCGCTGAAGCAGCAAATATTCCAAAAAAATTTTTGGAACAAATTCTATTGGATCTAAAACGTGGACATTTTGTTGGAAGTAAACAAGGTAAATTTGGCGGTTATTATCTTTTAAAATCTAAAGACAACATTACTTTAGCAGATATTCATAGACTTTTTGATGGTGCAATTGCTTTACTCCCTTGTGCATCATTGAATTTTTACGAACGCTGTTCTGATTGTACAAATGAATCTGAATGCCTGCTAAGGCACGGGTTGATAACCATTAGAGAAGAAACTTTAAAGGCTATGGAAGGCATTACTATTGCTTCATTAGTAAAAAAATAAAAAAATTTTATTATAACTCTACTAATTTCATAGAATTAATTATATATTTGCCTTGAATTTAATACATAATTAACAATCCAAATTTAAACGTATGAAAACGTATCGAAGTAAGTTTGCTTTTTTGAATAAGCAATCCCGAAAAAATCAACTAATTGTTATTGAAAAAAAGAGTTTCCAAATGATGTGTATGTGCTAATTAAAAAAATTTAAACTAAATTCTACTAATTACATATAACATATATAACAATGAAAACTATTTACACAAAAATATTTACAACCCTATTACTATTATTCATATTCACTTCTTCCTCTACAGCTCAAAGTATCTTGAAAGGCGTGGTGAAAAATAGTCAAAATATACCTTTAGAAAATGCCAATGTGCTATTAAAAGGCAAGAGATACAATACAACTACTGATGCTAGCGGTACCTTTACTTTTGAAACTCAAGAAAAACTCCCCTTCTCACTTATTATACAATATGTAGGATATCAGTCTAAAGAAGTTACAATCACTGAAATATCAGATACTCCATTAGAAATACTCCTTACAGAAGAGAATCAGCTTATTGAAGTAGTTATTACCTCCAGACGCCGAATAGAAAAAGCGCAAAATGTTCCTATTCCGATCTCGGTAGTAAGCGGCAAACAAGCTGAAGAAGCCGGTGCTTTCAACGTAAATCGTTTAAAGGAACTTATTCCGTCTGTTCAGCTCTACTCGTCCAATCCTAGAAATACAACAATAAACATTCGTGGTTTGGGTTCTACTTTTGGACTAACCAATGACGGAATCGATCCAGGTGTTGGTTTTTACGTTGACGGTGTTTACTATGCACGACCGGCTGCCACAACACTAGACTTTATTGACATCGAGCGAATTGAAGTATTGCGTGGCCCACAAGGTACATTGTTTGGTAAGAATACAACCGCCGGTGCTTTTAACGTCACCACTCGCAAGCCTAGCTTTACTTCCGGTGCCAACTTCGAAGTTAGCTTTGGTAATTACGGATTCCTACAGGCTAAGGCGTCCATCACTGGTGCTTTAAGCAAAAAATTTGCTGGTAGATTATCATTTTCCGGAACGCAACGTGACGGTCTAATAGAAAATGTAGCAACTGGAAAATCTGTCAACGACCTGAATAATCAAGGAGTTAGAGGGCAGCTACTTTATAGACCATCAGAAAACACAGATATCACATTGGCAGCAGACTTTTCACGTCAGCGTCCTGACGGATACGCTCAGGTTATCGCTGGTGTTGCACCTACAAAACGTGCTGCCTACCGCCAATTTAATCAGATTATTGCGGATCTAAACTACAGCCTTCCTAGTCAAAATGCATTCGACCGTAAGATTGATCACGACACTCCTTGGCGTTCCGGACAGGATTTGGGAGGCGTATCTCTTAATTTAGAAACAAAAATTGGACAAGGGACACTGACATCAACTTCTGCTTGGCGCTACTGGAATTGGGACCCATCGAACGACAGGGATTTCACAGGTCTTCAAGTGCTTAAGCTATCTCAAGCTACGTCAAAACACCAACAATGGTCACAAGAGATTCGATATGCAGGAGATTTTTCCCGCAGATTAACTGGTGTATTCGGTGTATTTGCTATTGGACAGGATCTTAAAGCAGATCCTATACAGATTGAAGAAGCTGGATCCGCTCAGTGGCGTTTTTCTCAAGATACACCAAACGATTCGAATGGCTACTCTTTATGGCAGACTCCTGGTCTATTAGATGGATACGGAATCAAAACCCGAAACACACTCAACACATTCAGCGGGGCAATATTTGGTCAGCTGGATTGGGAGATTGCAAATAATCTTCACATACTACCTGGCCTAAGATATAATTATGACAGGAAAAAACTGGACTACAGCAGAGAGACATACGGAGGTCTACAAACGAACGATCCTGCTCTAATTGCCTTGAAAAAGAAAGTCTATTCTAATCAGGCTTTCAAAGTAGATGTCGATGACACTAACTTTTCTGGAAATTTGACATTGGCCTACAAAGCCTCTGACCGTATCAATACCTTTGCAACGTATGCGAGAAGTTACAAACCCGTAGGTGTTAATGTAGGTGGTATTCCAACCGACGCTAATGGTCCAATAATCGCGCTTGCTGAAATAAAACCTGAAGAAGTAAATCACTTTGAAATTGGAGTGAAGACCACACCATTTAAACGTTCTATAGTGAATTTCACAATCTATAATACGGACATCAAAAACTTTCAGACATTAGTCCAAAGTCCTGACGTAAGTCTAAACCGTGGTTATCTTGCTAATGCGGAAAAAGTACGTGTAAGAGGTGCCGAGTTTGATGCTAGTGTTACTGTCAACAAATACCTCTCATTGAATACAGCAGTATCGTATACCGATGGTAAATATATTACTTTCAAAAATGCACCACTGCCTTTAGAGGAAACTGGATTAAAAGATGCAAATAATAATTCTATATATTCTAAGGATATTTCTGGTGGTGCACTACCTGGCATATCAAAATGGGCAGGATCTTTAGGAGGTGAAATCTCTGATTCAGGTAAATTATTCGGTAATCTAGGGAAGTACTTCTTTGCTTTAGACACGTACTATCGCTCTTCGTTTTCTTCAAGTGCGACTCCTTCGAAATATCTGGTAGTTGATTCTTATGCGCTTCTCAATGGCCGTATTGGTTTCCGTGCTTCAGAAGGTTTATCTGTTTTCTTATGGGGACGCAACCTTTTGGATAAAGATTACTTTGAACAATTACTACCTGCAGGTGGTAATGCGGGACAATATTCTGGTGTATTAGGCGATCAGAGAACTTACGGAATCACCCTTCGTTATTCGTTGTAGCAGGAATATTCGTAAATTGTAATTTACGATATCCCAGAATGGAACAATGCTATAAGAAAAGGAGCAGTCTCAAATGAGTCGGCTCCTCTTCTTTTTAATTATCTCTCCTGTTCTCTCTTCTATTTTCATTTCTTGGCGGTTTATTCATCCCTGAAAAATCTTGAATTTTATAGGTTACAGAAAACATTGCATAACGCTTTAAAACCGTATTTTCCTCATCGCGAATTGTGGTAGCAGAAATTGTTCTTGAAGAACTCTGATTCTGATTTAAAACATCGTATATTTTTATTTTCGCAGACATTTTTTTATCAAAAAAACCATATGACAAGCTTGTATTCCATAAATAAAAATCTTTCTTAAATCCACGTGCAATATTAGAATTGTAGGTATAGCCAAAATCGTTTCCAAAAACCCAATTTTTTGGCCAATAATTAGTGGTCTGTAAGTTAATTCTGTGGACTACATTTGAGCTGGCTTTTGTTAAATAATTCGTGTATTTTGACTCATCGTATGCCAAACTATAAGAAGGTGCTATAGTTAACAGCTCGCCATAATCATAGGTAACATAAACTCTTGGTGTAATCCCTAATGATTTTGCATCATATAAAACAGTATTAGTAAAACCTCTTGTCAAAGAGTAGCTACCGTTCAAACCTATACCATATTTTAAAACATTGCCATCTTTTTTTATCGATTGATTCCAATTTCCTCCCATCAAAGCAGAATAAGTCCCTGAAACATTTGCGTAGGTTGTGATCCCTTTTCTATTGGCATCATAAGTTGCGGATGAAATGACCTGACTGTCATAATATTCACCTTTCAAATACAAATCATAACCCGAACGAGTACGAAAATCATAATTTCTAAAAGTCAAATTTGCGCTGTGTTTTTCATTTGGATTCAAATTCGGATTTCCTATAACCGTATTTAATGGATTGGCCAAATTCTCAACCGGCAACAATTGATTTGTAGTAGGAAGATTAACCAAATAGTCATATTTTGCAGTTATGAATTTTGATTTCTCAAACTTATATCTAATTTGCATTCCTCCAATAGGTAAAACATATTTTTTATTCAAGTCAGTATTTTTGTTGCGGTAAAAGGAATGGTTGTCAAACTGTACAATTGAAGTGGTTGAATTTAAATTAAAAGTAAATTTATTTTTTTGGAAAGTGATTCCTATTTTTGGACTAACACTATTTTGTTTAGACGAAATAAAATTAGACAATGGATCGTTAACAATGGAATAGGATTGAGACAATGCATCGAAATCTAATGTTCTCACTTTGTTTGTTACATTCAAACTGCTGTAATCGGCACCAAAACGCACCCGCAATGAATCTGTAATAGGCTCAGTATATTCGATTTCAGCAGTATAATAGTCATTAGTATTCCCATTTTTTACCGTTTGATCCCTCACATCATCGGGCTCTCCGCTTTGATAAAAAACAGTTTTTGAATTATTCAAAGCATCGGAATCCGTATCTGTATTACTATTCTCAAAACCAATACTCAAATTTCGAGATTTCTTTTGAAATGATTTATTGAAGTTAATGGTATTCCCAAAATTGGTCGTGGCACTTTCTCTGTAAGAATTAGAAGTGCTTTCGTTTAGAGATTCCTCATTTTCGTCTCTGGAGAAACTCGAAGAAGAGGAAGTCCCATTTGAATTAGATTTACTCAATTTTGGAACAACAACAATTCTCATTGACGGATTGATTTTATATTCAAACTCAAAATTTACTTTATTTCCTGTGTTTTCAGATTTTGATTTCGATTCAGATTCCGTCGAAAAACTGCCATTCGGTAAAAAATCAACTTGTTTGGACTTACTTGCATTTTCTGTTACGGCATTTGAAAAAGAATAACTCCCAGTTGTTTCAAAATCTTTAAACCATTCGTCAGAATAATTTAGTCCTACCAGATTAGATCGAGTAATTCCTTTCCCTGCCCCAGCAGTTTTAGAACTTCCCCTATTATTTCTTCCTCCTCCCATATTATCAAACACTTCATCCATCGAAAAGCCAGATGAATTGATATTATTTGAAGATCCCAGCACACTTATCTTTTGCTTATTATTAAAAAAATTCATTATCACACTACTCTCATAACGATCATCCGTACCATAACCTCCTAAGAATTTTCCAAAAAAACCTTTGTTTTTCTTCTCGTCAATAGTCAGATTAATACTTGAATAATCTGAAGTTGCTTCTTGTTTGGACAGCTCTTCTTTTTTGGTTTTGAAATCTGAAACTTGAATTTTATTAATAATTTCAGCCGGCAAATTCTTTAAAAGCATTACCCCGTCTTTATCAAAAAAGGCTTTACCATTTACCAAAAACTGGGTCACTTCTTTACCATTCACTTTAATTTTCCCTTCATTATCAACTTCAAAACCTGGCAGTTGCTTCAACAAATTTTCGACATTAGAATCTGGCCGTAGCTTAAAAGAGTTGGCATTAAATTCTAATGTATCTTTTTTTATTCGAATTGGAGGAGCTTCACTTTTTATGACTACACCCGCTAACGCATTTACATTTTCTAACAAATAGAGTTTCCCAAAATCTTTATTTTCGGAAATCTCTTTCTGTTCCTCAATATGCGTTTGATATCCCATATAGGAAATTTTCAAAAAAATAGGGTTTTCATATTTTTTAGACGTCATTTTAAACAAACCATTTTTATCGGTAGTAGTATATTCTAGTACTGTAGAATCCTTTACATTGGAAAAATAAACCGTTGCCGCCTCGAGAGGAATCTGAGTATTCACATCAAGGACAGTTCCTTTAATTACAAACTCATCTTGAGCATGGGCAGAAATACAGAAAAATAAAAAAAGTAAAACAGAATGACATTTAGACATGCGAAAATTTATTTAAATAAACAGTTAAGACAACAAAATGGATAAAAGGTTTAATCTACACTTAACTTTTGTTGCGTTTGTTTAAATTTGCAAAAAAATGAAACAAACTTCATGAGAGTCATTAGCGTTCTTTTCTTGTTACTAGGGTGTTTTGCTTCCCAAGCGCAAACCGAAAAAAATATAGATCATCAAAGCATTCTTTGGACACGATATAATAATCAACTGATATTAAATAACAGATGGTCTCTACATTCTGAATTTGACAATAGGCTATTTCTAAAACCTGTTACCGAAAATTTATATGTAATTAGGGTGCAGGGGCGCTATAAAATCAATGATCATCTGGAAGCTGGGGCTGGCTTTGCATTTTTCTCAGTAGCTACCCAAGAGCCTGAAATAACTTATGATTTCAATATCCCAGAATACAGGGGACAGCAGGACATTACATGGAAACAAAATTTGGGTAAAGTAATATTGAATCACCGGTTTCAATTAGAGGAACGATTTGTTCATAATGCCAATAAAGATATGTTAGTACCTGGAACCACTTTTTTCTGGAGATTTAGATATCGCATTCAAGGTGATTACACGTTTTGGAAAAAAGAAGACCAGCTTTTAAAAGCAGTAGTATCTGATGAAATACTATTTAATTTTGGAAAAAAGATAATTAAAAATACCTTCGATCAAAATAGAATTTATGCCGCAATACAATACGGTCTTAACCCAAATTTAGCATTTGAATTGGGCTATTTAAACAGTTTTCAACGAAGAACCAATGGAATAGATTACTTTAATAGAGACATCATCCGATTCAGTATTTTCCATAAATTAAGACTACAAAAAAAGGTTTAAAAAAAACAACTATCCCTTAATAGCTACAATATCAACAGCAACAACCAAACAATATTTTATTTTAAATATTGATTACCAATACATTAACTTAATATTTAAAATTTATGGCGTAACTTTAATAAAAGATATAGCCATGAAAAATTTCGCAATCAAACTCGTGTGGTTTACCACTGTTTATGTTTTTGTATTTGCCGGTTTATGTCAAACTAATATTGCTTTACCGGTAATAATGACCTTATATTGCATTGGTATGCCGTTAATCTTGTTTATGGTGTATACAGTGCTACATGATGATTACACAACAATAAAAACTTTTAAGGATTGGTATGAGGATCATCCGATGAAAACGCTGCAAGAAGAAGAAGAGGAAGAAAATTAATGGTTCGAATCTATCTTAACCCATAAAATCCCGATTCCTCGGGATTTTACTATTTTTCAATCCTATAAAAAGTGACTGGTATTCCTTCAAACTATGTTAATGGTCATTGTCTTTTAAAAAAACATAACCCTATTCCCTCCTGATGGTTTTTCTTTTCCAGCAAATTTTTCAATCTTATAGGTGAGCGAAAACATTAGGTACCGTTTTAAAACAGTATTTTCTTCATCACGAATAGCGGTTGGCGAAATGGTTCTTGTAGCACTCTGGTTCTGATTCAGCATATCATAAACTTTTACTTTGGCTGTCATTTTTTTATCGTAAAAACTATAGGCTAAACTTGTATTCCATAAATAGAAATCTTTTTTAAATCCATCTGCAATATTCGAATTATAAGTATATCCGAAATCATTACCGAAAACCCAATTTTTAGGCCAATAATTTGTGGTTTGTATGTTAAATTTATGCAACACATTAGATGCAGAATTGACTAAATAGTTAGTGTATTTTGTATCGTTATACGTAAAATTGTAAGTAGGGTTAATTGTAAATAATTCTCCATATTCATAGGTAAAACTCATGTGAGGTGTTATCTTCAATGCTTTTGCTTCAAAAAGTTCTCCGTCGGTAAACCCTTTTGATACGTTTAATCCCCCATATACGCCAGTGCTAAATTTAAAATTGTGCGCTTCATTTTTTATGGATTTATTCCAAAATGCTCCAAACCAAGAACTGTAGGTTCCAGAAACGTTTTCATAAGTAGTGGTTCTTTTTCTATTTTCATCATACAGAACAGATGAGACGACTTGATTGTTATAATAATCCCCTCCAAAATAAATACTATATCCTGAACGTGTTGTCATATTAAAGTCTCTAAAACTAAAATAACCACTGTGGTTTTTTATTAGATCTAAATTTGGATTTCCTATGAAAGTATTTAAAGGATTGGCTAAATTTTCCATTGGTAAAACTTGACTTGCTGTTGGGAAGTTAACGTCATATGCATATCTTGTATAAATGGACTTTGATTTTGAAATTTTAAAACTTCCATATGCATTCGCAAACGGGAAAACATAATTTTTATTCAAATTATTTGCCACACCTAAATACAATGAATGAGTATCAAATTGAGCAATCGTAGTTCCCAGATTCACATCAAAACTATATTTTTTCTTTTCGATTCCAAATCCGGTTTTTGGGGTAATAACTGTTATTTTTGAAGTAGAATAATTTGTTAATGAGGCATTTTCATCGGAATATGATTGTGAAAGCGCATCAAAATCGTTCGTTTTTTGATCTTCTGATGATTTTTCTGAACGATAATAAACACCCAATTTCATTCTTAACGAATCTTTTAAAGGCTCCGTATATTCGATTTCAGAAGAATATAAATCCTTTACATTTCTACCCTTCTTTTCTTGATCCCGATTATCATCCGGTTCTAATCCTTGAAAGAATACTGTTTTTGATTTATTTAAAACATCTGATATTTCTTTTTTATTGTCATTGTCAATGTTTACGTTTAAAAACCTGCCTTTTCTTTTAAAGGACTTATTAAAATTTATCGTATTCTTAAAATTATTGACATCTGCTTCTTCTATGCTATTAGATACATTATTATTCAACAATTGATCATTTTGATCCATAGACAATTCAGAGGATCGACTGCTGAATTTATTTGTAGCATTAATAAATTTTGGAGAGAAAGATATTGTCGTAGTAGAGTCTATTTTATATTCAAAAGTAGAATTAAAATTGTGCCCTAAGCGGTCTTCCGAAGTACTCGCGTTTGATTCTGTTGAAAAATTACCTGAAGGCAAAAAATTGACTTGCTTTGCTTTACTTACATTCTCGGAATTTGAATTAGTAAAGAAATAACTTCCATTAGAATCAAAATCTTTAAACCATTCATCTGCATAATTTACACCAATCATATTCGATTGAACAATCCCTTTTCCGCCACCAAAACGCATATTTCCAAATCCATAAGAACCATCACTATTATAAAAATAAGAAGAATTTCTTCCGCCGCCCATATTATCGAAAACTTCGTCCATCGAGAAACCGGTTGAATTAATATTATTCGAAGATGCCAAAACACTGATTTTTCGCTTATTCTTAAAATAATTGATTAATGCACTACTTTCGTAACGATTATCTGTTCCGAATCCTCCCATAAATTTGCCAAAGAAACCTTTGTTCTTATTTTCATCTATCGTTAAATTGATACTCGAATTATTGGAGCTTGCTGCTTGTTTGGTTAATTCTTCTTTTTTGGTTTTTGTATCGCTAATTTGTACTTTATTGATAATACTAGAAGGCAAACTTTGTAACGCAATTTTCCCATCTTTATCAAAAAATGGTTTTCCATTGACCAAAACCTGATTCACTTCTTTTCCGTTTACAGTAATTTTTCCTTCAGCATCAATTGCCACGCCTGGCAATTGTTTCAATAAGGTTTCCACATTTGCATCGGGACGAACTTTAAATGATGAAGCATTAAATTCTAAGGTGTCTTTCTTAATTCGTATTGGTGGAGCTTCACTTTTTATAACCACTTCATTTAAAAGATTTTCATCTTCCAATAGAGTTAAAACACCAAAATCCTTGTTTCCGCTAATTGCTGGAACTTCTTGCCTAAAAGTTTGATATCCCATATAAGAAATTTTCAAAAAAACAGGTTTAGTGATTTTTTTGATATCCATTTTGAAAAATCCATTTTTATCAGAAATAGTATAATCTATTACAGTAGAGTCCTGTACCGAAGTAATATAAACTGTAGCTGACTCTATAGAGGTCTGAGTTTTATTTTTCAGAATTTTGCCTTTAACAACAATATTGCTTTGGGCGAAGGAAAACGAACAAAAAAGAAGAAATAGAAATGAGTAAAATTTTGCCATAAAAAAATTCGCTGTTATCTGTTAGGAATAGACAGCGAATTAAGTAATTTAATATTTACAAATGTAATTTCTTACAAAAACTTTAACAAATATTATTTCTCTCTAATATAAATATCGATTGGTACTCCTGAAAAGTCCCAGTTTTCTCTAATTTTATTTTCCAGATAACGTTTGTAAGGTTCTTTTACATATTGTGGCATATTGGCAAAAAACACAAACTGTGGAGTTGGCGTTGGCAATTGCATACAATATTTAATTTTTACATATTTCCCTTTTGTCGCTGGTGGTGGGTATGCTTCAATTACTTTCAGCATAAATTCGTTGAATTTTGAAGTTGCAATACGTTGTTGTCTGTTCTCGAATACTTTTACGGTTGCTTCTAACGCTTTCAACAAACGTTGTTTTGTTAGTGCCGAAACAAAAAGAATAGGCACATCCGTAAATGGCATTAATTCTTCTCTGATTTTGGCTTCATAATCACGAGTTGACATCGTTTCTTTTTCAACTAAGTCCCATTTATTCACTAAGATTACAACACCTTTACGGTTTTTCTCAGCTAACCAGAATATACTTTGATCCTGTCCTTCAAATCCACGAGTGGCATCTATAATCAAAATACAAATATCAGCATGCTCAATCGCACGAACCGAACGCATTACAGAGTAAAACTCTAAATCTTCCTTCACTTTCGCTTTACGACGAATACCAGCTGTATCAACTAAGTTAAATTCGAACCCAAAACGGTCAAATTTTGTATCAATCGAATCACGGGTAGTTCCTGCAATATCAGTTACAATATATCTGTCTTTACCAATCAATGCATTGATAAAACTGGATTTTCCAGCATTAGGACGACCTACTACTGCAAAACGAGGTAGTACAACTTCTTCCTGAGTTGGTTCTGGTTTTATTGGAAAAGCATCAATCAATGCATCCAATAAATCCCCTGTTCCACTTCCGGAAATACTGGCAAACGTATAATACTCTCCTAGACCAAGGTTATAAAATTCTATTGCATCTTTCTCACGCATCGCATTATCCACCTTATTTACAGCAAGTAAAACCGGTTTAGTCACTTTACGCAACAATCTCGCAACTGCGTCATCCATTGGAGTAATTCCTTCTTCGACATCTACTACAAAAATGATAACATCAGCCTCATCTATAGCAAGTTCCACTTGTTTACGAATTTCGCCTTCAAAAACATCATCCGATCCACGTACATATCCTCCAGTATCAATTACTGAGAATTCCTTTCCATTCCATTCGCTTTTTCCGTAGTTTCTATCACGGGTAACCCCCGAAACTGAATCTACAATAGCTTCTCTTCTTTGTATCAATCGATTAAAAAGCGTCGATTTTCCTACGTTTGGTCTTCCTACAATGGCGACAATGTTATTCATAATCCTAATTTCAAATATTTTGCAAAGGTACTCTATTATTTTGTATTCTTACTATCCGTTTTTTGCGTGAAAGACAGCAGTGAAATTCTTTATTGCAATTCTTTTGCAACAAAGATTGTAATCTATAGCCTAACCTCTATTTGTGGTTACACCCAAATCACTTTATTGGTTGTATCCGAATCGTTTCAACATATTTGCGTTGCTTCTCCAGTTTTTATTCACTTTCACGTACAACTCAATATGAATTTGTTTTCCAAAGAATTTCTCCAAATCAGCACGAGACTCCATGCCTACTTTCTTCAAAGCTGCACCTTTATGTCCGATGATGATTCCTTTTTGAGTATCACGTTCCACCATAATCAGAGAACGAATGCGAATGATATTCTCATCTTCAAAAAACTCCTCCGTTACAATTTCTACTGCGTAGGGAATTTCTTTACTGTAGTTCAATAATATTTTTTCACGAATGGTTTCATTAACAAAGAAACGTTCCGGTTTATCTGTCAATTGATCCTTCGGATAATAAGCAGGAGATTCAGGCAACAATTCAATAATTCTTCCAAAAACTTCTGGCACATTAAAATTCTGTAATGCTGATATTGGAAAAATCTCTGCGTTAGGTACTTTTTCTGTCCAGAAAGCCACTTGCTGTTCCAATTGCTCTTGATTTGAATTGTCAATCTTATTCAATAATAATAGAACAGGAATTTTGGCATGAATTATTTTATTAAAAAAAGCTTCGTCTTTCAATTCTTGTTCTCCAATTTCAACCATATAAACCAAGATATCAGCATCTTCAAAGGCAGACTTAACGAAATTCATCATCGATTCCTGCATTTCGTACGCTGGTTTAATGATTCCAGGTGTATCCGATAAGATTAACTGAAAATCTTCTCCATTAACAATTCCTAAAATCCTATGACGTGTTGTTTGTGCTTTTGATGTGATAATTGACAATCTTTCTCCAACGAACGCATTCATTAGTGTTGATTTCCCAACATTTGGATTTCCTATGATGTTTACAAAACCTGCTTTATGTGACATTTCTATTAAAATTTATTGCGCAAAGGTAGTCATATCAAGTCAATAGACGAAATAAAACATTTTTTAAAATTTATGTTTGAATTTATTAAATTTCGTCGTACATTTGCACCCGAAACATCGCGGGATAGAGCAGTAGGCAGCTCGTCGGGCTCATAACCCGAAGGTCACAGGTTCGAGTCCTGTTCCCGCTACTAAGAATTTTATTGAAATTACAAACGCACATCGCGGGATAGAGCAGTAGGCAGCTCGTCGGGCTCATAACCCGAAGGTCACAGGTTCGAGTCCTGTTCCCGCTACTGAGAGGAACCCATCAACATTTTGATGGGTTTTTTCATTTTTACTACCTTCGTTACCCCCTGTCACCACTGCGATTAAGTCAAAAACACTGTTCACTTTTTTGGTTAGATACTCTCTATTTTTTGCCCTAATGGACAATCCTTCCGGAAACACTAATTTTTGAATTCTTATTTTGTCTTCCACATCTCCTCTACTCCAGCATTCACTGATGTTTTTAATTTTATCAACTACTTTTTCTACATGCATTTTGTGGTTAGATATTTTTTTTTCGTTCCTGTCCGTTTGCTCTTCAATTGCCTTTAATTCGGCTGCAAATTGCAATACATACTTGTTGTATTTTTCATCACCGAAATTTGGGTTATCAAAATAGCGCTTGTCCAAATTCTCTATTTTCATTTCTAACTCTTTTTTCTTCACCAGCAAACCCTTCATTTCACTCAGACCCTCAGTGTTCATGGTGTCAAAGAGCTTATTCAACTGCAATTTAAACGGTTCGATAAACCGACTGTTAAGTGTGTATTTTGACAATAAAGTTTCAAAAGAGTTGTTCAAACCTTCTGTTTTTGATTTTTCGGTAGTCGAAGCGTTAAAGCTAACATTTTTACACTTTTGACATTTGTAATAATGTTTGTTTCTTATCCGAACCTCATAACTAGTAAGCAAGCGTCCACATTCACAGCGTAAAAAACCGGTCAGCGGTCTAAACTCACTAATCTTACTTCTGATGTATTCTTTAACTGCATTTCTTTTATTTTCAGAAAGCATGCTATCAACAATCAAGAAATCTTCTTGACTAACCAATCCTTCCCAATTTCCTTTCACTGGTGCTTCAATTAAACAATTAACTAATATTCCACAGTAAAATGGATTACGCCACATAGCACCAATCCCTTGCTTTGAAATATTCAGATTTAATAGTTCCAGTTTTTGTCTAATCACATAATCACGTTCGCCCATTAGTTTCCATCTCCAAGCCTTTTTTAGAATCTCACCTTCGGCATTGATTGTAATGGATTGCGTTTCTTGAAGCAAAGTATAATCACTTACTTTTTTTCCTCGCATGGTATAACCTCTAGGTGCTTTACCAAGCCAATCCCCTCCACTCAACAGTGTCTTCATTCCTGGAAGTGTTTTCTCTAACCGATCCATATTTTCTCTTCTAGCATCTAAAAGCTTACTGTAAATGTCTAATTTACTGTATTCATCATTCGTACAAAGTCCCGAGGACGTTTCTATTAAATGTACGCCTAACTTATCCACTAGCTCATTTACAATCGCAATAGCATTACCACCAGTTCTTGAAAATCTACTAATAAATTTTATTGCTATTCCAAAAGGTTTGTGTTTTGCATTTTTCACCTCATCTATTAATTTAGTGAATTCCTTTCGTGTAAAGTCACCCGAAGCACTTTCATAAGTTCCTCCAAGTATATTTTTCAAAGCATATCCATTTTTGTTAGCAAATTGAACGATTTCACTTCGCTGCTCTTCTAAACTATTGTTTACTAATTGCATTTTAGAGCTAACTCTGGTGTACCCCCAAATCTCTTTTACCGCATCCCTTTCTACTATTTTATCTTTTTGAAATTTTTTGAAATTTTCGATTCCCATAATGTTACTCTTTTAAATTATACACTACTATTGCTAATTGAAATAAACTTTCAATTATTTCATTTGTCTCCGACTCTGATATTTCATCAAAACCTACACATTTCCTTAATTCTTCGATCGTTAATCGATCTAAATTACTCGCACCCTTATTCTTTATTTCGCAAGACATCCTTTCTCCCTGTTCGAGAGTTAAGTCCGTGCCCGCTGTCTTAAACATTTCCAAAGCTTTCTCTGGAGTGATTCTTCTTTTTTTATTCTCCTCTTCATTTCCCATCTTGCATCTCCTTTTTTCAATAGTTAAAGACCACCAAGGCAGTATTTTTCTAATTCTACATAAATCAGACTTCCTTATAAAGATAGAAATGTTTTCTGTCTCTATCATAGGTAAAATATACCCATGATCGGAGAGCATCTGTAATTATAAATTGAGTGTTTGAATTTTAATTTTCTGCGATATCATTCTTGCTTTTCTTCAGAAACCACTTCCTAGATTGGTCAAAAATCCTTTTTCATTAATATAGGAAGCTGCTTAATTGCAATTTCCAATAGCTGCGCGGAATTGATTTTTGAAAACACATTAGAAGAAGAATCCAATCCAAATCCATCTTCAGCAGTCTAAACGTAAAGTTTCATACAGACGGAGATCACAAACATGAAGTGACTCTAAGCCTAAACAGCGCATGATACCCAACCTATATCCTTTTCTTGTTTATAGGCTTTAAATTAAAAAAACACCAAGCTTGAGTAAATCAAAATTGGTGTTTTACATATACTGAAGACGCTCCTGAATGTACCTATTATAAATACCAGCACTACAGATTATGCTAGGAAATCGCTTCCAAATCCTCTTTTAACCTACGTAAAAAACTTTCTTCGCCATCATCCCCAGAAATATACCAATCAATTCTTTGCGCATAAACTTCCGCCTTTTTAAGTAAGTCAACAGCTGTCTTGTAAGCATTCACAACAGCCTCACTTTCAATTCGCCAATTTAATTCTTCTGGGTATTGATCATAATAGGATTGATCATTCCAAAGCTCACTTTTGGGTTTAGGATTTCCCATCCCATCAAGTTCACTTTGTATCGTTTCGTGTATTTCACGAATATTGTATTGTTTGTATTCAAAAGCTCCTCCACTCATCGTTTTATTTATTTTTAAGTTATTATATTATACTTTAACATCTTAGAGATACAGCAAGTCCCGTTTGGATTTACAGCTTTTTAATGTTGGATTCCAACAGCTGTTTTTATTTTCATAAATAGCTTTTTGAAATCAGAACCCGTTTCTTTATACAAATCATTCATCCTCTTCGGAAATCAAATGATCATCGTCCCAATGTTCTTTGTAAATCAGGATGTAATCAGCAGTTGCTCTTGGGTCGATATCCCAATAATAACGGCAAAGTTTTTTAAAAAGTTCTAATACTTTTTCATTACCACAATGATCCAGTAAATAATCTAGATGTCGCTCAATGGTATTTCCGTCTTTTGTTTGTGTTTTAATCAAATCTTCCACTTGTGGTTTATAGATATGATAGGCCTCTTCGTGCAAGTGCTGTATTTGAATAAATAACGGTGTCAATTGGTTTATTAAACCGTCCAAACTTTTGTCATTCATGTTTCCTTTTTTGTGTTAATACTAAAAAAAGCATTTAATATGTGGGTGTTTAATCTTATTTATTACGTCTGTATTTAAAAACACTCCCTTATCATCTATTTGCATTATAAACATATGGTTCAATTTAGCCCCATAAAGGAGGCTGATTATAGCTACTAGTGTCGCGGTAAAAGCAAACAATATTTGGCCTTACCTCCTCAAAATAAATCTGGAAATTAATTTACTGCTGTCGTTGCTTCAAATAAAATTGATGCAATTCATCGAGCAATTCAAGCTCTCCATGCGGCATTAGTTGTAGTGCCAATTCCAGCAAACCCAAAACGTTTATTTCAGGATTACGAATGGTATGTGAGATATACGGCGGGTCACTATCTAAAGCCAAAATACTTACTTTAAGTATATCGGCAACCATTAAGTTTAGTTCATTGTAACCTGAAACTTTTAATTCCAGAACAAACAAATTCTCTTTTTTTTCATCAGGTGTTAGTTGCGTGAAATATTTGATTCTATTCATTCGTTCTAAGAAATTTGCTATCGATTCTTTATTTAGTGTTTCCATGATTTTGTTTTTTTAGGTTATAATTGTTCTTTTATTTACTCTCTTTCATACTACTCGATACATCATCAAGGAGTAATTGATGAATTTCATCCAATACTTCTATCTCTTCATGAGGAATTAATTGCAATGCAAGTTCTAGTACTGAACAAACATCGATATGTCGATCTTTTACCAAATCTGTGATATATGGCCCGTCTGACTGGGTAACATACGCACACATTTTCACTAGATTACAGGCCAATCTAATCATATCTGAATAACCTGACACTCTAATTTCAAGGATATGAGCTGCATCTATATTTTCTACCGGTTTAAGTTCCTTAAAATGATAAGAGGCAAAATGTTTAAATTCTTCGAGGGTTTTAATTTTACTTGTTTCCATGATATTTATTTTTTTTTGTTTCGACTCTGGTTTCAATATCCAAATAGATAGGAACTTTGTGTCCTAAATTAACATTGAAACCCCTAGGTTCCAGCACATCAGTACCCATTACGATATGTCTGTCAACAATTGTCAATTGTCATTAGACATACCCAATCTTTCTTTGCTCCGAGCTACACTTTGCAGGAATAATCTTCGAACTTCTTTTTTAACCCAATCCACTTTTGCAGATGCTACTTTTACAGTTTCCTTACTGACAGGTTCAATTTCTGCATTCCATTGGATTGCAGCACGAGCATTTTGAGTTGTTCCAAAACAAACCACTCTTCTTTCTTATCGGGGTCAAATGTCTTGCCTAGAGTACTGGAAAACTTGCCCAAGTCTTTTTGCAGTTTTTCAATATCGCCGTGAGCTAACTTATTCCCCGTCAGATACCATGATGCACTAACAAAAAGTGAGCTCAGTTGTTGATGCATCGTATAAGCTGCCATTAAATAATTTTCACATCTTAAATAAAAACTTATATCCCATCCAATAATTTCACTTGTATACAAATCTGGGTAAAACGTTTTTTTAGCCTTCCTTATAAGCCATTTTGCATTAAATTTTTCTAAAGCAATAACACTACTGCTATCATCGACACTATACACCAGTTCGTGTTCGCTACAATGCATAATAAAAAAAGCATTGCCTTTATTGAGTTCCATCACTACGCAATCTGCATTATAGACCCGAAATGAAAATTCAGGATGGGATTTGAAAATTTTTCGTGCATTATCGTAAATATCATCGCAACTATCCATATTATTATCACTAACCATAACCGTGATAATACCAATATTGACTTCCCTTTCAAGATGCCGTGAGAAATAGATGGAGTCTGTCTCTATAAACTCTAATAGAAGTTTGACTGTCTTCATTATTTGGCTATAGTCTTGATAATCTTTCTGAGTTAAAATATTGTGGTACATAATTCAAATTTTTAAAGTTCTTTATTATACAGATTTTCAATACGCTCCAATTCAGCTTCTACAAGCTCACAAGCTTGTTCATGAAATAGTTTGCATCTCTTCGCTAGAAGGTCAGTATCTACTAGGCATGATTTTTTCAGGCTAACCCAACGAAGTGCAGTTGGATGTGCTTTTAATAAATCAAAGAGTCTTTTATCTTCACCGCTAGTTCGTGGAAATATCTCAGAAGTAAGAGGAGTGAATACTTCACAGATTTCAAACAAATAAGCCATCGAAAAATGATTGGGATGATATCCTAAAAACACATTGATGAGCCCTAGGCAGATTTGCTCTACAGTAATATGTAGCATAGATTCCTGAACCTCTCCCGTATTCGCATAGTCTACATGATATTGGCCTTTTAAAAAATTATTAGCCACTACACTTCTGTTTTTCCAATAAGAGCGGATGTAATCTAAATTACGTTTTGGAATTTCATCAAAGACAATAATCGGAGGCATACTTTCACGCTCATACACTTTATACCCTTTGGTTAAAACCTGATGGTAAAAATATAATTGATGTGGTGTGAGATAATTACCCGATTTCCCTTTATGAAGTAACATCGTTACTGTATAACGTCCTTCTGTCTTGACTTTTATAACATCCGTAATATCAGATACCGTTTTAATTATATGTTCGTCTGTCAAAACCAATAAATAGAAATGGGTATTCCTCTCCTTTTTATAATTATTTTCCGAAAAAGGATTCAAAACCGATTGGCTTTTCTTTCTCTCTCCAAAACAGTAAATACCAGTGGTACCGATACTTTCAGCAATAATGTTCTTAACTGTCTGTAATCCTCCCTTGTCAATTGCTTTCATAATTTTAATTTATTAGTTAATACTAGTCCGAAAAATTGTATTTTTGTTTAATACACAGCAAGTAAGGAAGATTTAGTACCGTACCGAACCATTCGCAATTGTATCCAACCAAAACTGACTTGTTTTTTACCAATGCTTTTTTTGACAGAATTTTAAATATCTTTGAACTATGAATACAGCAACAAAACCAAAACATATAGGCCGAAATATTAGCCGAATCAGAGAACTAAGAGGTATGAAACAGGAAGCATTAGCTACCGCGATTGGTATGAGTCAGCAATCCGTTTCTAATATTGAAGCAAGCGAAACTATAGACGATGAAAAATTACAGGCAATAGCAGAAGTTTTAGGTGTTTCTGCTGAGGCAATTAAAAACTATAGTGATGAAACCGTATTAAATAATATTCAGAATAATTATGAAGGATCTGTAATTAATAGTGGCCCAACTGTAAACCATAATTGCACATTCAATCCTCTTGATAAAGTTGTAGAACTTTACGAACGCTTAGTTCAATCCGAAAAAGAGAAGGTAGAATATTTAGAGAAATTACTAAAAGAGAAATAACCTTTTATAAAGAGATATATTAATTCAAAGACAGAGACCCGCAAGAGTCTCTGTCTTGCTTTAGAATATTACATAACATTCTGAAAAAAACAAGTACAATGGATAAAACTATAAAGCTGCGAGTTAAAAAAGAAATTGATAATAGCAGAGCGCTTAAAATTTTGAAATTAAAAGGCACTTTAATTTCAAAAGGCTACACTGAAATTATTCATATTGCTGATGAAAATACAGAGTATTATTTGAACTCATTTTCCACTTCACTCGAGAATAAAAAAGAGGTAGAATATTTTGTTTTGGACTACATAACAAATCATAATCTTGCCGATACTATTACGTTACTTCAAGAAAGCAATTAAATAATTTTTGATTGCTATTTTTTTCAAATCATGTGCAAAAACCTTCCTAAAAACAGTCAGAATTTTACACATTAATTAAAATGAATTGATTTGAAAAAGTATGCTTCCTTATTCAAGATACAATAATTATTTAGGCACATTTTTTTCAGTATTGGGAATAAGGGAGCATACACTTTCAAAGACCTCCGAAATAAATATTGTTACAGCTTTAATACGCCCTAAAGATCTCAAAAGCGTCCCAATAAAAAATCACAAAAAGTACAACTAAGGTATTGGACATTCATCAACTGCGAGCCCATAATGGCACCGCTCATTCTTCGCAGCACCACCCTACGGGACTTATAGCACTCCGTTTGCTGTATTTCCAATTTTACACAGCTTTCTTTTTTTCCTTTTTCTTTTCAAAAATATTTTAGGGCTCCCTAAAATTTACCCATGATTGTTTATGTCACACACTAGCTTTAAATTAGCCTTTAACCTTTAAAAAGCTGAAAGATTGCAACGTTCCTGCAATCGGCAAGATGTCCGGTTGTTAAACAACCGCATCTTGCTGCCCCACACTCGGAACTCGTGGGCAGTGACATTGAAAGGATAAAAAGAGTTTGAAAACAATGAAAATGATAAATAATGGAAACAGAAAATTCAAACAGGACACGCATAATTGGGCTGCGACTAACTCCCCAAGAATATGCGAAAATTGAAAAGAAATGGAAAGCCAGCACTTGCCCCAAGCTTAGTGATTATGTGCGGCGGAGTATTTTCGACAAACCCATTGTAACCACTTATAGGAATCAATCTTTGGATGAGTTTATGTCGGAATCGATGCGATTAAGAAGCGAACTGAACAGGATTGGCAACAACTTTAACCAGGCTGTTAAAAAGCTGCATACCTTACACGAAATAGCCGAATTTAGAAACTGGCTATTTTCTTATGAGTTGGAGAAAAAAAATCCTTTTCAACAAAGTAGATGAGGTAAAAAACATATTCAAAAAATTGCGAAAACATAGTTGCAGTGATCTAGAGGATTGCATTTATTTATTTTCTCAAAATGTGGAAAACGGTAAGATTAAATTATCTGAAATTTAGCTTTGATTATTATAATGAACCTTTACACATTATGCCAAAATTCACAAAAAATATTCGGTGACACGGACAGTTTTAGAATAGGTTATATCTATTAAAATTTATAGATTTAGTTTTCACAATCACATAACGAACTCTGTTTTCAATGGAAGCAGTTTGGAAAAGCAATACAGCGCAAAAGGAATTTTACAACGCTGCAAGCCAAACATTTGTAATAATGAAAACTTTCTCTAAAATCAAATTCAATTTCTTCTGGAGAAATCTGAAATCTGAAGACCATTTAAGAACAAATCTGACTGAAATTTTACTACATGCTGAAAAGACAAATGATTATACACCTAAACAGCTTAAGCAAAATAAGAGAAAAAGAATACGGAAAGGAAATTAAAAAAATTAAGAGTGTATATGTGCCCCCTTAACTTTTTCTCTGCTTTTTGTTGGCACATCCAACTGAAATGTATTACTTAACCCACAGGTATTAGTTCGCCATTTTTAATACTTTCTCTCAACCCTACCAAAGCTTCGTCGTCGCTTCCAAAGGTAAATTTCGAAAAATATTTGTTAGCTGAATTGAGCACTTCTTCTTGAGATTTATATTTTGCTATATGCATATACAACCAAAAACAAAAATTCCGCTTGTCATTATTCATTATTGAATTCAAGGCTATGTCTTTTAGCATAACATCTAGGTCCTCAACAAAATTTATGACCAAGAAAACGAGATAACTAAAACTACCTTTATTTATGCCATTTTCCATATAAGGTAAAGCGAATTCAATTTCTGGTAGTCGAAAATATTTGGTCATCAATGCTTGCATATTTTCTTGTAATACAAGGGGCGGATAATATTGAACATTAGAAGAATGCCAAAAGACATTAGGATTTGAAGCATAATTGCTAAGCAGGCCTAAAATTGTTCTTCTAATTCCTTCTTCTGAAATTTTAGAGAAACTGGAAATGATAAAAAACCATGTAGAAGGTTTATTTCTGTGATTGGCATAAAGAGATTTTAATCCTTCATAACATTTTTCTGGCTGCTCTATACATGCAAGCCAATCCAAACTTCTACCATAGTTCTCGTATCCGGTAAGTTGTTCCTTGAAAGCATGACAATATTCCATAAAATCAGAAAAACGCTCAGTACAAAATTCGTTCTTCTGGTCAATTCTTATATCATGAGTTTTCTGGTTTAAGATATGAGGATTTGAATTTATATATTCTTTAAAATCAATCCAAAATGCTTTTCCTATTTCGGGATCGTAAACTATACCTATATTGAGGTTTAAACCTCCGTACCAATAATGGAGATGGGCACAATTCGCAGGAATTTTATACCCTTTATTATCCTTGTAACTTACGCCACTTTTTATCTGAACGAACACTCCGTAATTTGTTGCCAACCCATCACTAACAAACTCTATGTAGCCATCATTCCCTTGATCGTTATCTCTGTCAATCTTTTGAATAATGGAATTACTGTCTTGCACTACGGATTCTATATAGCGGATTCCTTGTTGTTCGGTTTTCGTATTAGGGTTGCGAAAGGTCATACCCAAAGGTAAAAAAACATTGCTTACGATTTACTTCATAATATACTGCTTACTTTATTTATTCTATAGCTAAAATATGGGTGCTATAAATAATCCAAAAAATATTTGGCTGGCAGCAAAGTGTTCATTACATTTGATTGTTCATTGTCACTGAACAATAAATTTTAATGAACATGAGTAGAAGCAATGATTTCATTTATGATGCAGTATCTAAGTTAGAAAGCCTTACTCACGCAACTATTGAATTAGATAGTAAACGTAAGGAGTATGACGCTGCAATCACTATAAATGATAAGAGACTTAACATCATAGCAAAGGCAGCCATTAGAGATTCTAATATTGGAATCGTATTGACTCCCTTTGTAAATCAAACAGATAAAGAAAAATCAACCCTTCTCTTTATAGCAAAGTACATCTCAAAAAGCTCAGCTAATCTACTGAAGAATAGTAATTTAAATTACCTGGATGCATCCGGCAATGCCTATATCAAAAAAGATGATCTTTTTATTTGCATTGAAGGACAAAAAACTGACAAATATGACAAAGATCAATCCAGAGCTTTCCAGGAAGCAGGCCTTAAACTGATTCTATTATTATTGTCAAAGCCCGAAAGTTTAGTTTATTCCTATCGTGAATTATCAGATAAAACTGATGTATCTATAGGATCGGTTAGTAACATTTTTAGCGAGTTAGAAGACCTGAAGTTTGTTCTCCGAACCAAACAAAAAAGGATAATTAAGAATAAGAAAGAGCTAATCGAAAGATGGGTAATTGCCTATAATGAAGTATTAAAACCGAGAATTCTGCGAAAGCGAATGAAATTTTTGCAGAATACTGATTTTAACGATATTAAAACCCTAGCGGAGAAAAAAATCACTGTTTGGGGTGGAGAACCCGCCGCTGCAATTCTAACAAAGAATCTTAGACCTGAACAATATATCCTATACAGCAATGCTGAATTGAGCACACTGTCTAAACAATTCAAACTCACGCCCAATCCAAACGGAAATTTAGAGCTCTGTGAATTGTTCTGGAAGTTTGATAATGAAACAGTAACAGCTCCCCCACTGGTTGTTTATGCCGATTTAATTAGTAGTGGATTTGAGAGAAATATAGAAATGGCAAAAATAATTTTAGAGAATGAACTATAAGATCAACAGCGACAAACTGGCTCATCCACTATTGAAGCCAATTTTACAAGAACTCGATGGTTACTTCAAAGAATTAAATATCCAATTCTTTGTTATAGGAGCTACAGCTCGGGACATAGTAATGGAAATTCATAATGAAAAATCCGGCCGATTGACATATGATCTGGATATTGCCATAGCGATAAATGACTGGGATCAGTATGCGGAAATCGAAAAAAGCATAGTTAAACTAGAACATTTTAAAAAAGACACAAAACAAAAACAAAGATTCATTTACAAAGATACTTTTCAACTTGATATTGTCCCTTTTGGAAATATCATGAAAGAAAAGGACAAGATATTTTGGCCTCCAGATGAACAAGTTGCAATGAGTGTCCTAGGATTTCCCGAGGTTAAGGATGGATTAATCGTAGTAAAAATAGACGAAGAATTTGAAATCAATATTATATCACTGGCTGGCATATTTGTCCTAAAAATAGTTGCTTGGAAGGATAGACATTTAAAAGGAAATAAGGATGCTGATGATATAGGGTTTATCCTAATTAATTACCTAAGTATCTACGAAGAAAAAGCTATAGAGATATATGACGAGATATATGACACAGATAATTTTTCAACGATTACTGCGGGCGCTAAACTTTTAGGGGATGATTTATTTGATATCCTGAAAATAAACATCAAGACCAAAGAGGCTATAACTCAGATAATAAAGGATCAGTACGATAAGGCTGAAGATAGCGAGCTTATCAATCAAATACTGGAAACGAATAGAATAATCCGGTTCGAAGAAATAATTGAAAGCCTATTCATTTTAATAAAAAAGCTAGAAAAATAACATGACCACAGACATAATAGAACAAGAAGATATATCCTTAGAAGACAACCAGTTGGTTTGCATTATTACTGGAAAAATTAAAAAAATTAAATCACAAGAGACTAATTTACAATCAGTTGCACTAATGCTAAACGAAGAGTATGGTTTTAATTTGACTGATATGGAGCGTGATTTCAAAATTGAATATACAGACCCAGATACAGGAAAACAGAAAAAACAAAAGATAGATTTAGCTGTGTTCGGAAAAGATAAGCCTCATGAACAAGAAAATATCATTCGTATTTGTATTATTCAAGACGACAAAGTAAAGGACACTGACAAAGGTAAAGGCTTAGCTGCAACATTAGAAAATGCAATGGGCGCAGTAGAAAATTGTGAGTTTGGTTTGTGGGCAAATGGTTCTAACTACCACTTTATACAAAAGGAGGAAGATGCCATGAGGTTCGATTCAGAATTTACTGATTTATCTGACTTTCCAGGTGAAGGCGAAACACTAGAGGATCTTGATCGTGCTGATCGTTCAAGTAGCAGAAAGCCTGCAAATGACTCCCTAATCAAAGTTTTTAAACGTTCGCACGATTATATTTATGGAAATGAAGGACGAAAGAAAGATGCCTTTTGGCAATTACTTTACCTGATTTTTTGTAAACTGTATGATGAGAAGAGAAAATTTATTCCGTCGGAAGAAAGTTATAGAAGAAAATTTTGGGTCGGGGTAAAAGAAAAAAACACAGCAGAAGGGTGTAAAAAAGTTGCGCAGCGTATTAAAAGTCTTTTCAAAGAATTAAAGGAAGACAAAATTTTTTCGGAAGTATTCTCGGGAAGTGAGGAGATTGAATTAAGAGATAAAGGAATCGCTTTCATTGCTAGCGACTTAGCCAAGTACTCTTTTTTAGACGCCTCAATCGATGTAAAAGGAACTGCCTATGAAACTATTGTAAGCAATACTTTAAAACAAGAAGCGGGTCAATTTTTCACACCTAGAAACATAGTAAAAACGATGGTAGAGATGTTGAACCCGAGTGAGAACGATCGTGTTTTAGATCCGGCATGTGGTTCTGGAGGTTTCTTAGTCATGGTGTTAGATCATGTTCGCAAGCAAATTGCCAAAGAATTATACCCCTCTTTAGAAGGGCCATTATTAATAGAAAAGTTTAACTCTTTCGACGTAAACGATCGGGTACGTGAATATGCGGAAAAAAGTATTTTTGGGTTTGATTTTGATCCAGATTTAAAAAAAGCCGCAAGAATGAATATGGTAATGGCTGGAGATGGCCATGCCAACATATTCCATGTAAATTCATTAGCCTATCCGAACTGGGAGCATCCAGATGAAATTGAAAAAATCAACTCTTCAATCAACCAAAGCTTGAGAGAGATGAAAGATATAGAAAATGTTTATGGTGGTGATGCTCGCTGCAAGTTCGATATGATATTTACCAACCCGCCATTTGGGGCTAAAGTCGTAGTAGAAAAGGAAGTCGCTGCCCCTTATTATTTATCTCAATATAGTGATGCTCCAGAAGTTCTATTTATTGAGGCATGTTACAACTTCTTAAAAGACGGTGGTAAAATGGCAATTGTATTACCAGACGGAATTCTAGGGAATCCCAGTACCCAACCGGTTAGAGAATGGATATTAGACAAATTTAAAATACTTGCATCGGTCGATTTAGCAGTCGAAGCATTTCTGCCTCAAGTTGGAGTTCAAGCATCATTGCTGTTTTTACAAAAAAAAACAGAGATGGAGCGTCAATTGGCACAAGATCGCGTTGAAGACTACAATATTTTTATGGCTATAGCAGAAAAATTAGGTAAAGACCGGAGGGGTGTTCCAATTTACTTAAGAGATGACGATGGTGCCGAATTATTGTTTGATGTTCAAACAGAATATTTAGTTAGGACAAAGGAAAAAAATTTAGAAGTTCGGATTCGGAGAGAAAAAATAAAGCGATTGGATGATGATTTACCTAAAATAATTGAAGCATATTCTAATTTTTTAAAGGGATAAATATGAAAACTTTAATTGGAAAAGTTAAGTGGATTCAAGAGACCGGCGCTAGATTGGACTCTTCATTTCATTTAGGAGACGGGCGAAAAACTCGCAAAATACTTGAAGATTCACCTTTGGGAACCAAACTATTATCTGAGTTTTCCTCCGATATTTTTTACGGTGGTAGAGCCCGACGGAATTATGTCGAAAACAAAGAAAAAGGAGTATCTTTTATGGGAAGTTCTGATATGCTAAAATCAGATTTTGAATCTCTGAAATTAGTCTCGAAAAAATTAACTAAAGATCTGACTTCTTCAATGTTAAAAGAGGGTTGGACTATGATATCGCGATCTGGAACAATTGGCAATACCAATTATACTACCAAAGATTTTATTGGGAAAGCCGCGAGCGAACACATTATAAGAGTAGTTCCTAATGACCAGATAAAGTCTGGTTATCTGTATTCCTTTCTTTCTTCAAAATACGGCTATGCTTTAATGACTCAGGGAACTTTTGGGGCGGTTATTCGACATATCGAACCCGAATACTTGGCTGGTCTTCCAATACCAATCTTTGATAAAATAAAACAACAAAAAATACATGATCTGATTACGGAAGCATCTGACCTGAGGGTTGAAGCTAACAAATTATTGAGGAATGCGCAAAAGGAAATTAAAACCTTAGTAGAACTTCCTGATCTAAATAAAAACGAATTCGAATATTTTGGAAATCACAGTCACGATCGTGAAGTAGCAGTCTTCCAGCGTAATATTTCTGAATTAAGTGCAATTTCTATTAATGCATTTAACTACTCGAAGAAAGTTGAGATTCTTGAAAATAGAGTGAAGCAAAAGAAATACAAACTTTTGCATGAATGTTTAGATGCTAATCAGTTTTTTTCTACTGGTTCATTTAAACGATTAGAATTAGATTCTCCCACATCGATAAAGTTGATTAATCAGTCTGATATCCTAAATCTAAAAAAGCAGGGCAAATTGCTAGCAAGGGCATTTGCAAAAACTGATAAACTTGCTGAATATGGTGAAGTATTGATAGCAGGTGTAGGAACTTTAGGTGAAGGAGAAACATTCTGCCGCGCAATTTTTGTCAATGAGGAATTAGAAGGACAGTTATTAGCAGGTGAATTTATCAGAATGAAAACAAATGAGGAGGTTCCTTCTGGATATTTATTCAGTTGGCTATCTTCTGATTATGGATTTCGATTCATTCGGAAGACTCAATCAGGAACTAAACTATGCCGCCCAATTCATCGATTACTTAAAAACATCCCCATACCTATTTTAGAGAAATCACAAATGGATAAAATTGATAAAGATGTTAGGTCAGCTAATAAGATGATCTATGATGCTTTATGTAAAGAAAATAAGGCTATCAGCCTTGTAGAAAAAGAGATTGAATCATGGCAAAAATAATTAAACCACCCTATTTTGATTCGGTTGTAAACGCAGGAGAAAAGCGTTTGCTAGACTTTCTGGAAGCAAACCTTCCAGAGTCCTTTTATTTAATTCCTAACGTCGAAATTGCGTCTACAAACCCACGTAATAATCGAACTCAATATTGGGAATACGACATCATCGTTGTAGCGCCGCATGCTATTTATAACATTGAAAATAAAGATTGGAAAGGTCGGATTGAAGGGGATGATAATTATTGGTACATAAATGATAAACAAAGAAATAACCCACTAAAAACTGGGAGACAGAAAACTGCAATTCTTGCCTCTAAATTAAGGGAGTATAATTTTTCTTGGGGTAAAGCATGGGTTCAAAACATGGTAACATTATCGTTTCCTAACACTTACGAGCCGTCACTTTGGAAAGAAGCAGGAAAACTTACTTTTCAGCTTAATGAGAAATTGATCAATTACTTAAAAGATCCTTATCAAATTGGACAATTAGAGGGTGACATCGCTAAGATCCAAACTGATTTAGTTCAGTTTTTAACTGGCAAACAAAGCCAGAAAGCACCTAATGAAAAGCATGAGGTTGAAGGTTATGAAATCATTGAGGTACTGCATCAAGAAAATAATTATGCTGAATATTTAGTAAAACCCAAAGGCGTTGCATCGTCTATTCAGAAAAGAGTAAAAGAATATGCGTTACAGATTAGTGGCTTAACGCAGGATGAGCTTAGTGAACGTGAAAATCAAATAAACAACCAATATAAGGCACTAAATAGAATAAAAGCAAAACCATTTATTTTGAATGTTGAATTCCGGATAGACGAAGAAAACCATCTCTTCTATGAAATCTCTGACTATCTCGATGAAAACTCGTTAAAGGCAGAAATCCGTTCAAAAACTTTCACGTTTCAAGAAAAGATAAATATCATCCACAATATTATGGCTGCGCTGAAAGAAGCGCATAAGGAAAACGTATTCCATAGAGACATCAACCCAGAAAATATATTCATGACTGGCGGTTATGCTTACCTAGGAAATTTCGGGAAGTCTTATTTCTCTGATGAGTCCAGGCAAGGTTATACCGTTATGCCCACTATTAGTATAAGCAATGCTACTGCATACCATCCACTAGAACTTACCGTTGGTGATGCTTCAAGAGCCTCTGATATTTATTCACTGGGAGTATTAATCTATTGGCTGTTTACAGGACTTGAACCAGTTAAGACTCCATTTGAACTAAATAATCTATCAGGAAAACTACCCGAAGATAGGCTACCCTCGAAGATCAACAGTACCCTGCCGAAATGGCTAGATGAGCTATGTAATAAAACAATATTAGTAGACGAAAGTCTCCGATATGATAACATTGAAGAGCTGGAAGAATTCTTTAATAAAGCCTTGAAAGGCAATCCATCTTCTGCTCCTGAAACTAAGATCACGCCAATAGCTGTTCCAGCAATTGATACATATGACATAAAAGAGGGAGATTCCTTTGAACGTGTTTATCTTATTCAAAAGGTATTAGGAAAAGGTGGTTACTCCAGAGTATTTAAGGTACTCCAACAATTGCAAGGAGAATCTTTTACGCTAAAACTTTTTCACGAAAGTGTAAATGCACAATCAGTAATTGATGAATATAAGGCCTTAAAAAAACTAGACCACTCTAATATTGTAAAATTTGTGGGGAATGGGAAATCCATAGATGGGCAGTTTTATACCATCATGGAATATTTG
This sequence comes from Flavobacterium rhamnosi, assembly GCF_048286515.1. Lineage (NCBI taxonomy): Bacteria > Pseudomonadati > Bacteroidota > Flavobacteriia > Flavobacteriales > Flavobacteriaceae > Flavobacterium > Flavobacterium rhamnosi. The sequence continues at coordinate 14,227 of NZ_JBLVPS010000007.1, read as the reverse complement.
GAAGGTGAAAATCTAAGTATCTACACTCGTACAGACGCGCGATTATCTATCAAGAGAGTATTCCATGTAGCTAAAGATATTCTGAGCGCATTGGTGGCCATGCAATCTCTTGAGCAACCAATCCTACATAGAGATGTGAAACCACAAAATATTGTGTGGGACAATGAACAGAGGTTTGTTCTAATTGATTTTAATGTTGCATCATTCGCAGACGACAACAACGATTTTGTTGGCACTAATCCTTATTTAGCACCAGATTTAATAGTCGATGGCACGAAAATAAAATGGAATACTTCTGCGGATACTTTTGCTTTAGGTATTACGCTTTACGAATTATTATGCAAGCAGTATCCATGGTCTCCCGGGAAGCTACCAATCTTAAGCAAAGATCCAATCCATCCAAAACAGATTGAAAAACGGTTATCCGATGATTTTGCTAATTACATTTTAAAAGCTATAAATCCTAGATCTGAAGGCAGATTTGCAACAGCGAAGGACATGCTAGATGCCCTTCTTGTATTCGGTGAAGACGGAATATTAGAAAGTAAGACTGAGCAATCCAACACGGAGGTTGAAGTTGCCGAAAAAGAAGACTTTGTTAAATATATAAACTCTTTGTTCAGTCAATCTAAACACGGAAATTCAGGGACAAGGGCAAGTTTTAATGCAAGTAATTTTGATCAACTTACCTACACGCCAACCAAATTAGATAACCGCCTCATTCCGGCTGTTTTGGACGGCCAGTTTAAGTTACTGATTATAACAGGTAATGCTGGTGACGGTAAAACTGCGTTTATTAGAAAGATAGAGGAAGATAAAAACATTACTCACCTTACTCGATTTGGTCATAAAAATGGAGCCAAGTTTAGAATTAATGGCGTACTCTTTGAAAGTAACTATGATGGTTCACAAGATGAGGATGAAAAAGTCAACCACGATGTGCTTGAAAACTTTTTTCAGCCTTTCGAAAATTTAAATAATTATAATGACGCTACAGAAGGCAGAGTCATTGCCATCAACGAAGGAAGATTAGTTGAGTTTCTAAAAACAACATCAAAACACAATCAATTACACGATAACATTGAAAATTACTTTTATAATGAAGGTCATCATGAACTTCCTGAAGGTTTGATGATTATCAATCTGAATTTGAGGTCAATTGCTGCGAAGGATTTAAAAGAACCTAGTTTATTTAGACAGCAAATAAAAGCACTTACAAAAAAAGAACTTTGGAAACAATGTGATGGTTGTTCTTTGGCAAACCAATGCTTTATAAAATACAATGTAGAATCATTTAATGATTCTGCTACCGGCGAGGAGATTATAACTCGCATGGAGTGGCTATTGAGAACTGCAGCTCTTAAGCGAGAATTGCATGTGACAATGCGTGATTTACGTTCTTTTATTGCTTACACCTTGACTCATGATTATGATTGTGGGGACGTCGAAAGATTATACAATGAGAACCTTAATTCTCCTGAAATTTTTTGGCAAAACTATTACTTCAACATTACTAATCCGATGTCTGATGATTCTGGAAATCAAGACCGCTTAATCAAACTGCTGCGTGAAACCGATATTGGGGAGGTAGCGATTCCAGATTTAGACCGAGATTTATTTTTTGGGAAGCACCAAAGTAAATCCTATTTAGAATTTGCTGAGAGAGAGATTAATCTACTTGATACATTCAATGCAGTTGAACGAATTAAACCAACATATGAACAGGACGATACTGAAGTAATAAGAATTAAGGCCATCCAGAAAAATTTTGTAAGACATCAATATTTTGAAGGTAAAGCAGGTTTACTGAGCGTCTCAAATAGTCAGGTTAAGGGCGATAATGAGGAATATAAGAAGTTGCCTTCTTATCTCTTACGGTTGCCGTATCACTCTGTTTTCAAATTTGTCAGAGTGCTTAGCGAAGGTGATATAAATAACGATACAAAAACTAGTATCTCAAGAGCCATTTCATTAAATGAAGGATGTGATAATGCCGCGATTGACAAGGAATACTTGATTTTGTCCTCAACGGAGATTAATGATCCATTTAGTAAATCATTTCGGCTATTTAGCTTGGATGATTTTGAATTATTTGTAAATAGAACCGGTCATTTAGTTAAGTATCTTGAATACGAGCCTGATAGTTTGACGTTCAGACACAAAATGCAGAAGCATATTAAACTAACAGTATCCTTAGATTTATATGAAATGCTTCATTTCATTCAGCAGGGTTTTAGCCCCTCCCTTAATGATCTAAGAGGGAAGTTTGTAGAGCTAATTATATTCAAAAACCTGTTAGAGAATCTTAACTATAATGAAGTAGTTGTGACCAAAGATAACCTCGCTTTTTTCAGAATCAGTAAAGACGAACAGAGTCGTCTACTTTTACAACCAATGGATATATAATTATGGCGATTAAATTAAATAAGGAGGAAAGTTTATTTAGAAATGAACTGCTTTTTACAGTTGATGCAAAGGCAATAAATATTGATAATACATTGGTTAATCTGTTTATGCTCCTAAAGCACAATGGAATTAGACCAAAGCAGCGAGCTCGTTCAGCAGGGAATGCATTTATTGAAATTCAGACTCTGAAAAAAGTGTTCGCCAAACTTGAAGAAGAAGGTTCCGTTCTAGGATTTAAAGATAATCCAGAAGCAGTAGAACTGTGGATGAGGAGTAATTTGGTAAATATGGTTTACCGGGGAAATATCGATAAAGAGAAAATTTCCTCACTTAGACCAATACATTTGGAGTGCTACAGAGTTAGAAATGCAGCCAATACAAGAGATTACAATACCGCAGACCAGGTGTACCTGATGCTTTCTGTCAATCCAACCGTAAAGGAAGATTTGAAAAACTTTCTAATGGAGGGTTGGGATCAAACTACTAATAAAATCAATATCTCCAACGGGTTGGATGTGGATAGTTTGGGATTACTGCACATTATCAAAAATGTAAAGCCAGGATTTTTGGAAAGCACTTCGAATCTTAACCAAATCTATCCTATACTGCAAAAACAAGCTGAATTATTTTGCGACGATGTTAGGAGACTGTTGGTTTATAAAAGACTTATCCCAAGAAATGTATTAATTGACTATTTGAAAACAGTGACATCCTTTCACCTATCTATTTATATCCAAAAATTAATTCACCTTTTACCGAAAATGATAGAAAGTGGAACTTCGGATATAAATGATGACTGGAATATTGTATTAGATGCAACCGATAATCATGAAAGCAAAGCAGCTAAAATAGCAGCAGATGATGCTGAAAGTCTAATAAATAAAGTTTACGATTATGTTAAAGCTACTTTCCAAGTCAATGCGACATTGCGAAGGTTGAAGTTGGATAAAAACAATTCAGAAAACATACATAAAGCATTCCAGATATTAAAAGATAAACCATCAGATTTTGAGATTTACTTTGAAACACAATGGGATAATCTTTATAACTCCTTGGAAGAAGAGGACCAGCTGATGATAGAAGATATGGTGCGGTACGAAGACACCTACTTTGATCGATACGTAGAAACGATTCTTAAAGCAAGAGGAACATACCAATATCGTTATCATATCCAATTAATTGACAACCTTTCTCAAAAAAACAATGAGCGTGGGTTTATGGCTCAAGGTCGAAGCCGCAAACATCCTAGACGGTTTGTTTTAGGTACACGACTTCTAGAAACCTTAGTTCAAATACTTGTATTGGAATCAAAAGACAATCAGTTCAATACGCGAACATTATCAATTGAAGAACTCATTCAGAGTATTAGAGATAGGTATGGTCTAGTGATAAATGGCTTAAATGAAGATCGGTTTGCAGATGCAGATTTACAAACTCACTTAGCATTCAAAGAAAATGTTGATGCTTTTAAAAGAAAACTTCGTCAAATAGGCTTTTACAATGATCTAAGTGATGCCTACATTCTTCAAAGAATAAGACCTCGTTATGAATTAAATGCTCAGTAAAATGGAAATATTGAAAACGCCTAATACATATTACAGAAAAATAATCGATCTCATCCTTCAGCTTCATAAAGAAGATCTCAGTAAGGCAACTGCCGGGCACTGTATGAAAATAACTGGTTTGGGGCTTAACGAATTAGATTTTTTATGGAATGTCATTCATGTTCAGTATCCAAACATTGATACTTTTATAGTTTCAGAAGATAGGAATGCTGATAAAAAATTTATCTCAGCAACTAAATTAATTGAATTAAGAAATAAACAAGATGCACCATTATTGGTGTTGATTCCGTCTAACAGTAGAACTGCTGCTGAAGACTCCTACGGCAACGCTACTTTCAAGGAAATTTCTTTAGAAGGTATAGAAACAAATCTTAAAAACGATTTATTAGATACTATACCTGATAGATGCGCCCACATAATTAAAAATGAAATACTAAATTATCTGAAGGCTTACGATGTAAACATTGTCAACATTATTAAGTACTTACTAGCCTTAGAAGAAGATCATTACTCAAGTAAAGCCATTGGAGACAACTTATATCTATTGAACTTAATACCGGATTCAAATTTGGTTCAAGAAACAGAAAAAGTTAGGTCTAGGTTAAACTTCAATATTATAAGCACCACTCTACTAAGCTCATTTAGTAAGCCCCTCTACGAAAGAATTTCTGAGCTTCCATTGGAGCCAAATACACTACAAAAAGAAGTAGTAAATTTCATCAAGACAGAAAATGAGGCAAGGAAGGCAGAAGAAATTTGCCGACTTATCTCCGAAAAATATCCCGAACTTAATTTTTCCAATTGGGAGATTCCAGATTTGGATTTTACGCATATTAAACTTTTTGCTGAAGAAATTAAATCCAACGATTTTAAGATTGAGGAGGGCAAAAAAGTTCTTCACGTTGAGGAAAATAAAATTTCGAAGGTTCGTATTCGATTTAGGACTAACCCTAACCCAAAAGATATATCAGACTTAAAGTACTTTAAGGTATTATTAATGGCGGTTGACGGTGGCTCCGGAGAGGAAATTTCAGTTTTAAGGAAGCTTAAAAACACAGTTTCAAACCGCCCTTTCCGTGAAGCAACTGTGGAATTGAACAGCAATATTATCGAAGAGGGGTCTTATTTTTTCAAAGTATTGGCTGAAGACGGACACGGAAATATCTTAAATGGAGACGATGATTTTAAAGAAACTAAAATCCAAAAGGCTTGGGAGGAAGCTAAAGCTAAGGATGAAAATAGTGCAAAGAGCAATTTTCCATACAAGCTAACCTGTGACTCTGAAGATTTTGATTATGTGGTAGATGAAACTGTTGAACGTGACAACGATCATCGCAAGGATAAATTAAACAACGTATTACAGGCTTATTTCAAATATAGAATTGAAAAACTTAAATCTGAGAAAGAAGCAGACGAACCTATTCCTACTAAAAATTCAAATATTTGGCTTAACGATTTAAAGAAGCATACATCAACTTTTCATATTAATTATTCTGAGAAGCATAATTACCAGATTAGTTTATCTTCAAAATTACGTGAAATTGAAATCACATTTTTGGAGCACAGTAACAGCTTCGGGTATGTAAAAGGCGTACTAAAAAGCAATTCTTCTGCTGTTGGCTATGAGAGTCTGCAATTTGTAGAAAGTGAATTAACAAGTATAATTCCTGTTGCAATACTAAAACTTAGAGAAGAGATTTTTTCAAGTATTCAGACATCAAACGAAACTGGTGACGGTGTTTTTGAAACAGCCGATATATTTAAACATCGTGAAAAAATTAAAGAATACGTTCAACAGCTAACAGATTGGACTACTTCTCTTAATGAACAAGTTTCCAATGACAATTTAAGCTCCGAAGAGAAGAATAAAATACAACATTTTCTAACGGAACTACAAATACTTGATATCGCAAGGATTAAAACTAAACTTCCAGACGGCCAACGTACCGAGGCACTTTTGCTTTCTCCATTGCATCCATTACGACTAGCTTGGTCTTTACAGCTGATGGAGGTCTTTAATGAGTGGGAACAGAAGACAGAAAATTACCCTAGTTACAGAGACACATGGATGAAAAACCTAGATTACTTATTTGAAGGACAGCTTTCTCCTGAAAATAATCCTTTAGTTTTAGTTGAACCAAGCTCATTTAAAAGCTATCATTATTCAGGTGAATTAGCATACGGCTGGGGATTATACCTGAATGTATTAGCCGATGAATCGAAAAATGGAATGACATCCGTCTCAAGACAGATGAAACATTATTTCAGGCAGTTGTTCAATATTACAAAGGATAATTATGTGGAAACGGACATTAGCCAGAAATTGGTAGTTCGTCACATTAAAAATTACCTTTCGCAACACCCTTACACTGACAAACTCATTATTAACCTCATAAATTCTGGGGATACCTCTGTATTCGCTGATGCATTTGTAGAATTGGAAAAAGAGGATTCTTTTAAAGGAGTTAAGTATGAAATTAGAATATTTAAAGGTGATGATAAAATTATCGAACATGGTGAAGCTCTTAGAAACCTTATAAATCCCGAGTTCAATGTTTCTGAAGAAGCGGAAGCTTTTTCTCAACCATCAAAAAACCGATTGTTTCCAAAACTTAGATTTTCAATTAACAGCATATCAGATTACCTAACAACCCCTTTTAGATTTACAGCGCATTTAAGTTTTTTAGTAAGCCCATTTCCTATTACAGTAGAGTTAATCAAACCATACAGAAATGATCGGAATTTTTATCTTAATGGACTTTTAACAGAATCAACTGTTACTTTTGATGAAAATAGCACCGAAATAAAATGGAATCGGTTTATCGTTGGTAATAGCCTATCAATTTCATATTCCGGCGCAGGAGCATTAGGTGTTCAACTATTTGACAATATTCAATCATTTATAGCCGGTGCTTTAGCTTCAAAACATACGGATTCTATACCTTCAACACAATTAAGGCTAAATGATAGGGATAAGGTATTATTAACTCATTTGCATGACTACTCCGACTGGGTTGTAACCTTTGACAAAAATCTTGGCCCTCAGATATTTGATCAGCCCTCAAAAGATGGAAATATTCCGTTTCTCCTTGATTATGTTCCTGGAGAAGAGGTGTCGGGCATTACATCATATTTAACTACAAGACCCACATCAGAAGTTTTAGGCTTACTTGGCCCGCATTTCGAAGAATTCAACTTAGATATTCACAAACCAGACGACGAAAAGAAAATAAAGATATTACTCGAAGATTTAAGGGCAGTCAGTAGTTCATTAGTTTTACAGCTCAATTCGTCAAAAAATAAAGCTTTTGAAGTAATTGGATCTGCTTTTACCAAACGGATACTGGAAAAGAAAGGTTTTTTAGAAGAAGCTTTTTTGATTCCAATTGATTTGCACCAAAACCTTTTTGAAAACCTACTAATTGACAGTAAAAGCCGGGCTGATAATTTGTTGGTGTCTATTAACATTGAAAAAAGAGAAATCAATATATCCATTATAGAGATTAAATGCAGAAAATCACTTGGTGAAACAGAAAGTAGCCATCTAAAAGAAAAAATAAAAGAACAAATTGAAAATACAATTACAGCTCTAAGAATTCATTATGATCCAGAATATCATTTGTCATTCGATAGATTGGATAGAGAAATCAAGAATAAGGAGTTAAAGTCTCTATTAAGCTTTTACATAGAAAGAGCACACCGTTATGAATACTTAAATGAAAATGCTTACGAAAGTTACATAGCATTCCTGCAATATTTAGATGCGGGATTTAAACTAAAATTTAATAAGCTTGGATTTATATTCAATTTTTCAGCTTCAAAGAAGCATTATAAAGAAGTTCTAGATCATGATTTAACATTCTTCACCTTTGGTGGAAAGTTAATTGAAATGATTCTTGACCCAGATTCCGATCTTAATACCAGAAGGTTAGAAGACAATGATTTTGATTCTGAATTAAGTTCAGCGATTGGCGCAGACACAACTTTAAAACCATTCATTCAGAAATTCAAAGCAAAAGAGCTACCAGAGAGTGATGTAGTAAAAACTGAACCACTTCCTAAATCTCAAGTAAAAGAACCAGTTTATATACAACATCCCGCTTTCGAAAAATCAATTGCTGCTGAACCAAAAGAAGAGTATAAATTAACTCATCAGTCAAATGTTGAGTACTCGATTGACAACATTGAATACACCGAGGAGATCATCCTGAAAAGTAGCCACAGAACACCAAGCTATGACCTTTTGATTGGAAAAAGTTCTTCAAGTAATCAATTTGGGATACTTGGTGAAAGTTTACATGGTAAAAAAATAGCAATCGACTTGAGCGAGACCAACACAATCAGTCTTTTTGGGGTTCAGGGAGGTGGTAAGAGTTATACAATAGGTACCATTTCTGAAATGGTACTAAAGCAATTCAGTGATGTAAACGAACTCCCAGCCCCTCTTGCAGGAGTGATTTTTCACTATAGCGAAAGTATGGACTATGAACCAGAGTTTACCTCTATGATCTATCCAAATGATCAAGAGAGTGAGCTTAAAAAGTTAAAAGAAAAATATGGAGCTGACCCCGCTAATATTGAAGATGTTATCATACTCACTCCTAGAGATAAAATTGAAGAACGACAATCGGAATACCCTTCTATAGAAGTTTTACCTATCGCATTTAATTCTAAGGAATTAAGCGTTCAAGATTGGATGTTCTTGCTTGGTGCTATTGGAAATGATTCTGCCTACATAAAGCAGCTTAAAGCTATTATGAAAGATCATAGAAGAAACATTACAATAGACGGAATCGTCGAAAGCGTTGAATCATCTGAGTTGTTGTCTAATTCCCAAAAAGCATTAGCTAGGCAAAAACTAAGTTTCGCAAGAGAATATATCGACGATAATTACACTCTTCGTGATTCACTTAAACCAGGAAGATTAATTATTGTGGACTTAAGAGATGAATTTATTGTGAAAGATGAAGCTCTTGGTTTATTTGTAATCATGCTAAACGTGTTTTCGGCTGTAAGAAATGCAAATGGTGCTCATTTTAATAAATTTATCGTATTTGATGAAGCTCATAAATACATGGACAATAAAGACCTTACAGGTAATATTGTAACTGCTATCCGTGAAATGAGACATAAGGGAGTAAGTATAATGATTGCCAGTCAAGATCCTCCTAGCTTACCAAATGAAATAATTGAGCTAAGTTCTATTGTCTTATTACACAAGTTTAATAGCCCTCAATGGTTGAAACATATTCAGAAATCTATTACACAACTTTCAGCACTTTCTCCTGCAGATATGAGTTCATTGATGCCAGGTGAAGGCTTTTTATGGGCTACCAAGGCAACAGAAAAAGGAATCTCTGCTAAACCTGTTAAAATATCGACAAGACCTAGAGTGACTAAGCATGGAGGCGGAACAATACAGGCAACAGGAGGAAAATGAAATCTATTATATTCACACATAAAGGGAAACGAGAAATAAATCAAGACTATATCTTGGTTCGAAATCTTAATCCCGAAACTTTTCTTTTCATTGTGGCTGACGGGATGGGTGGATATGAGCAAGGGGAAGTAGCTTCACGGTTAGTATCAGAAAACATACTTACATACCTATCCTCCGTGTCTGATATTAATTCCAATCATGTTCAGAAAGCAATAAATAAGGCAAATCTCGCAATACGGCAATTCAAGGAGAAAACAGGAAAAAAGCTTGGAACAACTGTTGGCGGTGCAATTGTTACATCAAATGAAGCTCTGTGTTTTTGGGTCGGAGACGTAAAGATTTTTCATTTCAAAAATAATGTACTCCAAAAAGAGTCTCATTCACATACCCTTATGAATGAAGTCATCGATAAAGGATCTATTGTCAATTCCGAACAGATCAGCAAATACAAGCATGTTGTAACGCGATCAGTTCAGGGAGACGTTTACCGGTCACAAATAGATTTTTTTAATGTAAGCCTAGTCGAAGATCAAGATGTATTCTTAATTTGCTCGGATGGAGTTACTGATATTTTCAGTGGTATTCAGATTCAACAAATTTTGGACACCAACAAATCCTATGTCGAAGCAATGAATATTATTGAGAACCGCTTACTTGAAGAGGCTAAAGATAATTTCTCCTTGATATTGACAAATTTTAATCAATCTTAGCAAATGGATTTTTTGCGCAATAAATCGCATTCCAAAAGGATCATAATCTAATTAAATATGAGTGACACTCCACAAAAAAGTGCGGTTGATATAGCGCTTGACGAAGATAGAAAAAAAAGCGAAATAAAGGCCATTCTACAGGATCTCGAAAGACTTAAAACCGTTCCCGTAGAACGTAAAAGGAGATGGATATGGGAACTTTTGCAAAATGCCAAGGATTGTGCAAGCAAGCATGGAACAAAACAAGAAAGGACAGTAAACGTAGAAATCTCACTTAACAAAAGTATCCTTAATTTTTCCCACGATGGAATTCCATTTACCCTTAACGACTTACTAGCTCTAGTAAGACGAACCAGTACAAAAGCCTTTGATCACTCAGACGATAGTACAGGTAAATTCGGAACCGGATTTGTTACCACGCACGCACTGAACAGGATGGCTACTGTTTCAGGAATATTGCAGGCACGCAATGGTCCTAAAGAATTTATAATTCCAGTAGACAGACGAGCGGACAGCTTCAATGAATTAGAAATTTCGCTCAATGAGGTTTTCGGTATTATTAATACATTCTATGAGGAAATTGGGAATAACATTGGCAACAAAACACCAACTATTTATAGCTATAAACTTGATGATGACAGCTACCATCTCGCACTAAAAAGCATTGGAGATTTCATTAAAAATCTCCCTTTTGCACTCTTGATCAATTCCACTGATGAAAAATCTGGGATAGGCACTATCACAGTTACTTTCGATCAACAAACAACAATTTACTCACTGTCGCCACCAACAGAAATATTTCCAGGTGTGATGTTTTCCGAACTAAATGGAAAAATCAAGACTAATAATGAAAAACACCAAGAAGGGCTGATTCACTTTAGCTATAAAGATTTGACAATTGCAGTTCCTGCAATTTATAAAAACAACCTCTGGGAAGTCCAAAAGATAGAAAAGGAAATTAAGCTATTCAGGGATTTCCCCCTTGTAGGAACTGAAACTTGGCATATTCCTTTTCTTCTACAATCAGCAAATTTCCAACCATCAGAGCAAAGAGATGGTGTTAGAACTTTTAAAGACAATGAAGATCGTGTAGATCCAACAGCTGATACAAATAGAAATATCTTTATTAGTTACAAGACAGCTTTAATTAGCTTTTTTACAATTCTGCAGTCTGCGGGAGTGAAAGGTCTACATCTCCTTACTGAAAGCGGATTACCTGAAGAAAAGATAGAATATACATCTACGCATTGGTATACCAGCAGCATTCAAAAACCACTAAGGGAGTTTTTCAGTAAGCACCCTCTTATAACAACTGCTTCAGGTAAACCAATTGCCATCTCACAAGCCAAAATCCCAAGAATTTTTCCTGTCGAAACCGATAACCTGGAATTCTACCAAATAGCAGTCAAACTTTTCCAAGATCAATTTCCTGATGAAAATACTTTTCTGGACTGGCAACGGATTGTGTCACAAGATTCCGAAAATTGGGAGACAACAATAACCTGCACAGAAGAAGATCTTCTAAAATGTGTCATAGCGCCAAATGGTCTAGACAGGCTAGAACTTACCCAAGATGAGGCTAAGATAAATTGGTTAAATCAGCTCATTAATTTTCTGCACCGAATAGGACGACACGACCTAATTGAAGGTTATGCAATATACCCTAACACAAAAGGAGATCTTCTTAAAAAAGAGGCTTTACGTAAGGATAATTTACTAAGTGATAAATTGAAAGAAGTCGGTGATAAGCTTGGACAAAAAATTTATGATGTCTTAATTCATCCAGATATTGAGCTATTAGATGGAATCGATGTATTTGATATTAAAGCATTCTATTATGGTATCAATACTTTCATTGGAGGAATTATTCCAGCTAATGAACACCTTGAAAAATTCCAGGCAATTTTTGAATTAGTAAGCATGTTCCCTAACGACCTTTCTAGAGAAAGGAATAAATGGTTTAACCATATCAGTCAATTGGTTCCAGAACTTATTCCTGAGAAGCAACAAGTGAAAGATATGGAAGACTTCAATTTTGGTTCGGCTGAACTTGCGTCAATAAAATATGTTTGCTGGCTGGTTGAAAATAGCTTGAACTTTAACGAATTTTCAAATACCTATTTTAAGAATGATAAGAATTCGGCGTATAAATGGTTGAACACAATGATCGAAATTCTATTTAGGACTACAGATTATCAAACACTTCTTGCTACAAACGCCATAATCCCTATGCAAAGCGGAATGTTCAGAAAGCTAGAAGCCAATATTTTTAGAGAGGATAAAAAAGATTTTTTCGATCCGTTACTAAAAGAACTTTACACAACTTACACAGGAAATGGCGACGCAAAAAACATATTAATCGCTATTGAAATTACAATTGAAATGCTTCCATGGGCAACAGCGGAACTGCTTGCTAAGCCTATTGATGATCTATTTTTAACGCCTGATATTCAAAAGAATGTTGAGTCTGGAAAGCCATTAAATCCACTTTTCCACAGCTTAAATAACTGGTTTGGAGACGACGAAACCGAACGTGGGATACTATTTCCACATTTTAGGAAGGAAAGACCTGTATTATATGTAAAAGCTTTCGGCCCTGAGATTAGCAAAATGGTAATGGCTCTATCAAAAATCGATAAAACACCGGAAGAAATACAAGCGTTAGCTGAGCTTGATATGTCTGCATCAGAATTGAATATCTTAATTGAAGCATCAAAAATGGCTGGAGGTGCACAAAAGTTATTGATTGCTGCAAATGAGATGCAAGAAGCTGCGAGGCAAGCGGAATGGAGAAAAGCTGTAGGTAATGCAGCGGAAGATGCTTTTGTTGCAGCCATTGAAAATATCAAGGCATTGAATATTACGAAACCTGATAACGGATATGATTTCGAAATTATACATCAAGGAAATGATCCTTACTTGTTGGAGATAAAAAGTACAGTAGAACATAATGAAACTGTTAAAATGTCCGGAACACAAGGACGGACAGCCAAAAAGCATAAGGAAAGATATGCTTTATGTGTGTTATTGCGGGAACAATATGATACTGTTGTCGATAAAGAATACTTTATCGCAAACGCAAGGTTTATTCTTAAGATAGGTAATATAATCGAACCAAAAGTGGATGACATGGAAAATAGCTTAGCTAAAATCGGATCATATAATACTGGTGAGATACAAACTAGGCTTGAGAATAACAATTACACCGTCAATGTCAGCAGGGCTATGTGGAGGAACTTTTTGAGTTTTGACGAATTTATTAGGTTTTTAGAATATGAATATTTCAAAATTGTTAAAGAGGATAATACATAGGTCAAACGTATTAAAAATTGACCAATGATAGTAAATAGTAATTATCCCATCCTGCTATTTTTCGTTTTTTTCTAATGCTTTTCTTTTCAGTGCTAATAGTTTCATTGAGTAAAATCTTTGGGGATAATTTTAAAATCGAAGAAAATTTTGTGCAGCATTTTTATATCTTTTTCTGCTTTTATCCTCGCCAAAAGAAAGATCTAAATGCCAATGTAAATTATTTTCTATTTTCCATTGTGAACGAATTGCTTCTGCTATTTTCTTGGGTTCACAAGGCTGACTTGAGATATAATAACGGGTTGCTGTTTGTGTGTTTTTAGCTGCTTTCATGTATCTTTTGCTATCTATTTTTATAATTGTGTGAATCGATTTCCATTTATCTGCACTCGATAAATGCGTCATATCGTCGATTACTGTGCAAACTAGATATTCCGACGAAAGGACTGGAATACCCATCAATATCGTTAATTTTCGGATTCTGCTCTCGTAATTTATTGACGTAACCAGAAATTTCACTCGAACTTGATACAATAAATGTATCAATGTATTGGTCCATCCACTTAATAATTGCCCTCTTTTTTTCGTCTTGGTTATTTTCCATATTAGGTTTTAAAGATATTTTTAGCAGTTAGATTTCGCGTTCTAGCGCATCCAACCCGTTTGCAAGTTATGAAAATGGTATGCGTCCCAGCAATAGCATCAATCCACTAAATCCTGATTGAAGTATTGTGGAAGAAGATTATGCAGTTCTGATGATTTGGTATCATTGATATTATTTAGAACATGATGCAACC